>CAIMOR010000477.1 GCA_903843125.1 uncultured Rhodospirillales bacterium
CGCCGATTGGGGGTCCCTTTTGCGTGCCGATTGACAGTTTGCGGCGCGGGCGACGCCAGCCTCCGTCATCGCCCAACTCAATGCGGCAATGGCCGCGCTGCGCCAGGGTGAGTTGGCGGCGCGCATGGCGACGCTGGGCGCCAGCCTGCTGCTCAGCGAACCGGCGGTGCTGGCAGCGCGGCTGCGGCGGGAGGTTCCGCAGTGGCAGCAAGTGGCGCAGTCCGCCGGGATCGTACCTGAGTAACCGGTTGGCCAGTCTACCAGACCCAGATCAGCTTTCGGTCAGCCGGCGCTTGGCGGCGGCCCGCACGCCAGCATCGGGGTCTGCGGCGAAGCGGCGTAGCAGGCTGGCATTGGCGCTGTAGTTCTCCACCAGCGCCAGCCGCACGCCGGGGTCGCGGTGGCCGCCGAGATAGGCCAGCAGCGCACCGGCGGCGCAGTTCAGGTAGCTCGCGTAGCTGCCGGCGACATCCCGGGCAAGTTCCGGGTGCAGGTCCATGATGGCTAGCAGACGGTCCTGACTGATCTGGGCGCGGAACTGGTCGGAGGCGAGCAAGCGCTCCAACACGTAGAATTCCCGCGCCTCGGATAGCTTGCGGACGGCATCCTCGCCCAACCGGTCCTTGCGCGCTACGGCCAGGCGGACCTGCGCTGACGGATGCTCGGCCGCGAGGTCGTAGAGCTGTTCCAGGGATTGGTGGTCAGGGAGGTTGTCGATGATGTTGCCGAACAGTTCGGCGGAGATCGGCAGGTCCAGTGCCGGCTGGCCGTGCCGTGTCAGCACGAGCGTCGCTTCTACGGTGTCGTTCGGCCGCGGCGGCTCCGGGATGGCGTCCTCCGGCCAGGTGGGATGGCCGGCCATGACTTGGTCCACGGCGGTGAGAAGCGCGAAGTCCGGCGCCTCAGGCGGCATGGCCGCCAGCGGGGGCTCCGCGACTGCCGCTTCAGGCGTCGGCGGCCGGACGGGCTCGACCGCAGCTTCCGGGAGTGGTTCGGGTGTCGCCTCGAGCATCGGCTCTGGTTCGGGATCGGGAGCGGGGGTCGCTCCCAACGCCGGTCCGGATAGCGGCTCGAGAACGTTAAGTTCAGGCGCAACGGCCGCAGCAGGCTCGGGCGGCGGAGCGGTGTCCAAAGCGGGCAGCGCGGGCACGACAGGTTCGGGCGTAGCCGGTGGTTCGGCGGCCGATGAGGTCGCTGCTGGTTCAGCAAGCGCCTGCACGGGCAACGAGGCCGGCGGCAGCGATGCTTCCGCCAAGGCTGCGGCCATGGCTGGCGTGGCAGCCGCCGGCGCTTCCACCTTGCGGGCTCTCCAGTTGAAAATGCTCATAACCGTCCCCTGACCGCTCACGCGGGCGTGAAGCTAGGCGGCTTCGACGGGGTGATCCAGCCCGGGCGCGTGACGCTTTACGACGGCGGCGGCAGCACCGCGCCGATGCCGAGCAGTGTCTCGATCTCGGCCGGGGTATAGCCGGCACCGGCCAGCACCGCGCGGGCATCGGCACCCATGCGCGGGGCCAGCGGCAGGTTGTCGCGCGCCGCCGTGCCGAAGGTGACGGGGCGGGAGAGGCCGATCATCGGGCCTTCGGTCGGGTGGTCCTCCCGCCGCAGGAAGCCGGTTTCCCACAGATGGGGGTCGTCCATCAGGCCGTCGATGGTGTTGAAGGCGGCGGCGGGCAGGTCGGCGTCGCGGAAGATCACCACCCATTCGGCGGTGTTCCTGGCGCGCAACGCCTCGGCACGCAGGGCGAAGTAGGCGTCCACGTTGCGGAAGCGGGCGAGCACGCTGTTGAAGCGCGGGTCGTCGCGCAGTTCCGGCCTGCCGATGGCGTTGAAGAAGGCGAAGGCCTGCGCGTCCGTGTTCGCTGACACGCTGATGTAGCCATCCGCGGTCGGGATCGGCTTGGCGTCGGGGTTCATCACCCGCGGGTCGCCCGTCGGGCCTTCCGGGTCGAAGGTGCGTTTGAACATGTGCTCGGTCAGGACGAAGTGCGCCATGCTCTCGTACATCGGCACTTCCAGCGCCTGGCCGGCGCCGGTCTTCTCGCG
>CAIMOR010000478.1 GCA_903843125.1 uncultured Rhodospirillales bacterium
CATCCGGCTGGCTCTTGGCGACGAAGTCGCTGCCGACATTGCCGCCGGCGCCGGCACGGTTCTCCACCACGAATTGCTGGCCGGTCAGTTCGCTCATCTTGGCGCAGTAGAGGCGCGAGAGCGTGTCGGTCGGGCCGCCGGCCGGGTAGGGGTTGATGTAGCGCACCGGGCGGTTGGGCCAGTCCGCCCCCGCGGCGCCGCCTTGGGCGCGGGCCAGGTGCGGCAGCAGCAGCGGCGTGGCGAGCAGGGCGCGGCGGCGGAGGGTGGGCGGCATCTCGCGGTTCATCTGGCGTCTCCCCGGGGTGGCCGGTTCTGGTGCCGGCCGCTGCCGAAAAGGCTAGCGCGCCCGGCTGGCGCAACGGTAGCCTTGTTGCAACGCCACCCGAAAACGGAGGAAACCCATGCTCTCTCGTCGCCGTATCTTCGGCGGTTGCGCGCTGTGTGGCGCGCTCGCCATCGCCGCCGGCACCGCCAGCGCGCAGACCCCGCCGGCCGGCATCCGCCGGGCCGAGGTGCGCCGCCACGACCTGGCCGGCACCAACCACGAGGCGATCCAGATGACGCTGGAACTCGACCCCGGCATCGAGGTGGCCTACCACACCCACCCGGGCATCGAGGCCAGCTACATCGTCGATGGCTCGGTGACGCTGACGGTGCGGGGCCAGGCGCCGCAGGTCATCACCGCCGGCGGCAGCTTCATGGTGCCGGCCGGCACGGTGCATGCGGCGAAGAATGGCGCCGGCGTTTCCAAGGTCGTCATCACCTACATCGTTGATAAGGGCAAACCGCTGGCCACCCCGGCGGCCTGACGCCTCCGGCAGGCGCAGGGGCAGGCGCAGGGGCGGACGGGAACGCCCGGCCGGCCTGGCTGGCGCGGCCCCGGCCAGGGGCCATTCGGCGCCACGGCGCGGGTCCGGGGGGCGGACCAGCGCGTGGGGCCAACGCCCCGGCAGCCCCCCGCCCTGGTCCGGGCGGCATCGGCCGCCGGCTGTCTTTCGCCTGACATGTTGCATGTCACTCCCTTCGCGAGTGAAACTGCGGCCAAGGGGAAGGGCGCCGGCCAGAAGGCTGGAACCAGTGGGGGGTTTTACATGTCTGATGCCGTTGCGCCGGTGGACCAGGTTCCGCCGGCCCCTAAACTGCTGGCCCTGGGCCTGCAGCATGTGCTGGTGATGTACGCTGGCGCCGTTGCCGTGCCGCTGATCATCGGCCGCGCGTTGCACCTTTCCGCCGAACAGGTGGCGCTGCTGGTCAACGCGGACCTGTTCGCCTGCGGCATCGCCACGCTGATCCAGTCGCTCGGCATCGGCCCCTTCGGCATCCGCCTGCCGGTGATGATGGGCGTGACCTTCGCCGCCGTCGGCCCGATGCTGGCCATGGGCAACAACCCCGAACTCGGGCTGCTCGGCATCTTCGGCTCCTGCATCGGCGCCGGCATCTTCACCATGCTGGTGGCGCCCTTCGTCTCCCGCCTGCTGCCGCTGTTCCCGCCCATCGTGACCGGCTCGGTCATCCTGATGATCGGCATCTCGCTGATGCGCGTGGGCGTGAACTGGGCGGCCGGCGCGCCGGTCGCGACCATTCCCGGCTATGGCGACCCGCTGAACCTGGCCGTGGCGCTGGCGGTGCTGGTGCTGATCATGCTGATCACCAAGTACGCCGCCGGGTTCGTGGCCAATATCGCGGTGCTGATCGGCATCGTCATCGGCTGCGCCATTGCCTATGCGCTGGGCAAGATGGGCTTCGCCAAGGTGGAGACGGCGCCGTGGTTCGGGCTGGTCATGCCGTTCCAGTTCGGCATGCCGAAGTTCGACCTCATCGCCATCGTCACCATGAGCGTGGTGATGCTGGTGGTGATGATCGAGAGCGCGGGGATGTTCCTGGCGCTGGGCGAGATGACCGGCAAGACCATCACGCAGCAGGACATGACGCGGGGCCTGCGCACCGATGGCATCGGCACGCTGATCGGCGGCATCTTCAACACCTTCCCCTACACCAGCTTCAGCCAGAATGTCGGGCTGGTGGGCGTGACCGGGGTGCGCAGCCGCTGGGTCACGGTGTGCGGCGGCGCCATCATGCTGGCGATGGGCCTGGTGCCGAAGCTGGGCGCGTTGATGGAATCGGTGCCGGTCTTCGTGCTTGGCGGCGCGGGGATCGTGATGTTCGGCATGGTGGCCGCCACCGGCATCCGCATCCTGGCCAGCGTGGACTACCAGACCAACCGCAACAACCTGTTCATCGTCGCCATCTCGGTCGGCTTCGGGATGATCCCGCTGGTGGCGCCGCAGTTCTTCAAGGAACTGCCGCATTCGCTGGAGCCGATCCTGGGCAGCGGCATCCTGCTGACCGCCTTCGCCGGCGTGCTGCTGAACCTGTTCTTCAACGGCATGGCCAGCGCCGAACAGGCCCGCGCCGACGCGATGGCCAGTGCCGCGAAGGCGGAACACTGAGATGGAAGCGCTGCTGGTCGAATGGGGCGGGCTGCTGCTCCGCTGGCTGCATGTGCTGGCGGGCATGGCCTGGATCGGCAGCAGCTTCTACTTCATGCACCTTGATGCCTCGATCCGGCCGGCGGCGGATATTCCCGCCGGCAAGGGCGGCGAGGCCTGGGAGGTGCATGGCGGCGGCTTCTACCAGGTGCGGAAATGGCTGGTCGCGCCATCCTCCCTGCCGCCGGAACTGATGTGGCACAAGTGGGAGAGCTACACGACCTGGCTGTCCGGCTTCGTGCTGCTGTGCTGGCTGTACTACGGCAGCAGCGACCTGTTCCTGATCGACCCCACGGTCATGGACATGTCGGCCGGCATGGCCTGGGTGTTCGGCATCGGTACGCTGGCGCTGGGCTGGTTCGTCTATGACGGGCTGTGCAGGTCCCCGCTGGCCAAGGACGACCGGCTGCTGGCCGCGGTGGGCTTCGGCTTCGTCATCCTGGTGGCCTGGGGGTTCCAGCACCTGTTCAGCGGCCGAGGCGCCATGGTGCATACCGGGGCACTGATGGCGACCTGGATGACCGGCAACGTCTTCCTGATCATCATCCCGAACCAGAAGAAGGTCATCGCCAGCCTGCTGGCCGGCGAGGAGCCGGACCCGGCGCTGGGCAAGGCCGGCAAGATCCGCAGCACGCACAACAACTACCTGACGCTGCCGGTGCTGTTCCTGATGCTGGCCAACCACTACCCGATGGTGTGGTCGACGCCCTATGCCTTCGTCATCGTGGGCCTGGTGCTGGTGGCCGGCGCGGTGATCCGGGTGTTCTACAACCTCAGGCATTCCGGCCGTGGCAATGCCTGGTGGTGCTGGGCGGTGGCGGCGGTTTGCCTGGCGTTGGCGGCAGCGGTTTCCATGACCTCCTCGCCGCTGGGGCGGGAGGCGCTGGGCCTGGCCTGGCGCGCCCCGCCGCCTTCCGAGGAGGTGGTGGATATCGTCATGGCGCGCTGTTCGATGTGCCATGCGGCCGAGCCGGTCTGGCCCGGCATATCGGTGGCGCCGCGCGGCGTGGTGTTCTCGGGCGCCGAGAGCATCCACCGCCTGGCGCCGCAGATTGCGCTGCAGGCGGTGCTGTCGGCGGCGATGCCACCCAACAACATCACCCGGATGGAGGTTGAGGAGCGCCGGGTGCTGCTGGCCTGGCTCTCGGGGAAGTAGGCCGCGGCACGCGGTTTGCCTCCACCGGCGGGAATGCTGGTGCAGGAAGACCGCTATGCCGCTTGCCTCCCCCAAGGCTGCCTGGAAAGGCAGCGAGCTGGCCCAGGACAGCACCTGGATACAGCACTTCACCGGTGACGACCTGGCCGAGCTGGACGCCGCGCTGGCCGGGGTGCGCGCCCGCGGCCTGGCGGACGAGGCGCTGACCGCCGCCGATTTCCCACTGCCGACCTTCGCCGCCAAGCTCGCCGCCATCCTGCACGAAATCCGCGAGGGACGGGGCTTTGTCGTGCTGCGCGGCCTGCCGGTTGCGCGCTACGGCGATGCCGATGTCGGCACCATCTTCTACGGCATGGGCACGCACCTGGGCGACAGCCTGCGGCAGAACCCGCGCGGCGACCTGCTGGGCCATGTGCACGACCAGGGCCGCGCCTATGGCGGCAAGGATGTGCGCGGCTACGAGACCAACGCCTTCCTGCCGTTCCACACCGATGGCTGCGAGATTGTCGGCCTGTTGTGCCTGCGCGTGGCCAAGGCGGGCGGGCGTTCCAGCCTGTCCTCCGCGCTGACGGTGCATGCCGAGATTGCGGCGCGCGACCCCGAGGCGCTGGCGCCGCTGTACCGGGGCTACCACTATGTGCGGCGGGAGGCGGCGCTGACCGAGGCGCCGGTGAGCCCGAACCGCGTGCCGGTGTTCGGCGCCAAGGACGGCGTGGTGAGCTGCCGGATCGTCGGCAACCAGATCCGCGCGGCGGCGAAGCATTTCGGCGTGGCGCTGGCCGATGACGAGCTGCGCGCGCTGGACCTGTTCACCGAGCTTTCGGGCGCCGCGGGCATCCGCCTGGACATGGACCTGCAGGTTGGCGACATCCAGCTGTGCAACAACTACACGGTGCTGCACAGCCGCACGGAGTACGAGGACTTCCCCGAGCCGGAGCGCAAGCGCCACATGCTGCGGCTGTGGCTGGCGATGCGCGAGCCCTGGCCGCTGGCGCCGGGCTTTCCGCGCCAGCTGGGCTACGGCGTGAATCAGCCGACCGAGCTGCATCTGGGCGACGAGGTGACGCGGCTGACCTCCCTGGCGTTGCGCTAGGCGCGCGGAGGGGGGGCGCTGAGGCCGGCGCGCCGGCGGTTCCGGCCGGCGCGGTTCTGCGCTAAGCGGGCCTGACGCAGGAGGCCAGCATGGCAGACCCGAACACCGCCCTTTCCGCCGCCCTGGCCCCGCTGCAGGCCGAGGCCGAAGCCTTCCTCGCCGCCATCGTGCGCGTGCCGTCCGACAATCCGCCGGGCGATTGTGCGGCGCATGCCGAGGCCACCGCGCCGCTGCTGGAGGCCATGGGCTTCACGGTGGAGCGCCACCCGGTGCCGCCGGCCGAATGCGCCGCTGTGGGCATGACCAGCGCGACCAACCTGATCGTCCGCCGGCGGTTCGGGACGGGTGGCCCCACGGTGGCACTGAACGCGCATGGCGACGTGGTGCCGCCGGGCGAGGGCTGGACCCAGGACCCCTACGGCGCCGTGGTCAAGGACGGCCGGATGTATGGCCGCGGCGTCGCGGTCTCCAAGAGCGACTTCGCCACCTACGCCTTCGCGCTCAGGGCGCTGGAGGCGAGCGGGCTGAAGCTGAACGGCACGGTGGAACTGCACCTGACCTACGACGAGGAGACCGGCGGCGAGATCGGCCCGCAATGGCTGCTGAAGCGCGGGCTGAGCAAGCCGGACCTGTGCATCTGCGCCGGCTTCTCCTACGCCGTCACCACCGGCCACAACGGCGTGCTGCACCTGGAGGCGGTGTTCCACGGCAAGCAGGCGCATGCCGCCATGCCGCATACCGGCGTGGACGCGCTGGAAGCCGCGACCGAGGCGCTGCGCAGCCTGTACGGCGAACGTGCGCGTCTCTCCGGCCTGCTGTCCGGCGTGCAGGGCATCGGCTGCCCGGCGGTGACCGTGGGCAGGATCAGCGGTGGCGTGAACACCAACGTGGTGCCGGACCGGATCGCGCTGCGGCTCGACCGGCGCATCATCCCCGAGGAGAATCCGGCGGAGGTGGAGGCCGGGCTGCGCGCGCTGATCGAGGCGGCCTGCCGCCGCGTGCCGGGCAGCAGCGTCGACATCCGCCGCATCGTGCTGGCCGGGCCGTTGGTGCCGACCGACGCCTCGCGCGCGCTGGCGGCGCGGATCTGCCGCGTGGCCTCCGACGTGTTCGGCACCGAGGTGAAGCAGGTGGGCGTGCCGCTGTACACGGATGCGCGGCACTACGCCGAGGCGGGCATCCCGACCGTGCTGTACGGCGCCGGGCCGCGCAGCATCCTGGAGGCCAATGCCCATGCGCCGGACGAGAACCTGGTGCTGGCGGATCTGCACAAGGCCACGCTGGTGATCGCGCGGGTGCTGGCGGAGGTGCTTGCCGCCTGACCCTGCGCCGCATAGGTTCCCGCCAAATTCCATTGGAGGAAACCATGCAGCGTAGGGCGTTCATCGTCGGCGCCGGGCTTTCGCTCGCCGCACCCGCCTTCGTGCAGGCGCAGGGCGAGTGGCCGGGCAATCGCCCGGTGCGGATCATCCAGCCGAGCCAGGCCGGCAGCCCCGCCGATGTCTATGCCCGCCTGTTCGCCGACCACTTCGGCCGGGTGTTCGGCGGTACCTTCGTGGTGGAGAACCGCGTCGGCGGCACCGGCAGCATCGGCACCGCGGAGGTGGCGCGGGCGGCGCCCGATGGCTGGACGCTGCTGTTCACCTCCAACACCTCGCACGTCGCCGCGCCGCTGGTGCTGAAGAGCGTGCCCTACGACCCGGTGAAGGACTTCGTCGGCATCGCCGGGCTGTACCACTACCCGATGGCGCTGATCGTCACGCCGAGCATTCCCGCGCGCACGACGGCCGAGTTCATCGCCTGGGCCAAGCAGCGGCCGGAGGGCGTGAACATGGCCAGCGTGGGCATCGGCAGCGTCGGCCACATGATGGCGGAGCGCTTCCACATGGCCGCCGGCTTCAACCGCGTGCACATCCCCTATCGCGGCGGCCCGAGCGCGATCCTGGCGGTGGCGCAGGGCGAGAGCGACTACATCTTCGACAACATCGGCAACTCCGGCAGCTTCGCGCGGGAGGGGCGTCTGCGCTTCGTCTCCTTCACCGGCCGCGCGCGGCAGCCGCAGATGGCCGGCGTGCCGCTGCTGGCCGAGGAGGGCTTTCCGGGTTTTGTCGAGGATGTCTGGTTCGGCCTTTGGGGGCCGGCCGGGCTGCCGCGGCCGATGGTCGAGCGGATCAACGCCGAGAGCAACCGTTGGTTGGCCAGCGCCACCATTGTCCAGCGGATGGCGGAGGGCGCCCATACCAGCCTGGCCGGCACGCCGGAGGACTTCACCCGCTACTGGCTGGAGGACCTGCGCAACTGGCAGGCTATCGTGCGCGAGACCGGGGTGAAGATGGAGTAACCCGCGGCAAGAACCGGTGTGGCGCAGGCGGTGGCGAGGGACCTTTCGCCGCTGCCGCTGCTTTACAGCAGCACCAGCCTGCTGACCGGAGCCGCCCTTGTCCCTGACCCCACATCTGAGCCTCACCAGCGACTGGGGCGCCGGCTTCGTCGCCAACCTGACCCTGCAGCCCGCCACCGCGGCCGACAGCACCGGCCAGAGCTGGACCGTCAGCTTCGACGCCGGCTTTGACATCGCCAACATCTGGAACGCCCAGGTGCTGAGCCATGTCGGCACCCACTACGTCATCGGCAACCTGGACTATGACGCAACGGTGCTGGCCGATGGCAGCACCGGCTTCGGCTTCCAGGCCGCCACCAACGGCGCCGGCGAGGCGGTGGCCAACCTGGCCGCCAGCGTGGTCGGCGGGGCCGGCGGCAATGGCGGCGCCGGCGGAGCGGGGGGCACTGGCGGCACGGTGGTCATCGGCACGGGCGTCAATGGCAGCGCCGGCGCGGAAGGCACGAACGGCAGCGCCGGCGCGGATGGCACGAATGGCCAGCCGGGCACGGATGGCGCGCCCGGCACCAATGGCGGCACCGTCATCGTCACGCCGCCGCCGCAAAGCGGCGCCGCGCAGTATGATGGCGGCTGGCTGCATACCGCCGGCGTGCAGTTGATCGACGACAGCCTGAACGCGCCGGTGGCGCTGCACAGCATCGCCTGGACCGGCATGGAGGGGCCGAACATGGCGCCCAACGGCCTCTGGGTGCGGAATTACGCCGACCTGCTGGACCAGGTGAAGGCGCTGGGCTTCAACAGCATCCGGCTGCCGTTCTCGTCGGACCTGCTGCACAGCGACGCGCCGGCCCAGGGCATCGACGACGGGCTGAACCCGGACTTGGCCGGGCTGACCGGGCTGCAGGTGATGGACAAGGTGGTGACCTACGCCGGCAGCATCGGCCTGGGCGTGATCCTGGACCAGCACACCAACGCGGCGCAGTACGGCGTGGCCGATGGCGGCCTGTGGTACGACGCGACGCATTCCGCCGACCAATGGGTGGCGGACTGGCAGATGCTGGCGGCGCGCTACGCCGGCAACCCCGCGGTGATCGGCGCCGACCTGCACAACGAACCTTATGCCGGGCAATGGGGCGGCGGCGGCCCGAACGACTGGGTGGCGGCGGCCGAGCAGGCCGGCAATGCCATCCTCTCGGTCAACCCGCATATGCTGGTGATGGTGGAGGGCAACTGGAACGCCAATGGCCAGGACTACTGGTGGGGCGGCAACCTGACCGGGGTGGCGAGCGACCCGGTGGTGCTGAACCAGCCGGGCCACCTGGTGTATTCGCCGCACGACTACGGCAACAGCGTGTTCCACCAGCCCTTCTTCGACGCGCCGAACTTTCCGGCCAACCTGCCGGGCATCTTCGACCAGATGTGGGGCAACGTGCAGGCCAGCGGCACCGCGCCGCTCTGGCTGGGCGAGTTCGGCAGCCAGTTGACCGACCCGATCGACCAGGCCTGGTTCGCGGCGCTGAGCCAGTACCTGACCACCGGCAACGCGGCGGGGGCGAGCTGGTCCTGGTGGAGCATCGACCCGTCCTCCACCGATGTCGGCGGGCTGCTGCTGAGCGACTGGCAGACGCCGAACCCGGTGGTGCTGGCCGCGCTGCAGCCGCTGCTGCACGCCGGGCCGCCGGCCGCCACCACGCCGCCGCCAGCCAGCACGGATTGGGGGGCGCTGGCGGCACAGGCGGCGGCCAACTTCGCCGCCACCGGGCAGTGGTTCGTCTGATACCAGGCCCGCGCAGTTCCGCCTTGCGGCCCGCGACTTGCGCGCCGCGCGGCCGATGCGGCGTGGCCAAGGGCCGCGGCGGCGGCCCGCGCGGCGACGGAGGCGCCCGAAGGTGAACACTCCGTGCGCTGGGCCTGCGGCTCAGGCCAGCAGCGCGCGCAGCCGCTCCAGCATGCCGGGCTTGTCCCATTCGGCGGCGCCTTCCAGCCGCGCCACCTCCTGCCCGGCGCGGTTGACCAGCACCGAGGTCGGCAGCCCCCGCACGCCGAGCGCGCGGCCGGCGGCGCCGCGCGGGTCCAGCCAGACGCCGAGGGCCTTGATGCCGCGCTCGGCGTAGAACTTCTCCACCGCCGGGCGGCCGGCACGGTCCGACGACAGCGCCAGCACCAGCACGCCTTCCGCCGCCAGCGCCGCCTGCGCCCGGTCCAGCGCCGGCATCTCGGCCACGCAGGGGCCGCACCAGGTGGCCCAGAGGTTCACCAGCAGCCCGCGGCCGGCGAAATCAGCCAGCCGCTTCGGGTTGCCCGCGGCGTCGGTGAAGCCAAGCTCCGGCAGGGGGCGGGGCGGCGCCTCCTCCAGCTGGCCCAGCGCCGCGGCGCGCCCTTGCCCGGCGGCAAGCCCGGCGTATAGGGTCGCCGCGCTCAGCCGCAGCGTGATCCGCCGGCCAACGTCTCGCATCACGGGAACATCCCCTTCGTGTCCAACATACCTGTGCCCCCTGGCAATGTGCAGTGGGGCGGCCGCTTCGCCCAGGGCCCCTCGGCCATCATGCAGGCCATCAACGCCTCGGTCGGGTTCGACCGCAAGATGTGGCGGCAGGACATCCGCGGCAGCCTGGCCCATGCCGGCATGCTGGCGCATGTGGGGATCATCTCGGCCGCTGACGAGGCCGCCATCCGCGGCGGACTGGAGCGGATCGGCGCGCGGATCGAGGCCGGCGACTTCGAGTGGTCGGAGGCGCTGGAAGACGTTCACATGAACATCGAGGCACGGCTGACCGAGGCCATCGGCGAGGCCGGCAAGCGGCTGCACACCGGGCGCAGCCGCAACGACCAGGTGGCGCTGGACGTGCGGCTGTGGGTGCGGGACGCGATCGATGGCTTATCGGCGCAGCTGCAGGATGTGATGCGCGCCATGGTGGCGCGGGCCGCCGAGCACGCGGGCACGGTGATGCCGGGCTTCACGCACCTGCAGCCGGCGCAGCCGACCACCTTCGGCCATCACCTGCTGGCCTATGTGGAGATGCTCTCGCGCGATCTTTCCCGCCTGGCGGATTGCCGGCGGCGGCTGAACGAATGCCCGCTGGGCGCCGCGGCGCTGTGCGGCACCGGCTTCCCGATCGACCGGCACATGACCGCGGCGGCGCTGGGCTTCGACGGGCCGACGCGGAACAGCCTGGACAGCGTGGCGTCGCGCGACTTCGCCGCCGAGTTCCTGTTCTGCTGCGCCATGTGCGCGACGCATCTCAGCCGCTTCGCCGAGGAGGTGGTGATCTGGACCAACCCGTATTTCGGCTTCGTCAAGCTGAGCGACGCCTTCACCACCGGCAGCAGCATCATGCCGCAGAAGCGCAACCCGGATGCCGCCGAGCTGGTGCGCGGCAAGACCGGGCGGATGTTCGGCGCGCTGGTCGGCATGCTGACGGTCATGAAGGGCCTGGCGCTGACCTATTTCAAGGACATGCAGGAAGACAAGGAAGGCATTTTTGACAGTGCCGAGACCCTGACCCTCTCGCTGGCCGCGGTGGCCGGCATGGTGAAGGACCTGCAGCCCAACGTGGCGCGGCTGGCGGAGGCGGCGGGCGCCGGCTTCTCCACCGCCACCGACCTGGCCGACTGGCTGGTGCGCGAGCTGCATATGCCGTTCCGCGACGCCCATCACGTGACCGGCCGCCTGGTGGCCAAGGCCGAGAGCATGGGCACCGAGCTGGCGGCGCTGACACTGACCGAGATGCAGGCGGTGGAGCCGCGCATCACGGATGCGGTGTTCGGCGTGCTCAGCGTGGCCGCCAGCGTGCGCAGCCGCACCAGCTATGGCGGTACCGCGCCGGCCAACGTGGCGCGCATGGCGGCGGAATGGCAGCTGAGGCTGGCGCCATGAGGGCCGCCCTGGCACTGCTGGCCATCGCCTCCCTGGCGGCCTGCGGGCGGATCGGACCGCCGCGCGCGCCCGGGCCGCCGGACCAGATCATCTACCCGCGCGGCTATCCGGCGCTGCCGAAGGATGCGACCGCCCCGGTTGGCCCGGCGCCGGTGATGCCGAACGTGCCGCTGGCGGTGCCGACGCGGTAGGGTTCCGTCGTCCACGGCGGCATCGCCGGAGGCGTGAACCGCGGGACGACACCATGGCCTGGCGTGCGTCAGGCGCTTCCGCCTGCGGCTGATGCGGGCCGGCCGCGCATCGCGGTTCCACCCGGGGCGCTTCCCGGTCTAGGCTGATCCCCAGACCCGGCGGCAAGCCGGGCAGAGGCGGGAGGCGAGCCATGGCCAAGTTTACCCCGATGCCGCGCCGGCTGCTGCTGGGCGGGGCGCTGGCGCTGCCGTACCTGGCGCGGGCCGAGGAACCCTGGCCCAACCGCCCGGTGCACTTCATCGTCTGCTACGCCCCGGGCGGGCCGACCGACGTGCTCTCCCGCCTGTACTGCGCCAAGATGAGCGAGCTGACGGGGCAGCAATTCGTGGTGGAGAACCGCGCCGGCGCCGCCGGCAACATCGGCACCGACGTGGTCGCGAAGTCCCGGCCGGATGGCTACACCATGGGCATGGCGAACATTGCGCCGCATGCCATCGCGCCGACGCTGTACGCCAGCCTGCCCTACGACGCCGCCCGCGACTTCAGCTTCTTCTGCGGGCTGTGGCAGATGCCGAACATGCTGGTGGTCAACAAGGACCTGCCGGTGGAGACGATCCCGGAGCTGATCCGCCTGCTGCGCGCCCACCCCGGCACGTACAGCTTCGGCAGCGGCGGCTCCGGCACCTCGCCGCATCTTTCGGGCGAGCTGTTCGCCGCCATGACCGGGGTGCAGATGGTGCATGTGCCGTATCGGGGCAGCGGGCCGGCGATGCTGGACGTGGTCGCCGGGCGGCTGCAGCTGATCTTCGACAACATCCCCGGCGCCATCGCCCAGGCGCGGCAGGGCACCGTGCGGCCGCTCGGCGTCACCAGCGCGGCGCCCAGCCCGGTGGCGCCCGAGGTGCCGCCGATCGGGCGGTTCCTGCCGGGCTACGAGATCACCGCCTGGGCCGGCGCCTGTGGCCCCGCGGGCATCGCCCCCGCGGTGGTGGACCGCATTGCGGAGCTCAGCCGCCAGGCGCTGGCGACGCCGGAGCTGAGCCACGCCTACCTGGACCTGGGCGCCACGCCCTGGTGGACCACGCCCGCCGCGCTGGCCGCCTTCCGTGACGCCGAGCAGGCCAAGCTGGCCCCGGTGATCAGGGCCTCCGGCGCGCGGGTCGACTGATCCGCGTCGCGCGGCGCGCGGGTGGATTGACCCGCGTCGCCCGGCGCGCGGGTGGATTGAAGCTCCGCCGGTTTGGGCCAAGTATCGCCGCAACAACGGAAACGCCGAGCCTCGCATGAACAACCTGCCGCGCCGCAGCCTGCTGGCCGCGCCGTTCCTGGCCCTTCCCGCCGCCGCCGGCGCCCAGGGCAGCGACTGGCCGAACCAGCCCATCCGTTTCATCGGCATCTTCCCGCCGGGCGGCGGCACCGACATCCTCAGCCGGATATGGTGCATGAAGATGGCCGAGATCACCGGCCAGCAATTCGTGGTGGAGAACCGCGCCGGCGCCGGCGGCAATGTCGGCACCGAGGCGATTGCCCGCGCCCGGCCGGATGGCGCGACCATCGGCCTGGCCAGCGTCGGCTCGCTGGGCATTGCGCCCACGCTGTACAACCGGCTGCCCTTCGACCCCGAGCGGGACTTCACCTATATCGGCGGGCTGTGGCAGTTGCCGAACCTGCTGGTCATCAACAACGACGTGCCGGCCCGCACGGTGCCGGAGCTGATCGCGCTGATCCGCGCGAACCCCGGCAAGTTCAGCTTCGCCAGCTCGGGCAGCGGCACCACGGTGCATCTCTCCGGCGAGATGTTCAAGCTGCTGGCCGGGCTGGACCTGGTGCACGTGCCCTATCGGGGCGGCGCGCCGGCCACGGTGGACCTGCTGGCCGGCCGGGTGCAGATGATCTTCGACAACATTCCCCAGGCGCTGGCCGAGGCCCGCGAGGGCCGGGTGCGGGCGCTGGCCGTCACCAGCGCCAGGCGCAGCCCGCTGGCGCCGGAATTCCCGGCCATGGCGGAGTTCCTGCCGGGCTTCGAGATCGACAGCTGGGGCGGCGTCTCGGCGCCGGCCGGGCTGCCCGCGCCGATGGTGCGCCGCATGGCGGCGCTGACCCGCCAGGCGCTGGAGACCGAGGACGTCCGCCGCAAATACGCCGAGAACGGTGCAACCATATGGCCGCTGGGGCCGGAGGAGCTGGCCGCCTTCCGTCGCAGCAACGAGGCCGCCTTCGCGCCGCTGATCAGGGCCTCCGGCGCGCGGGTCGACTGACCCGCGTCGCCCGGCGCGCGGGTCGACTAATCCGGGTCGCCCGGCGGCCGGGTCGACTGGCCTGCATCGCCCGACGTGCCGGCCAGGGTCGGGGGCCTGGGTTCAGCCTTCCAGCCGCACGCCGGTGCGGTCCACCACGGCGCGGAACTTGGCCACTTCGCGCACCATGAAGGCGCGGGCATCGGCCGGGGCGTTCGGCGCGCGCCAAGCCAGCACGCCGGCGGTCAGCAGCTTTTCGTAGGTTTCCGGCTCGGCCAGCGCGGCCCGCAGCGCCTGGTTAACCGCGGCCTGGGTTTCGCCCGGCATGCCCGGCGGCCCCAGCAGCACGTTCCAGGTCTCCAGGTCGAAGCCAGCCACGCCCGCCTGGGCCAGGGTCGGCGTATCCGGGAAGCCGGGGAAGCGGTGTTCGCCGGTTACCGCCATGCCGCGCGCCAGGCCCTGGCGCACCTGGTTGGCCGCCGAGGCGAGCACGGCGATGCCGAACTGGGCTTCCCCGGTGAAGATCGCGGTCAGCATCTGCCCGCCGCTGCGGTAGGGCACGTGGACGAAGCGGGTGCCGAGGTCCAGCGCCAGCATCTCGGTCGCCAGGTGCAGGATGGTGCCGACGCCGCTGGTGGCATAGGTGAAGGTGTCCTTGGGCGCGCCGCGCAGCCGGGCGACCACCTCCGCCGCGGTCTCGCCGGGGAAGTTGTTGTTCACCACCAGGATCAGCGGCGCGGTGCCGATGACGCCGAGATGCGAGAAATCGGTCACCGGATCATAGCGCGTGCCGCCGACCAGCGCGTTCGGCGCGATGCCGTGCGAGGAGCTTTCCACCAGCATCAGCGTGTGGCCGTCCGCCGGCTGGCGCTTCAGCCATTCGCTGGCCACCATGCCGGCCGCGCCGGCGCGGTTCTCCACCACCACGCGCGCCCCGGCGCCGAGATGCTGGGACAGCCGGTCGGCCAGCAGCCGGGCGGCGATATCGGTGGACCCGCCCGGCGCATAGCCGGTGGCAAGCGTGATCGGCTTGTCCGGGAAGGCCAGGGCGGGGCTGGCCAGCGCGGCGGCGCCCGCCGCCAGCAGGGTGCGGCGATGCATGGTCATCTCCCTGGTACCGGGCCCATCAGGCCGAGGTCGAGCGCGGCGCGATAGGCGTTGGCGGCCAGCAACGGGTCCTTGGCCAACTCGGCCAGCCGGGCCGGCGCGGCGGCTTCCTCCAGCAGGGTATCCACCAGCGGCTCGTTCGGCTGCGGCGGGATGAACTGGTGCACCGGCCCCTGCTGCGGCGGGCGATTCTCCATCAGGTGCAGCAGCACGCGCACGTCCACCGGGCAGAGCACGCCGCAGGTCAGCGCGAAGGCTTCCGGCCAGGCCAGCCGGGCGCCGACCAGCATGCCGGGCACGCCGTTCTCGGCCAGGTGGCCATCCATCAGCCAGACATCCTCGCCGGTGCAGATATCGTGCAGCGCGATGCCGCCGCGCGGGTCACGCTCGCCGATGCGGAACAGGCCGAAGCGGGCGCGGGTGAAGGCGTCCAGCATGGCGGCGTCGGCGCTGCCTTCCGGCGGCGGGATGGCGGCATTCAGCACGCGTTCCAGCGCCGGCTTGTGGCCGCCGACCGGGGAGAACACGCCGAGGTCCAGCACGCAGGCCAGCTGCGCCTCGCTGCCCGGTTCCACCTGGTTGTGGCGCCACAGGTGCAGCGCGCGGGCCTGGGCGGCCAGCGAGACGTTGGGGATGCGCGGGGCGGCGGCGTTCAGCAGCACGCCGCGGGCCTCGGCGTAGGCGGCGTAGCGGTCGGCGGCGTCGGTGTCGCTCAATTCGGCACCGTGACGCCGAGCTTGCGGGCGGTGGCGGTGATGCTGTCCCAGGTATCGCGCTGCAGCGGCACGCCATGGGCCAGGCGCTCGGCGCGCAGCCGGGCCTCCGGCTCGCCGGGGGCCAGCACCTCGCCACCGGCTTCGGCCGGGCGGCAGGACTTGACCCAGGCGACGTAGGCTTCCGCCGTGGCGATGAACTTGGCCTGGGTGCCGAAGTGGCTGGGCGAGAGGTAGATGCTCAGCATGCCGTTGGTGATGCGGCCGCGGGCGGTGATGGGGCCGGAGGTGCCGCCCCCGGTGAAGGCGCCGGCCAGCAGCTCGCACATGAAGGCGAGGCCGCTGCCCTTGTGTTCGCCGAAGGCGCGGATGGCGCCTAGCCCCTTGTCCACGCTGCGTGGGCCGACGCGGTCGTAGTCGCCGTAGAGCGTGTGCGGGTCGCCGGAGAGCTGGCCGTCGGGCTCGATCAGCGCGTCCTTCGGCAGCTTCTTGCCGCCGTTGGAGGCCACCAGCACCTTGCCTTCGGCGACGAGCGAGGTGGCGAAGTCCAGCACGACCGGCGGGTTGGTCGGCACGCCGATGGCGATGGGCGCGGTGGAGAAGCGGCGCTCGGTGCCGCCGAAGGGCGCGACGAGGACGGAGCCGGCGACGTTGACGAAGTGGATGGAGATCAGCCCTTCCTTCAGCGCCTGTTCGGCATAGGCGCCGGTGCGGCCGATATGGCCGGCATTCTTAAGCGCCACCACGGCCACGCCGTGCTGCTTGGCGCGCTGGATGCCGAAGTCGGCCGCTTGCGGCGCGACCGTTTGGCCGAAGCCGAACTTGCCGTCCAGCAGGGCGAAGGCGCCGCCATCCATCACCACGTCGCAATCCTGGCCGGCCAGCACATGGCCGGCGGACTGCCATTCCACGTAGCGCGGCACCCGGGCCACACCGTGGCTGTCGTGTCCCGCCAGGTTGGCGCCCAGCAGGTGGTGGCTGATGCGATAGCCCTCGGCGGCGTCGCAGCCATTGGCCACGAAGATGTCGCGGACCAGGTTCTCCAGGGTCTCGGCGCCGATCAGCACCGTGTCTTGCTTGTCCATGGGGGCTTTCTACGGCGGTGCGGGCTAGATGACGAGGCCCGTCGCGTCGTCGATCAGGTGCATGTTGTTCATGTCCGCGGCCAGGGGCAGCGGCACGCCCGGGGCGGCCTCCACCAGCGGGTCCAGCCGGGCGCAGATCTCGGCACCTTCCAGC
>CAIMOR010000479.1 GCA_903843125.1 uncultured Rhodospirillales bacterium
TGCGCCGACCAGGTGGCGTTCTTCTACCTGGGCGAGCTGATCGAGGTGGCGCCGGCCGCGCAGCTGTTCACCGCGCCGAAGCAGCAGAAGACCCAGGAATACATCACCGGAAGGTTCGGCTGATGGGCGACGACGCGCAGGAGCACACCGTGAAGAGCTATGCCGAGGAGCTGAAGCGCCTGAGCGGCATGATCACCCGCATGGGTGGCCTGGCCGAACGCCAGGTGGCCGACGCGACACAGGCCCTGGTCGAACGCGATTCGGACCTGGCCGCCAACGTCGTCCAGCGCGACGTCGAGATCGACAACCTGGAACGAGAGATCGAGACCTTCACCATCCGCCTGCTGGCGCTGCGCCAGCCGATGGGCGCCGACCTGCGGATCATCGTCGCCTCCATGCGCATCAGCCACGACCTGGAGCGCATCGGCGATTACGCCCGCAACGCCGCCAAGCGCGCCATCGTCATCGCCGAGCAGCCGCAGATCGGCAGCCTCAACGGCTTCCAGCGCATGGCCCGGCTGGTGCAGGAAAACCTGAAGAACGCCATCGACGCCCTGGTCACCGCCGACGTCGCCAAGGCCGACGAGGTCTGGGCCGCGGACGAGCCGGTGGACGAGATCTACAACGGCATCTTCCGCGAGATGCTGACCCACATGATGGAAGACCCGCGCAACATCACCGCGGCGACCCACCTGCTGTTCATCGCCAAGAACCTGGAACGCATCGGCGACCACGCGACCAACATCGCCGAGACCGTCCATTTCGCCGTCCGCGGCGACAACCTGACCGATGAAAGGCCGAAAGCCGATGCTTCCGCCTATGCTGTCGTCCGCCCGCACGACTGACCCGGCGGCCCGCCCCACCGTACTGGTGGTGGAGGACGAGGCCCCGTTGCTGACGCTGCTGCGCTACAACCTGGAACGTCAGGGCTTCCGCGTCGAGGAAGCCTCGGACGGGCAGGAGGCGCTGCTGCGCGTCTCCGAGGCGCGGCCGGACCTGGTGCTGCTGGACTGGATGCTGCCGGCGCTGTCGGGGCTGGAGGTCTGCCGCCAGCTCCGTCGCCGTCCGACCACGCGCGACCTGCCGATCATCATGGTCACCGCCCGCACCGAGGACCAGGACGCGGTCCGCGCGCTCGACCTCGGCGCCGACGACTACATCACCAAGCCCTTCGTCATGGAAGCGCTGATGGCGCGCATCCGTGCCCTGCTGCGCCGCTCCGGCAGCATCGCCAGCAAGGGCACCCTGGCCTACCGCGACCTGGTGATGGACCAGGACGCGCATCGGGTCTCGCGCAATACCCGCGCGCTGCACCTCGGCCCCACCGAATACCGCCTGCTGGAGTTCTTCCTGCAGCACCCCGGCCGGGTCTTCACCCGCGAACAGTTGCTGGACGGCGTCTGGGGCCGCGATATCCATGTCGAGCCGCGCACCGTGGACGTGCATATCCGCCGTCTGCGCAAGGCGGTGAACGGCCCCGGCGAGGAAGACCTGATCCGCACCGTCCGCTCGGCCGGGTACGCCCTGGATACCGAAGCCGCCTGACCACACCGTCCTGCCGCTTGCCGCCGGCCCTCCCTGCATGTCAAGCAGGGTCGGCAGGCGGCAATGGACGGGCAGGGTGGAACGCTTGGTTGGCTGGGTCACCGAACTGGTGCGGCACCAAAGCTGGCGCCGCGGCCTGGCTTCCGGTCTGCCGCTGTTCGTGCTGGCCTTCCTGGCGCGGCTGGCGCTGGGCGAGACGCTGCAGACCCGGCCCTATGTCGTGTTCATCCCCGTCGTCCTGGCCACCGTGCTGATTGGCGGCGGCGGCGCCGGCTTTGCCATGGCGGCATTCAGTGCCATCGTCGGCTGGTACTACTTCGTCGCCCCGTTCCGCAGCTTCGGCCTGCCCTCGCTGGAGGACGGCATCGCCATGCTGTTCGCCTGGGCGGCAATGGTGCTGATGGTGCTGCTGGTCGCCGCCCTCAGCCGCAGCATCAGGGACCGGGTTGCCGCGCAGGACGCCGCCGAGGCCGAAGCCGAGGCCCGCCGCGTGATGTTCCACGAATTGCAGCACCGGGTGGCCAACAACCTGCAGTTCGTCTCCGCCCTGCTCGGCCTCGCCGCCGGCAAGGTCACCAGCGCCGAGGCTGGCCGCGCCGCCTTGGCCGATGCCCAGCTCCGGCTGCGGCAGATGGCGCGGCTGAACCGCTGGCTGCACGACCCCGAGGCCGGCCTCCGCGACCTGCCCGCGCTGCTCGGCGCCATCTGCGACCAGCTGCGCGACGCCGCGGGCCGGCGCGAGGCGCGGTTCGAGCTGGCGGTGGCCCGTGAGACGCTGCCGAGCGGAAGCCTGACGGCCGTCGCCCTGCTGGTGAACGAGGCGGTGACCAACGCGCTGAAGCACGCCGCCCGGCCGCAGCAACCGCTGGTGGTCACGGTGCGCCTGCAGAGGGAGGCCGACATGCTGGAGCTGACGGTGCAGGACAATGGCCCCGGGATCGCCGAGCCGGCCGGCCAGACGCAGCAGGAAACCCGGGGCGACAGCCTGGGCCTGCGGGTCATGGCGGCGCTGGCCGGCCAGCTTGGTGGCCGGCTGGAATTGGCCAACCAGGGCGGCACCCTGGTCCGCGTCCGCTTCCCCGCCGCCGGCACCGCGGCCTGACGCCACCATCCGGCCGGCGAGACGCCAAGGCCGGCAGCCGAATGGCGACGCCGGCCACCCATCTCGGCTGCACCTGGCGCACAATATACCCGGCGCCTGGCACCGGCTTTCCCAGTTGCGGCGAAAGTAAAAATCCTTCCAATGGCAGGCATGGACCTGCAAGCCGAATACGATAACCGCGCCCGAGTCGCTGGTTCGGCCGAGTTGCTGTCCCGCTGGCAACGCGACGCCGCGGCCTACCGCGAAGCCGCCGTCGACGCTGAGCTGAACCTGGCCTACGGCCCAGGCAAGCGGGAAAGGCTGGACCTGTTCCGCCCGGCCGGCGGCGGCGATGCGCCCTTGGTTATCTTCATCCATGGCGGCTACTGGCAAAGCCTGGACCGCAGCTTCGGCTCCCACTTCGCCCATGGCCTGGTGAGCCGCGGCATCGCGGTGGCCATGCCGTCCTACGACCTGGCGCCGGCGGTGCCGCTGAACCGCATCGCGGACCAGATGCGCTCCGCCACCAGCTGGCTGTTCCGCCGCCTGCGCCGCCGCCCGCTGCTGATGGGCCATTCCGCCGGCGGCCAGTTGACCGCCTTGCTGATGGCGACCGACTGGCGGTCGCTGCAGCCCGGCCTGCCGCAGGACCTGGTGCCCGCCGGCCTGCCCATCTCCGGCGTGTTCGAGCTGGAGCCGCTGATGCCGACCACCATCGCCAAGGCGCTGCGGCTGCGGCCGGAGGATGCCAAGCGCCTTTCGCCGCGCTGGATGAAGCCGCCCAGCTTCGCCTCGCACCACCTGGTCACGCCCGGTGCCGGCCTCCACTGCGTCGTCGGCGCCGCCGAATCCGGCGAGTTCATCCGCCAGAGCCGCGACTTCGCCACCGCCTGGGGCGGCAGCTTCGAGGCTTTGCCCGGCCTGAACCACTTCACCGTACTGGACCCGCTGCTGGACCCCGGCAGCGCCATGGTCGCCCGCGCCGCCGCCATGGCCACGGCGCTTGCCCCTGGCTGATGCTTCAGGCCTAAAATACCGTTCGAGAGAGATGGGAGTTTCCGGCATGACCAAGTTCGGCAGGCGTGGCGTTCTGGCGGGCAGCGCGGGTGCCTTGGCCATGCCCTGGGTCGCCAATGCGCAGGCCCCCGGCGTCAAGATCGGCCTGGTCGCGGTGCAGACCGGCCCGGCCGCCGCGCTCGGCACCCACCTGAAGGACGGCTTCATGCAGGGGCTGAAGCACCTGGATGGCAAGCTCGGCGGCCTGACCGCCAGCGTGGTCGACATCGACGACGAGCTGCGTCCCGAGGTTGCGGTCACCAAGGTGCGCACCGCGCTGGAACGCGACAAGGTCGACTTCGTGGTCGGCGTGGTGTTCAGCAACATCCTGCAGGCCATCATTCGCCCGGTGACCGAAAGCGGCACCATCCTGGTCAGCACCAATGCTGGGCCTTCCACCTTCGCCGGCGCCGGCTGCAACCCCAACCTGTTCGTCACCAGCTACAGCAACGACCAGGTCCACAGCGTGATGGGCGCCGCCGCCGAGACCAACGGCTACAAGAAGGTCTTCATCCTGGTGCCGAACTACCAGGCCGGGAAGGACGCGGTGGCCGGCTTCAAGAGCCGCTTCAAGGGCGAGGTGGTGGACGAGGTCTATGTCCCCCTCAACCAACTCGACTTCAGCGCCGAACTCGCAAAAATCGCCGCGGCCAAGCCGGACGCGATCTTCACCTTCATGCCCGGCGGCCTGGGCGTGAACCTGGTGAAGCAGTACCGCGCCGCCGGTCTCGCCCACATCCCGTTCCTGTCCACCTTCACGGTCGACGAAAGCACGCTGCCGGCGCAACAGGACGCGGCCTTGGGCTTCTTCAGCGCCTGCCCCTGGGCGCCCAACATGGACAACGCCGCCAACCAAAAATTCGTGAAGGACTTCGAGGCCGCGCACAACTACGTCCCCGGCAGCTACGCAGCGCAGAGCTACGACGCGGCGATGCTGCTGGACAGCGCCATCAAGAAGACCGGCGGCAACCTGGCCAACAAGGACGCGCTGCGCGCCGCGATCAAGGCCGCGGATTTCCACAGCGTGCGCGGCCCTTTCAAGTTCGGCACCAACCACTACCCGGTGCAGGACTTCTGGCTGTGCAAGGTGGTCAAGCGCGCCGACGGCAAGTACGCGACCGAGACCGTGCGCAAGGTGCTGGAGAACGACACCGACCCCTACGCCGCGCAATGCAAGATGTAGGGTGAGCACGCAGCTTCTTCTGATCCAGTCGCTGAACGGGTTGCAGTTCGGCGTGCTGCTCTTCCTGGTCGCGGCTGGGCTGACGCTGGTGTTCGGGGTGATGGACTTCATCAACCTGGCGCATGGCGTGCAGTACATGCTGGGCGCCTATCTCGGCGCCAGCCTGGCCGCCGCCACCGGCAGCTTCTGGCTGGCGCTGGTGCTGGCGCTGCCGGCCACGCTGCTGGCAGGCCTCGCCTTGGAATGGCTGGTGTTCCGCCACCTCTACGGCCGCGACCACCTGGCGCAGGTGCTGGCCACCTTCGGCGTCATCCTCAGCCTGAACCAGCTGGTCCGCATGGTCTGGGGCAGCGCGCCGTTGCAGATGCCCACCCCGGCGCTGCTGGAGGGCAGCATCCCGCTGATGCCCGGCCTCAACTACCCGCTGTACCGCGCCGCCATCCTCGTCGCCGGCCTCGCCACCGCCGGGTTGCTGTGGCTGGTGGTGGAGCGCACCCGCCTCGGTGCCCTGGTCCGCGCCGGCGCCACCAACGCACCGATGGTTGCCGCGCTGGGCGTCGATATCCACCGGCTGTTCATGCTGGTGTTCGGCTGCGGCGCCATGCTGGCGGGGTTTGCCGGCGTCATGGCCGCGCCTATCCTCAGCGTCGACCCCGGCATGGGGGATACGGTGCTGATCCTGGCCTTCGTCGTCATCGTCATCGGCGGCATCGGCAGCGTGCGCGGCGCCTTCATCGCGGCGCTGCTGGTCGGCCTGATCGAAACCCTCGGACGCAGCCTGATGCCCGACGTCATGCGCCTGGTCCTGGCCCCCTCCCCGGCACGGCAGACCGGCGCGGCACTGGCCTCCATGCTGGTCTATGTCGCCATGGCCGGCATTCTCGCCTGGCGTCCCCGCGGCCTGTTTCCCGTGCGGGCCGGCTGAGTGCTGCACCGCTTGCGCCGCCACGCCGTGCCCATGGCGATCTTCGCCGCGCTGGCGCTGGCGCCGCTGGTCGGCTTCGGCGCCGGGCACAGCCTGTCCCTGCTGGCGCGTGCGATGATCCTCGGCCTTGGCGCGCTGGGGCTGAACCTGCTGGTCGGCGGCGCCGGGTTGATCAGCCTCGGCCATGCCGCCAGCTTCGGCATCGGCGCCTATGCGCTGGTGATGCTGGATGCGGCCGGCCAGACCGATGCCGGCGTCGTCTTCCCCGTCGCGGTGCTGGCCGCCGCGCTCTTCGCGCTGCTGACCGGCGCGGTCGCCATCCGCACCGCCGGCGTCAACTTCATCATGATAACCCTGGCCTTTGGGCAGATGGCGTTCTTCACCGCCGCCTCACTCTCGGCCTATGGCGGCGACGACGGCTATACGCTGTACGGCCGCACCCGCCTGTTCGGCACCCGGCTGCTGGAGAACCGCTGGTTCTTCCACTACCTGCTGCTGGCGCTGCTGGTGCTGGCCTGGGTGGTCGGGCGGCGCCTGCTGGCCTCCCGCTTCGGCCGGGTGCTGCGTGCCGCGCGAGAGAACCCACTGCGGGTCCAGGCCATCGGCTTCTCGCCCACCCCCTACCGGCTGCTGGCCTATACCCTGGCCGGCGCACTCGGCGGCCTGGCCGGGGCGCTGCTGGCCAACGCCACGGAATTCGTCGCCCCCAGCTTCATCGCCTGGCAACGCAGCGGAGACCTGCTGTTCATGGTCATCCTCGGCGGCCTCGGGGAGTTGCACGGCGCCATCCTCGGCGCGCTGGCCTTCGTGCTGCTGGAGGAATACCTCGCCGAACTCACCCCGCACTGGCGGCTGATCTTCGGCCCGCTGCTGGTGCTGGTGGCGCTGTACCTGAAGGGCGGGCTGCTCGGCCTGGTGCAGCGCCGTGGCTGAACCGCTGCTCGACCTCCGCCACATCAGCAAGGCCTTCGGCGCGCTGCAGGTCACGCAGGACGTCTCGCTGCAGGTCCACCGCGGCGAGATCCACGCCGTCATCGGCCCCAATGGCGCCGGCAAGACCACGCTGGTGCACCAGGTCAGCGGCACTCTCACCCCCGATACGGGCAGCATCCACTTCGCCGGCCAGGACGTCACCCGCCTGCCGCTGGCCCGCCGCGCCCGGCTCGGCCTGGCCCGCAGCTTCCAGATCACCGCGGTGCTGCCCGGCTTCTCCGTGCTGGAGAACGTCGCCCTGGCGGTGCAGGCCCGGCGCGGTTCCTCCTTCCGCTTCTGGCGCCCCGCCGCCGCCGAGCCACCGCTGACCGCCTGCGCGCTGGACGCCCTGGCCCAGCTCGGCCTCGCCGGTCGCGCCGAAGCGCTCGCCGGCGACCTCTCGCACGGCGAACGCCGCCAGCTGGAACTGGCCATCGCGCTTGCCATGCAGCCCCGCCTGCTGCTGCTGGACGAACCGCTGGCCGGTGCCGGGCCGGAGGAGACGGAACGGCTGGTCGGCATCCTGGCCGGGCTGAAGCCGCGCTACGGCATTCTGCTGGTCGAGCACGACATGCAGGCGGTCTTCGCCCTGGCGGACCGCATTTCCGTGCTGGTCTACGGCCAGGTCATCGCCACCGGCACGCCGGCCGAAATCCGCGCCAACGCCGATGTCCGCGCCGCCTATCTCGGCGAGGACCACTGATGCTGCGCGTCGACAGCCTCGCCGCCGGCTACGGCCATGCGCAGGTGCTGTTCGATGTCAGCCTGGGCGTGGATGCCGGCCAGGTGGTGACGTTGATGGGCCGCAACGGCATGGGCAAGACCACCACCATCCGCGCCATCATGGGCATGCTGCCGGCGCTGGGCGGCCGGGTGCAGGCCGGGCGCATCGGCTGGCAGGGCGCCAGCATCCTCGGCCAGCCCGCCCACGTCATCGCCCGCCAAGGGCTGGGCCTGGTGCCTGAAGGCCGCCAGGTCTTCCCCACCCTGACCGTGCTGGAAAACCTCACCGCCACGGCCCGGCCCGGCCCCTGGACGCTGCCGCGCGTGCTGGACCTGTTCCCGCGCCTCGGCGAACGCGCCGGCAACCTCGGCGCCCGGCTCTCGGGCGGGGAGCAACAGATGCTCGCCATCGGCCGCGCCCTGCTGACCAACCCCAGCCTGCTGATCCTGGACGAAGCCACCGAGGGCCTGGCCCCGCTGGTCCGCGCGGAGATCTGGGTGGTGCTGGCGCGGCTGAAGGCCGAGGGACTGGCGATCCTGCTGATCGACAAGAATCTCGGCGCCGTCATGCGGCTTTCGGACCACCTCGTCATCGTGGAAAAAGGCCGCAGCGTCTGGGCCGGCGCGCCTGAAGCCTTGGCAGCGGCGCCCGAGGTGCGCCAGACTTACCTGCACGTATGAGGCAAGGGAAACATCCATGACGATCCCCGCGATGACCGCCGGCATCACCCCCGCCGACCAGGGCGAAGGCGGGATCAGCTGGAACATCCTCGGCCAGACCTACAAGCCGAAGCAATGCAGCGAAGCCAGCTTCGCCTTCGACACGCTGTTCCCGCCCGGCACCTTCGTGCCGCCGCACATCCACACCGACCAGGACGAGTTCATCTACATCCACGACGGCAAGTTCGAGCTGTTCCTCGACGGCCAGACCAAGTTCGCCGCCACCGGCGACCTCATCCGCATGCCCATGGGCATTCCGCACGGCATCTTCAACAAATCCGGCAGCCCGGTGAAGGCGCTGTTCTGGGTAGCCCCGGCACGCGGCCTGTATGAGCTGTTCACCCGCATCCACAACGTGGCCGACCCGGCGGAGGTGGTCCGTATCGCCGCCGAGTACAACGTGAACTTCCTGCCGCCCCCGGGCTAATCGGCCGCGGCCAGCGCCGCCTCGCTGAGCTCGAAGCCCAGCCCCGGCGCATCCGGAATGGCGACGAAGCCACCCTGCGGCACCAGTTGCGGATAGGGCGGCGTCGCCAACTCCGCGAAATATACTTCCAGCGGCTCGGCCACTTCCGCCGCGGCCAGGTAGTGCAGCGTGGCCAGCAGGCCGGGGCCGAAATACGGGCTGTGCGGTACGCAGCGCAACCCGTGCCGGCGCGCCAGCTGGCCCACCGCCACCAGGCCGGAGACGCCGCCCACCTTGGTCACGCTCGGCTGCATCACGTCCACCGCGCCCGCCGCCGCCATCGCGGCGAACTCCGCAACGCCGCCCAGGTTCTCGCCGGCGGCAATCGCCACGCCGCCGGCCTGCCGCACGGCAGCGATCGGCCCGAAGCTCTCCGGCGGCCAGACCGGCTCCTCCACCCACCAGATGTTCCTGCCCTGCACCGCGTGGCAGAAAGCCACGCCCTGCGGCACCGTGTCCCAGAAGCAGTTGATGTCCAGCATCAGCGGCACCTCGGCCGGCGCGTTGTCCCGCGCCGCCTGGATGCAGTCCAGCTTCACCTCGTGCAGCTTGATGTGCCGGTAGCCCTTCGCCACGGCATCGGCGGTATTCCTCGCCACCAGCGCCGGCTCGCCATAGCGCAGCAAGCTGGCATAGGCCGGGACAAGCTGGCGCTGCGCCCCACCCAGCAGCGCGTACAACGGCTTCCCCGCCGCCTTGCCGGCAATGTCCCACAGCGCAATGTCGAGCCCGCTCAGCGCGAACGTCACCGCGCCGTTGCGGCCGAAATTGTGGAACCGCCGCGCCAGCGCCTTCATCGTGCCGGCGATGTCGGCGGCGTCCATGCCCAGCGCCACCGGCGCCACCAGCTTGTCCATGGCGAAGCGCGTGGTCTCGCACAGCGTGAAGCCGAAGCCCTCGCCCCAGCCGACGATGCCGCTGTCGGTCTCCACGCGAATGGCCAGCGTATCCATGCCGCGCAGGTGCAGGTTGCCGCCCACCCCGCCCTCGGCCCCATAGGTGAAGCTGGAACGCAGCATATGCGTGCTGATGCGGGCGATCTTCATGCGGTTCCCTCCTGCGGCGGCGCGCGCAATACTCCGCGCAATCGCTTCATGGAGGAAGCCCATGCTCACCCGTTTCGTGCCGGCGCTGCTGGCACTCCTCGCCGCGTGGCCGGCGCTCGCGCAGGACAGCTTCCCCAACCGCCCGCTGCGCCTGATCGTCCCCTTCGCCACCGGCGGCCCCAGCGACATCCTGGCCCGGCTGATCAGCCCGAAGATGAGCGAGCGCCTGGGCCAGACCGTGGTGGTGGAAGCCCGCCCCGGCGCCGGCGGCGTGACGGGCATCGACGTGATGGTGAAGGCCCCGGCCGATGGCTACACCTTCACCCTCGGCTCCGCCGGCGGCCTGGTGATCTCGCCCGGCCTCGACCGCAACATGCCGTACGACACGCTGCGCGACCTGGTGCCGCTGACGCTCGCCGCCGTGGTGCCGGAGCCGGTGGTGGTCGGCGGCGCCACGCCGTTCCACAGCATGGCCGAACTGCTGGCCGCCGCCCGCGCCCGGCCGGGGCAGCTGAACTACGCCTCCACCGGCCCTGGCAGCATGCCGCATCTGGCGGGCGAATGGATCAAGGCCGTCGCCGGCGTGGACATCACCCACGTGCCCTATCGCGGCGGCGCCCCGCTGACCACGGCGCTGCTGACCGGCGAGGTGCAGATCGGCCTGGCCGACCTGCCGATATTGATGCCGCACCTGCGCGCCGGCAGCATCCGCGCCCTCGCCATCGGCCACGCCACCCGCGTGCCCTGGCTGCCGGATGTGCCGACGCTGCGCGAAGTCGGTATCGCCGAGGTCAACACCGACAATTGGCACGGCCTGGTCGCCCGCGCCGGCACGCCGGAGCCCATCGTCGCCCGCCTGTACGACGCCGCCGTCTTTGCGCTGAAGGACCCGCAGGTGGCGCGGCTGATGTTCGACCAGGGCGCCCTGCCCGGCGGCAACACGCGGGAGGAATTCGCCGCCTTCATCAAGGCCGAGTTGGAGCGCTGGGGCGGCGTGATCCGCCGCGCCAACATCCACGTGGACTGAGGGCTAGACCACCCGGTCCGGGCCCAGCGGCCGCAGCCGCACGCCCGGCCGCAGCTTGGTATAGGGATACAGTGCCGGGTCGGCGCCGTAGTAGCCAGGCGCCAGCACCACGATCACCGCCTCGGCGATCGGCTGGAAGTCCCCGCGGAAATGGCAGGTGGACTTCAGCGCCAGGATCTTCTCGGCCGTTGGCTCCACGCCCACGTGCCGGAACGGCGCCAGGTCCAGCGCCTGCATCCGCTTGCTCGTCACCACCACGCGCACGCCGCCGGTCTCCAGCACCGCCATGGGGCCGAGATCGACCGGCCGATTGCCGGAGACGCTGCCGGTGGTGTTGAACTTGCCCGTGCCGAGCGTGACGACGCGGAAGCTCGCTTCCAGCGGCGTCACCGGCGCCGGCCCCGTCCGCCCGCCCAGCGCCAGCGTGAGCGTGGCGCCCTCGCCCGCCGCCTGCGCGGCCTTCGCCGCCTCGGCATCGCAGAGGAACCCCAGCACGGCGCCCTCCGCCCCGGCCGCAACCAGCGCCTTCAGCAGGTCGGTCGTATCGGCATTGCCACCGCAGCCCGGGTTGTCCTGCGTGTCGGCGATCACCACCGGCTTCGCCGCGCTGCGCGAGATCGCCATGGCCTGCGCCACGCCCTCCTCCGGGCTCACCATCGCCACCGCGAAGTTGGCCTCCTGCAGCACGATCTCCCGCAGCATCGCATCGGCGGCGCGGTCGGCCTCGGCCTGCGTCCAGGCATGCGCGATCACGCTCGGCCCGCACCAATAAAGGTCGCTCGGCGGGAAGCCCGCGAGGTAGCTGAGGTTCAGCAGCCCGTCCTCGCACACCTTGCTCTTCGCCACGATCCCGGCGCTCGGCTCCACCAGCGTGCACTGGTCGTTCAGCGGTATCAGGAACGGCACCTTGCGCAGCGCGCGCCCGGCCGGCCGGCCCTTCTCCAGCACCGCCTCCATCGCCTGCGCCGCGCGCAGCCCGGTCTGCGGCCGGTCGACATGCGGGTAGGTCAAATACGCAATCAGCGCGTCGGTGTTCTGCACCATCATGGGCGTCACGTTGGAATGGTAGTCCAGGCTGATCACCACCGGGATCGCCTCGCCGACCACCGCGCGCACCCGGCGCAGCAACTCGCCCTCGCCATCCTCGAAGGGTGCGCTCACCATCGCCCCGTGCAGGTCCAGGTACACCGCATCCAGCGGCATCGCCTCGCTCAGCCGGCCGACCAGCTCGCCGGCAATCCGCTCATAGGCATCCGCCGTCACCAGGCCGCCGGCGCCGCCGCTGGTCCACAGCAGCGGCACCAGCTCGTGCTTCGCTTCCATCGCCGCCATGAAGCCGCCGAGCGCGAAGCTGGAACCGCGCAGCCACTCGAACACATCGGCGCCGCGCACCAGTGGCGGGCGGTCGCGATGGGTGTTGAAATAGGCGTAGTCGGTATCCGGCTTCACGAAGCAATTCGTCTCGTGGTGAAAGCCACCCACGGCTATCCGGGCCATCGCCGCGCTCCCCTGCCTGTCTGGCGCGCAGCATGCCAGCGTGGCGGCAAAGCACAAGGAAGTGGCGCGGGGTCAGCGGCGCTGGCTGCGCGGGTCCAGCGCGTCGCGCAGACCATCCCCCACCAGGTTGAAGGCCAGCACCACCAGGAAGATCGCCACGCCCGGATACACCGCCATCCACGGCGCCTGCGTCAGGAAGCGCTGCGCGCTGTTCAGCATGCTGCCCCAGCTCGGGCTGGGCGGCTGCTGCCCCAGGCCGAGGAAGCTCAGCGACGCCTCGGCGATGATCGCCTCCGCAATCGACAGCGTCGCCTGCACCAGCAGCGGCGGAATGATGTTCGGCAGCACATGCACCACCGCCAGGCGCCAGGGCGGGTTGCCCATGGCGCGGGCGGCTTCCGCCCAATCCGTGTTGCGTGCCTCCAGCGCCATGCCACGCGCCAACCGCACGAAGACCGGGCTGGCGGTGATGGCGATGGCCAGCATGGCATTCTCCAGCGCCGGGCCAAGGAAGGCCGCCAACGCGATCGCCAATATCAGGAACGGCACCGCCAGCATGGCGTCGGCCACGCGGCCAATGATGACCTCCGCCCAGCCGCCGGAAAGCCCGGCAAGCAGCCCCAGCGGCACCCCCAGCAGCGCCGCCAGCGAAACCGCGACCACGCCCGCCAGCAGGCTCGCCCGCGCGCCGTAGATCACGCGCGCCAGCACGTCGCGCCCATTCTCGTCGGTGCCGAACCAGTGCGCCGCGCTCGGCGCCTTGCGCACCAGCGTCCAGCTGGTCTGCAACGGGTCGAACGGCGCCAGCAAGGGCGCGAACACCGCGGCGGCGACGAACACCAGCACCACCAGCAAGCCGAACACCGCCAGGCGATGCCGCAGGAACTGCCGCACGGCGCGGCGGAACGGGCTTTCCGGCGCTGCCAGGCGGGGCCGCTGTGGGCCTGCGCGCCCCTCGGCGCTCCGTGCATCGGGCCCGTTCATGCGTGCCGCAGCCGCGGGTTGACCACCAGGTAGATCACGTCCGCCAGCAGCGCCAGCAGCACGGTGATGACGGCCACCACCATCACCACGCCCTGCACCACCGGATAGTCGCGGTTGAACACGGCATCCACGATCAGCTTGCCGAAGCCCGGGATGGTGAAGATCTGCTCGGTCAGCACGGCACCGGCCAGCAGCCGCCCCAGCTCGATCGCGCCCAGCGTCACCACCGGCACCAGCGCATTGCGCAGCGCGTGCTTCAGCACCACCACGCGTTCCCCCATGCCCTTGGCCCGCGCCGTGCGAACGTAGTCCTGCGAAAGCGCGTTCAGCATCGCCGCCCGCGTATGCCGCATCAGCACCGCCGAGATCGCATTGCCCAGCACGAAGGCCGGCATGATCGTGGTCTTCAGGCTCTGCACCGGGTCCTCGAACAGCGGCACGTAGCCCGAAGGCGGCAGCCAGCCCAGGTTCACGCTGACCAGCAGGATCAGCATGATCCCCAGCCAGAAATTCGGCGTGGAGATGCCGGCCAGCGCTACCGCGTTCACCAGCACATCCGGCCAGCGCCCCTTGTACACGGCGGAAAGCACGCCCAGCGGAATGCCGATGCAGCAGGCGATGACGAAGGCCATGCCGCCCAGTTGCAGCGTCACCGGCAGCTTCTGCAGGATCAGCACCGCCACGGGTTCGCGGATGCGCCAGGAAAAGCCCAGGTCGCCCTGCAGCGCCCGCCACAGCCAGCGCGCGTACTGCTCCGGCAGCGGCCGGTCCAGGAACAGCTCGGCCCTGATCTGCGCCAGCACGAGGGGATCGCCACGTTCCTCGCCGGCCAAAATCACCGCGGGGTCGCCCGGCATCAGCTGCTGCAACGCAAAGATCAGCACCGAGAGGATCAGCAGCGTCGGGATGATCTGCCCGAGCCGCCGCAGCAGCCAGACCGCCATTACTGCAGCCTCAGCCCCTGCACGCGGATCAACCCGTCCGGCACCGCGGCGAAGCCCTGCACCCGCGCGCTCATCGCCGGCGTGTTCTTGCGGTGCCACAGGTAGATGCGCGAGACATCCTGCACCACGGCGATCCGCCACATCCGTTCCAGCAGCGCGCGCCGCTCCGCCACGTCGTTCACCTGGCGCTGCTGGTCCAGCAGCGCGTCTACGTCAGGGTTGCTGTAGCGCCCGTCATTCTGCGGCGCGCCGGTGTGGATGAAGGTCCAGATATTGCCATCGGGGTCGGTGCGGCCGGACCAGCCGAGCAGATAGGTCTCGAACTCGCCGCGCGTCGCCGCCTGCAGGCTGCTGGCGAACTCCATCGCGTTGATCTTCAGCTCGAAGCCCGCTTCCGCCACCATGGCCTGGATCACTTCCGCCACCTGGCGCAGGTCCGGGTTGTTCGGCACCGTCATCTCAACCTGCAACGGCGTGCGCACCCCGGCCTCGCGCAGCAGCGCCTTCGCCCGCTCCACGTTGCGCGGCTCCGGCCGCAGGCCCGGCACGTGGTACGGGCTGGCCGGCGGCACCGCCTGGCGCGTCGGCGTGTACATGCCCTCATACACCACCTGGTTCAGCGCATCGCGGTCGATCGCCAGCTCGAAGGCTTGGCGCACCCGCGCATCCCGCCCGAACGGCGTATCTGCCCGCGCACCATTGCCGATGTTGATGGTGATGCTCTGGTAGCCAAGCTCGTCGCTCAGCATCATCCGCAGCCGGCTGTTGCGCCGCACCGCGGCGACGTCCGAGGGGCTGACCGTCTCGTTGATGTCGATGGCGCCGGATTGCAGGTTGGCCAGCCGCACCGTGCTGTCGGGTATCGGCAGGTAGGTGATGCGGTTCAGGTGGATGCTCGCGGCATCCCAGTACTCGGGGAACCGCTCCACCACGATCCGGTCCTGCGCCACCCGCTCGACGAAGCGGAACGGCCCGGCGCAGACCGGATGGTTGCCGAAATTCGCCCCCGCCGCCTCCGCCGCCTTCGGGCTGACGATCATGCCGGCGCGGTCCGTCAGCTGCGAGAGAAACGGCGCGAACGGCTCCTTCAGCCGTACCCGCACATGCGTCGCGTCCACCACCTCCACGCCCGCCATGCTGTTGATCTCGCCGCGGCGGAAACTGCCGGCCATGTTCAGGTGCCGCAGCAGCGAATACTTCACCGCCTCGGCGTCCATCGCCTCGCCGTCGTGGAAGCGCACGCCGGTCCGCAGCGTCAGCAGCAGCGTCTTCGGGTCCTCCCACGCCCAGGCGGTTGCCAGTTGCGGCACGACGTCCAGCTTCTCGTTGATGTCGAACAGCTTGTCGCACAGCGCGGCGAAGACGATGCGCCCGACATAGGTCCGCGCCAGCGAGGGGTCGAGGATATCCGGGTCCTCACGCAGCCCCACGCGCAGGTTCGGCAGCGGTTGCGCCGAAGCGACGCCGGCCAGCAGCAGCAGCGCCAGGACTACTCGGATCATCAGGCATTTCCCTGGGTGAAGAAGGCTTGCAGTCGGCGCAAACGCTCGCCGCCGGTCTCGGTCTCATGTGGCGCCACCGCCGGCGGCAGTTCGGCGGCCAGGTGGCAGGCGGCGGCGTGCGCCTCGCTCGGCAGCAGCGGGTCCGCCTCCCGGCACAGCGCCACCGCATGGGCGCAGCGGGTGTGGAAGCGGCAACCGGCGGGCGGCGCCATCGGGCTCGGCACATCGCCGGCCAGCGGCGGCGCCTTGGCGCCCTGGCCCGGCACCGCGGCCAGCAGCGCCCGCGTGTACGGATGCTTGGGCCGGGCAAACACCTGCTCGGTCTCGCCGAGTTCGACGATGCGGCCGAGGTACATCACCGCCACCCGGTCGGCGATATGCCGCACCACCGCAAGGTCATGGCTGATCAGCACGAAGGTCAGGCCCAGGTCGCGGATCAGGTCCTGCAGCAGGTTCACCACCTGCGCCTGGATCGAGACGTCCAGCGCGCTCACCGGCTCATCGCCGATCACCAGCCGCGGCCCGCTGGCCAGCGCGCGGGCAATGGCGATGCGCTGCCGCTGCCCACCGCTGAACTCATGCGGCCAGCGTCGCGCGTGGTCGGCCCGCAGCCCCACGCGTTCCAGCCATTCCGCAACCTTGGCGCTCTCCTGCCCGCGCGGCACCACGCCGTGCAGCCGCATCGGCTCGGCGATGGCGGCTTCCACCGTCATCCGCGGGTCCAGACTCGCAAAAGGGTCCTGGAAGATCAGCTGCATGTCCCGCCGCCGCGCCCGGAGCGCCGCCGGGGACAGCGCGCGCAGATCCTCGCCACCGAAGCGCACCTCGCCCGCATCCGGCTCGATCAGCCGCAGCGCCAGCCGCCCCAGCGTGGACTTGCCGCAGCCACTCTCGCCGACAATGGCGAGCACCTCGCCCTCGGCGACGCTCAAGGAGACGCTATCCACTGCCCGCACCGCACCGCGCGCCCGCCCCAGCGCATCCCGCACCGGGAACAACTTGCGTAGATCGCGCAGCTCCAGCAACGCGCTCACGCCGCCAACACCTGGTCGAGCGGTGCGCGCCAGCAGGCGGCGCTGTGTCCCGGCGCCATGCAGGCCAGCGCCGGCGCCTCCTGGCAGCGCGCCACCGCGAAGGGGCATCTCGGCGCAAAGCGGCAGCCCGGCGGCAGGGCCAGCGGGTCCGGCACGGTGCCCTCGATGCTCGCCAGCCGCCCGCGCCGCCCGGCCAGGCGCGGCGCCGCGCCCAGCAGGCCCACGGTATAGGGGTGCTGCGGCGTGCCGAAGAGCTGCGCCGCCGGCGCCGCCTCCACCACCCGCCCGGCATACATCACCGCCACGTCGTCGGCGCGGTCCGCCACCACGCCAAGGTCATGCGTGATCAGCACCACCGCCGTGCCCGTCTCGCGCCGCAACTCGTCCAGCAGCGCCATGATCTGCGCCTGCACCGTCACGTCCAGCGCCGTGGTCGGCTCGTCGCACAGCAGCAGCCGCGGCCGGCAGGCCAGCGCCATGGCGATCATCACCCGTTGCCGCATGCCGCCGCTGAGCTGGTGCGGGTATTGCCGCGCCCGCCGCGCCGCATCCGGAATATGCGCCCGGTCCAGCATCTCCACCGCCGCGTCGAAGGCCGCCCGCGGCGCCAGCCCGCGATGCCGGCGCAGCGCTTCGGCCACCTGCTCGCCGGCGGTGAAGGCGGGGTTCAGGCTGGTCATCGGCTCCTGGAACACCATGGCCAGGTCGCGGCCGCGCTGCGCCTCGCGCGCGTCGCGGCCATCGAACAGGATGCGCCCGCCAAGCTCGGCGCTGGCAGGCAGCAGTCCCATCACGGCCAGCGCGGTCACGGATTTGCCGCAGCCGCTTTCGCCCACCACCGCCAGCATCCGGCCGGGCGCCACGCTGAACGAAACCCCGTCCACCGCGCGCACCAGGCCGCGGTCGGTGGCAAAGCCAACGGAGAGGTTGTCGAGGACAAGGACGGGGGTGCTCATTTCCCCGGTCCTAGCAAGGCCTACGCCAAAGCTACAGCTTCACCTTGAACAGGTTGCCGATCTCGCCGACGATGCCGCGGCGGAACGCCAGCACGCAGGCGACGAAGATCACGCCCTGGATCACCGTCACCCAGGCGCCGGCCTCGGCCAGGTAGTTCTGCATGCCCACCACCACGGCGGCGCCGACCAGCGGCCCGAAGATGGTGCCGAGCCCACCCACCAGCGTCATCAGCACCACCTCGCCGGACATGCTGAAATGCACATCGGTCAGCGTGGCAATGCCGAACACCAGGGACTTCACCGCCCCGGCCACACCGGCCAGCCCGCAGCTGAGGATGAACGCCACCAACTTGTAGTCATCGGTCCGGTAGCCCAGCGAGGTCGCCCGCGGCTCGTTCTCGCGGATCGCCTTCATCACCTGGCCGAACGGCGAATGCACGATCCGGTGGATCATCATGAAGCCGATCAGGAACACCACGGCGGTCACCCAGTACATCGCCATGTCGCTGTCCAGCGGCACCACGCCGAACAGCTTGCCGCGCGGGATCGCCTGGATGCCGTCCTCGCCGCCGGTGAACGGCGCCTGGACGCAGAAGAAGTAGATCATCTGCGCCAGTGCCATGGTGATCATGGCGAAGTAGATGCCCTGGCGCCGGATCGCGATCCAGCCGAACACCACGCCCATGCCGGCACCGACCAGGCCGCCCAGGACGATGGCGAGCTCCGGCGACATGCCCCAGACCTTGGCCGCATGCCCGGCGACATAGCCGCCCATGCCGAAATACGCGGCATGGCCGAAGCTCAGCAGCCCGACATAGCCGATCAGCAGGTTGAAGGCGCAGGCGAACAGCGCGAAGCACAGCAGCTTCATCACGAAGACCGGGTACAGGAAGAACGGCGCGACGCCGAGCGCCGCGATCATCAGCAGCAGCGCGATCAGCTGGCTGCCGTTGAAGCCCCAGATGCCCGGCGCCTGCTTGCCGACAACGCCGGTCGGGATGGCGGTGATGGTGGTGTCGCTGCTCATCGGTCAGGCCCTCCCGAACAGGCCGGCGGGACGCGCCAGCAGCACGATCGCCATGATGACGAAGATCACGGTGGCCGAGGCCTCCGGGTAGTACACCTTGGTCAGCCCCTCGACGATGCCCAGCCCGAAGCCGGTGATGATCGACCCCAGGATCGACCCCATGCCGCCGATGACCACGACCGCGAAGACCACGATGATAAGGTTGCTGCCCATCTGCGGGTTCACCGAATAGATCGGCGCCGCCAGCACGCCGGCCACGGCGGCCAGCGCCACGCCCGCGCCGTAGGTCAGCGTGATCATGCGCGGCACGTTGATGCCGAAGGCCTGCACCAGCTCGGCGCGTTCCGTGGCCGCGCGCAGGTAGGCGCCCAGCCGCGTCTTCTCGATCACCAGCCAGGTGGCGATGCAGAAAAACAGCGCCGCCACCACCACCCAGCCGCGATAGATCGGCATGAACATGAAGCCGAGGTCCCAGGCGCCCTGCAGCTCATCCGGAATCCGGTACGGCAGGCCCGAGGAACCGAACTCGTTGCGGAACACCCCTTCGATGATCAGCCCGAGCCCCAGCGTCAGCAGCAGCCCGTACAGGTGGTCCAGCTTGTACAGCCGGCTGATGAACAGCTTCTCCAGGATCACGCCGGTGAAGCCGACGATCAGCGGCGAGAGCAGCAGCGCCCACCAATACCCCAGCCCGGCCCAGGCCAGCAGCATCCAGGCGGCGAAGGCGCCCATCATGAACTGCGCGCCATGGGTGAAGTTGATGATGTTCAGCAGCCCGAAGATCACCGCCAGCCCCAGCGACAGCATGGCGTAGAACGCGCCGTTGATCAGGCCAAGCAGCAGCTGCCCGAACAGCAGGGGCGCGGGCACGCCGAGAAAGGCCTCAATCGCATCGAGCATCGCGCTTCCCAATCCTTCGCCAGTCAAATCATCCGCCGTGGCGGCAACCGGCCCGGGGGTAGTGCCCCGGGCCAGCAAGCCTCAGGCATGCACCAGGCTGCAACCGCCCTCGTTCAGCGGGCGGAACGCCTCGCCGGCAGGGGTGGTGCCCAGCAGCTTGTAGTAATCGTAGGGCGCCTTGCTCTCGGCCGGGCTCTTCACCTCGAACAGGTAGCTCGGGCACAGCTTGCGGCCATCCACCCGGATGCTGCCCGGGCCGAAGGCGTCGTCGTCGCACGGGATCGCCTTCATCCGGTCGACGATCGCGGTGCCGCTGACCTTGGCCGCCGCCACGCCCATGTCCTTGACTGCCTTCAGGAAATGCAGCGTGGCGGAGTAGTTCGCCGCGCTGGCCATGTTCGGGTAGGCGCCGTTCAGGTGCGGCAGCACGCGGCGGGTGAAGGCCCGGGTGCGGTCGCTCAGGTCCCAGTAGAAGCTCTCGGTCAGCACCAGGCCCTGGGCGGTCTGCAGCCCCAGCGCGTGGACATCGGCCAGGAACATCAGCAGCGCCGCCAGCTTGGTGCCACGCCGGGTGATGCCGAACTCGGCCGCCTGCTTGATGCAGTTCACCGTATCGGCGCCGGCATTGGCCAAGCCGATGACCTTGGCGCGGGAGGACTGCGCCTGCACCAGGAAGCTGCTGAAGTCCGAGGTGGCGGGGAAAGGATAGCGCACCGCGCCCTTGACCTCGCCGCCGGCGGCCTTGACGAAGCCGGTGGTGTCCCGCTCCAGCGCGTGGCCGAAGGCGTAGTCGGCGGTGATGAAGAACCAGCTGTCGCCGCCGGTCCGCACCATGGCGCCGCCGGTAGACTTGGCCAGCATGTAGGTGTCGTACATCCAGGCAATGGTGGTCGGCTTGCACTGGCTGCCGGTCAGGTCCGAGGTGGCCGAGCCGGTGTTGATGTAGGCCTTGTTCTTCTCGGCCGCCACCTGCGCCACCGCCAGGCCCACCGAGGAGGTCGGCACGTCCAGGATCAGGTCCACGCCCTGGTCGTACCACTGCCGCGCCAGGCCGGCGCCGACATCGGGCTTGTTCTGGTGGTCGGCGTTGATGACCTCCACGTTGAAGCCCTGGGCACCGAACTCGGCCACCGCCTGCTTGGTGCAGGCGACGCCGTAGGGGCCGCTGATGTCGCGGTACGGGCCGGACATGTCGTTCAGCACGCCGATCCTGATGCTATTGGCCTGCGCCCGCGCCCGCGAGAGCGGCGCGGCGCCCAGCGTCGCCACGGCGGCGGCGCTGGCGGCAAGGGCGGAACGGCGAGTGAAGGACATGGCGGTCTCCTGCGTTATTTCTTAGGCGTGCACCAGGGCGCAGCCGCCCTGGTTGATCGGGCGGAACGCCTCATCGGCCGGCGTGGTGCCCAGCACCTTGTAGTAGTCCCACGGCCCCTTGCTCTCGGACGGCTTCTTCACCTCCAGCAGGTAGCTCGGGCACAGCTTGCGGCCATCGGCGCGGATCGTGCCGGCGCCGAAGGCGTCGTCCATGGTCGGCATCGCCTTCATGCGGTTCACCACCTCGGTGCCGCTGGCCGCCTTGGCGGCGCCGATGCCCATGGCCTTCACCGTCTTCAGGTAGTGCAGCGTGGCGCTGTAGCAGCCGGCATGGATCATGTTCGGGTACAGGTTGGGCATCTTCGGCAGCACGCGGCGGGTGAAGGCGCGCGTGGTGTCGTTCAGGTCCCAGTAGAAGGTCTCGCTGCACACCAGGCCCTGGCCGGTCTCCAGCCCGATGCTGTGGACATCGGTGATGAACATCAGCAGCGCCGCCAGCTTGGTGCCGCGGCGGGTGATGCCGAACTCGGCCGCCTGCTTGACGCAGTTGATGGTGTCGGACCCGGCATTGGCGAAGCCGATGACCTTGGCGCGCGAGGCCTGCGCCTGGGTCAGGAAGGCGGCGAAATCCGTGGTGCCCGGAAACGGCGTGCGCACCGCGCCGAGGATGCGCCCACCGGCGGCCTTGACGAAGTCGCCGGTGTCGCGTTCCAGCGCGTGGCCGAAGGCGTAGTCGGCGGTGATGAAGAACCAGGTATCGCCGCCCGCCTTCACCGTCGCCCCGCCGGTGGATTTCGCCAGCTGGTAGGTGTCGTAGGCCCAGTGGATCGCGCTGGGGCTGCACTGCGCGCCGGTCAGGTCCGAGGTCGCGGAGCCGACGTTGATCGCGACCTTGTTCTTCTCGCGCGACACGTTCTGCACCGCCAGCCCGACAGAGCTGGTCGGCACGTCCAGGATCAGGTCAACGCCCTGGTCGTACCACTGCCGCGCCAGGCCGGCGCCGACATCGGGCTTGTTCTGGTGGTCGGCGTTGATGACCTCCA
>CAIMOR010000480.1 GCA_903843125.1 uncultured Rhodospirillales bacterium
GCAGTTCCACGCCGGGCAGATGGCCCAGCAGCACCCGATGCGCATGCAGCGCGCCCTTCGGGCTGCCGGTGGTGCCGGAGGTGTAGATGATCAGCGCGGGGTCGTCGGCGGCGGTATCAACCGGGGTGAAGCTGTCGCGGGCGCGGGCCATCTCGGCGTGGAGGTCCAGTGCATCGCCGCTTGCCGCGCGGGACGAAGCTTCGCCATCGGCGCTCAGCACCAGGCGCAGTGCCGGCAGGCGTGGGCGCAACGCGGCAATCTTGCCGAGGCCGAGTTGGTCCGTCACCAGCACCGCCGCGCCGCAATCGGCCAGGCGGTATTCCAGCGCTTCCTCGCCGAAGAGCTGGAACAACGGCACCGCGATGCAGCCCAGCTTGTAGGCCGCGAGATGCGCAATGGCCGCTTCCGGCACCTGCGGCAGCAGGATCGCCACGCGCTCGCCGGCCTGCACGCCATGGCCGCGCAGCACGTTGGCCAGGCGGTTGCTCGCGGCCTTCAGCGCGTCGAAGCTGATGCGCGTGGTGCGGCCTTCCGCCACATGCAGCAGCGCCAGCCGGCCGCTGCCATCGGCCCATTTGTCGCAGGCATCCACGCCCAAGTTGAAGCGCGCGGGAATGCGCCAGCGGAAGGCGGCGGCAATCTCGGCGTGGCTGGCGCCGGCGGGCAGCATCAGCCGGGTACCGGGCGGGTGTCGTCGATCACCTTGCCGTCGTTCGGCAGCGTGCCCGGCGGCACCACTTCCACCGTGCCGCGCAGCTTGGTGACGCTGGCCAGCGCCTCGTTGAGGCGCGCTTCGTCGGCCGGGGCTTCCACGCGCAGCAGCATGGTGTCGCGCTCGGCTTCCAGCGCAACCACCAGCCGGGCGCGGCCGCTGACGCCGGCGGACGCCAGCACCTGCGCCACCTGTTCCGGCCGTACGAACAGGCCGCGCACCTTGGCGGATTGGTCGGCACGGCCCATCCAGCCGCGCATGCGCACATTGGTACGCCCGCACGGCGAAGCGCCCGGCAGCACCGCCGACAGATCGCCGGTGGCAAAGCGCAGCAGCGGGTAGTCGGGCGACAGCGTGGTCACCAGCACCTCGCCCACCTCGCCTTCCGGCACCGGTTCGCCGGTGCCGGGGCGGACGATCTCCAGCAGCACGCCTTCATCCAGGATCAGACCTTCGCGCGCCGTGCTCTCATAGGCCACCAGGCCCAGGTCGGCGGTGCCGTAGCTTTGCAGCACGGTCAGCCCGTGCGCCGCATACCACTGGCGGAGTGAAGGCAGATAGGCGCCGCCGGTGACATGGCCGAGCTTGAGCGAGGAGAGATCGAGGCCGAGTTCGTCGCCCTTCTCCAGGATGGTCTTGAGGAAGTCCGGCGTGCCGGCATAGCAGCGCGGCCGCAGTTGCGCGGCGGCGCGCGCCTGCAATTCGGTGTTGCCGGTGCCGGCGGGAAAGACCGGGCAATCCAGCGCGCGGGCGCCGCCTTCCAACATGCTGCCGGCGGGGGTGAAGTGATAGGCGAAGCAGTTGTGCAGCAGCTCGCCCGGCCGCAGCCCGGTGGCGAACAGCGCGCGGGCGAAGCGCCAGTAATCCGGGCCGGAGCCTTCCGGTTCGTAGATCGCACCGGGCGAAGCGAAGACTCGCGCCAGCCGCCGCATCTCGGTCGCCGCCAGGCCGCCGAAGGGCGGCTGCGCCGCCTGGCGCTCCATCAGAGTTGCCTTGCGCGTGACGGGCAGCTTCGCCAGCTGCGCCATGTCCGTTACCGCCTGCGCGTCCACGCCGGCCAAGGCCTCAGCGTAATAGGGCGCGTTGCGCTGCGCATGCGCCACCTGCGCGGCCAGCCGGCGCGCAATGTCGGCGGCACGCTCATCGGCGCTGCGGGTTTCCAGCCGGTCGAAATGCTCGGTCATAGCCACCGCTTCCTGCGCCGATAACTCTTCAGCCCCTTGAAGCTCTTGCGGTCGGCACCGTGGCCGCCGAGGTAGAACTCCTTGACGTCCTCGTTGTCCGCCAATTCCGCCGCGGTGCCGTCCAGCACCACTTTTCCTTGTTCCATCACGTAGCCGAAGCTGGCGACGCTGAGCGCCATCCGCGCGTTCTGCTCCACCAGCAGGATCGTCACGCCCAGTTCCTGATTGATGCGGCGGATGATGCCGAACACTTCCTTCACCAGCAGCGGCGAGAGGCCCATCGAGGGCTCGTCCATCAGGATCAGCTTCGGCCGGGCCATCAGCGCGCGGCCGATCGCCAGCATTTGTTGTTCGCCGCCCGAGAGGTAGCCGGCCAGGCCGGTGCGCTCCTTCAGCCGGGGAAAGTAGGAATAGACCATCTCGATATCGCGGCCGACCTCGTTGTCGTTCCGCGTGAAGGCGCCGAGGCGGAGGTTCTCCAGGCAGGTCATGTCGCCGATGATGCGGCGGCCCTCCATGACCTGGAAGATGCCGCGGCGGACGATGTCATGCGGCTCCACGCCGTTGATGCGTTGGCCCGCGAACAGGATGTCGCCGCGGATCACCTCACCTTCCTCGGCCTTCAGCAGGCCGGAGATCGCCTTCAGCGTGGTGGATTTGCCGGCGCCGTTGGCGCCCAGCAGGGCGACGATCTCGCCCTGCGGCACCCGCAGCGACAGCCCGCGCAGCACCAGGATGACGTCGTTGTAGACGACCTCGATGTTGTTGACCTCAAGCAAGGCCGTCGTCATCGCTGGTGCCGCGCTCATCGCCCTACCAGCCCAGCCACTCGCGCTTGCGCTCCAGCTCGATGGTTGCCACCGGTTCCAGCTTCATCGTGCCGGCGCGCATCAGCTCGGCCACGCTGCCCTGGCTGGTGTCGCCGGTGACGCGGGCGCGGTACAGCCCCACGCGCAACGTGCCGCGATGGTCGTCGGGCGCGAAGTTGGACGGGTTGCAGACGCCCTCCATGCCGCGCGGCACCCAGTTGCGCCGGGCGTAGAAGCCCTCGCGGATGCGCTCGCCGGTCACCGCGCCACCGTTCTGCGCGGCGTGCTCCATCGCCTCCACCATCAGCAGCGCGGAACACACGCCAGCCACGTAGTGCACCGGCCGATACGTGGTGCCGGCCGGGTCCGAGATGCGGCTGATGGCCTGCACATTGGCCATGCCCGGCGCCTGCTGGCCCCAGACCACCGCAGTGCGCACCGGGAAAACCACCCCGTTTGCGGCAGCGCCGGCGGTCTTCATCGCGTTCTCGTCCATGCCCCAGACATTGCCGAGGAACTGCACGTTCACCCCCGCCGTCTGGCAGGCGCGTAGCACCGAGATGTTGGAGCCGGCGGTGTTGCCCAGGTACGCGTAGTTGGCGCCCTGGCTCTTCAGCGTCAGGCATTGCGCGGTGTAGTCGCCCGGCGTCAGCGCGAAGACGATGGCCGGCAACACCTCGAATCCGAGTTCCGCCGCCAGCGCCTCACCGGCCGCCTTGGGGCTGTTCGGGTAGGGGTGGTTGCCGCCCATGTGGACGTATTTCGGCTTGCCCGGCCGGCCGCTGGCATCCCAGTCGCGCTTGGCCCAGATCAGCATGGCGCGCAGCGCGTCCGAATAGGACGGGCCGTAGAAGAAGTTGAACGGCGTCGGCTGCGCATCGGGGCGCCCGCTGGCGCCGGCGGCATCGGTCAGCGCGGCGGAGTAGGAGCCGGAGACGTAGGGGATGCGGTCCCGCGTGACGAAGCGCGTCAGCGCCTCGGTATCCGCAGTGCCCCAGCCCATGATGGCGACCACGCGCTCGCGGCTCCAGGCCTGGTACTGGCTGACGGCGCGTGGCGCCTGGTAGCCGTAGTCGAAGGCCAGCACGTTCAGCGGCCGGCCGGCGATGCCGTGGCGGGTCCGGTTCACCCAGGCCAGCGTGTCGTTGACGCCCTGGCCGTAGGGCAGGCCGACATCGCTGGTGGCGCCCGAATTGTCCATCAGGTGGCCCAGGTTGATGCGCTGCTGCGCCACCGCCGGCAGGGCCATCCCGGCGGCCAGCGCCAGGCTGAGAAGCATCCGTTTCATGGTCATTTTCGCCTCCGTATTTTCTGTTTCAGTGGGAGTAGGGATACAGCTTCCAGTACGCCTTGATCAGCCGCCAGCGGTGCGCCAACCCATCCGGCTCGAACACCAGGAACAGGATGATCACGGCGCCGACCACCATGTCGCGCAGGAAGCTGATATTGGCGCCGAGCTTCAGCGCCTGGTCCACCGGGCCGCCCGCGATGGCATCGGCACCGGCCTGCACCACCTCCGGCAGCACCACCATGAAGGCGGCGCCCATCAGGCTGCCGGAAATGCTGCCGAGGCCGCCGATGATGACCATGCCGAGGAACTGGATGGAGAAGCCGATATTGAACGCCTCGACGCTGACGAACTGCAGGTAGTGCGCGTAGAGCGCGCCGCCGATGCCGGCGTAGAAGCTGGCGATGCCGAAGCTGAGCGTGCGGTAGTAGGCCAGGTTGATGCCCATCATCTCCGCGCTGAGGTAGTGGTCGCGCACCGCGATCAGGGCGCGGCCGTCGCGCGTGCGCATCAGGTTGGCGGCAGCCACGAACATCAGCACCACCGCCACCAGCACCACGTAGAAATAGGTTTCCTCGCGGTCGAAGCTGAAGCCGAACAGCGCGGGTGGTTCCGTGCCGCGGCCGGCGACGCCGCCGGTGAACCACTGCGCGCGGGCGAAGAAATCCTCGATGATGAACTGCGCGGCCAGCGTGGCGATGGCGAGGTACAGCCCCTTCAGCCGCGCCGCTGGCAGGCCGAAGATGATGCCAACCACGGTCGTCATCAGGCCGGAGAGCGGAATGCAGACCAGCACCGGCAGCCCATGGTCATGCAGCCAGGCGGAGGAGAAGGCGCCGACGCCGAAGAAGGCCGCGTGGCCGATGGAGATCTGTCCGGTGAAGCCGACCAGGATGTTCAGCCCCAGCGCCGCGATGCCGAGGAAGCCGATCTGGATCAGCAGGCCCAGCCCGTAGCGGCCGATGTCGAAGACCGCCAGGAAGTCGTCGTAGCTCTGCGCCAGTCCACCGCCATTCTCCAGGTATTGCCTGATGAGCGAGGGCAGTGGCAGCAGCGCCAGCAGCGCCACGCCCAGCAGCACCGCCAGCCGCGTGTTGCGGGTGGCGAACAGCGACATGTCCGCGCGGTAGCTGGTGCGGAAATCGCCCGCGGGGGTCATCGCCGTCATCGCGCTACACCCGCTCGATGTTCTTGGTGCCGAACAGGCCGTAGGGCTTGACCAGCAATATCAGGATCAGCGCGTAGAACGGCGCGATGGCGTACATGTTGCCCCAGTTCAGCCAGGTGGCATCGACGTACTGCGCCAGGTTCTCCAGCAGGCCGACGATGATGCCGCCGAGCACCGCGCCAACGATGCTGTCCAGCCCGCCCAGGATAACCGCGGGAAACACCTTGATGCCGTAGAAGGACAGCGCCGAGGACACGCCGTTCACCGCCCCCACCACCACGCCGGCCACCGAGGACACCAGCGCCGAGATGGCCCAGGACATGGCGAAGACCTTGGGCACGGAGATGCCGAGCGACTGCGCCACCTGCTGGTCGAAGGCCGTGGCGCGCATGGCCAGGCCGTGCTTGCTGGCGGTGAAGAACCAGGCGAAGGCGGCCATGATGACGACCGAGATGGCCAGCGACATCAGGTAGACCGGCTGCACCTGCAAGCCCAGCAACTCCACCCGCTCGGTCGCGAAGATCGGCGGGAAGGGCCGCGCGAAGACGCCGAAGATCCACTTCATCAGCGCCTGGAAGAACATGCCGAGGCCGATGGTCGCCATGATCACGCTGATCACCGGTTCTCCGATCAGGGGCCGCAGCACAACCACCTGCAGGATGATGCCGAACAGCGTCATGAACGCCATGGTGAACAGGAAGCCGGCCCAGAACGGCAGGTGCCATTCGGTCAGGAAGTACCAGCACACCCAGGCGCCCACCAGCAGGAACTCGCCCTGGGCGAAGTTCACCACCTGGCTGGCCTTGTAGATCAGCACGAAGCTCATCGCGACCACGCCGTACAGCGCGCCGACGATCAGGCCGTTCAGCAGCAAGGGAAGCAGCAGGTTCCAGTCCATCCCTCAGGCCTCCACAACCTGCAGCGTCGTCCGCACCCGTTGGCGCGTGCCATCCTGGAAGGCGATGGTGGTGTCCACCGGAATGTTCGCGTCGCCACGATACATCGCCTCGATGATCTCGCCGTATTTCTGGTTGATCACGCCGCGCCGCACCTTTCGCGTGCGGGTCAGCTCCTCGTCGTCGGCGTCCAGTTCCTTGTACAGCAGCACGAAGCGCTGCACCTGCTGCGCCGGCGGCAGGGTCGTGTTCACCTTCCGCACCTCCTCGGCCATCAGCCGCAGCACCTCCGGCCGGCCGGAAAGGTCGGTGTAGGTGGTGAAGGCGATGCGGCTGCGCTCCGCCCATTTGGAGACGATGGGGAAGCGGATGCAGAGCAGCGCGGCCAGGCCCGGCCGGCCGTCGCCCAGCACCACGGCCTCGGCGACGTAGGGGCTGAACTTCAGCTTGTTCTCGATGTATTGCGGGCTGAAGCGGTCGCCGCGGCTAGTGACGGCAATGTCCTTGATGCGGTCGATCACCACCAAGTGGCCGGCGCCGTTGAAGTAGCCGGCATCGCCACTGTGCAGCCAGCCGTCGCGCAGGTCCGGATTCTCGGCCATGCCGAGATAGCCGCTGAACATGTGCGGGTGCTTCGTGAGGATCTCGCCGACGCCGTTGTGGTCGGGCTGGTCGATGCTGATCTCTACCTGGCTGTTGAAGGCCACGCCGACGGTGTCGAAGTCCACATCCTCCGGCCGGTGCACGGTATAGGCGCCCAGCGTTTCGGTCTGGCCGTAGAGCTGGCGCAGCGGCACGCCCATGGCCAGGAAGAAGCGAAAGGTATCCGGCCCCAGCGCGGCGCCGCCGGTGGCCGCGCTGCGCAACCTGGTGAAGCCGAGCCGGTCGCGCAGCGCGCGGAACAGCAGCACGTCCGCCAGCAGGGAACGCCGGCCGCGCGCCTGCGCCGCCAGGCCGAGCTTCATGCCCAGCCCGAACATCCAGCGCTTCAGCGCCGAGGCCTCCAGCACGCGCGCGCGCACCTCGGCGGCGATGCTTTCCCACAGGCGCGGCGCGAACAGCACGAAGCTTGGGCCGATCTCGCGCATGTCGGCCATCATCGTCTCGGGTTCCTCGACGAAGTTGACCTTCATGCGCGACAGCAGGCCCCAGCCGAGCACGTAGATCTGTTCCATGATCCAGGGCAGCGGCAGCACCGAGACGTATTCATCGGTCGGTGCCCGCGGGTCGGCCTGCAGGTAGGCGCGGCAATGGTTCACGATGGCGCCGCCGGTCAGCATGGCCAGCTTCGGCCGCGCCGTCGTCCCCGACGTGGTGCAGAGCACCGCGACATCCTCGGCCCGCGTCGCCGCCACCAGCATTTCCCAGGTCCCCGGCGCCGCTTCATGCGCCGCCTCGCCCAGGCGCAGCACCTCCGCCAGCGGCACCAGGCGCGCATCGTCGTGCTTGCGCATGCCGCGCGGGTCGCAATAGACGATGTGCCGCAGCCCCGGCAGCTGGTCGCCCACGTTGAGCAGCTTGTCCACCTGCTCCTCATCCTCGGCGATCACCAGGCTCGCCTTGGCGAAGTCGAGCAGGTAGGCCACCTCCTCGTCCAGCGCGTCGCGGTACAGGCCGAGCGACCTCGCACCCAAAGCGTGCGCGGCGATCTCGCCCATCACCCAGTCCGGCCGGTTGTCGCCGATCAGCCCGACCACGTCGCCCGCCGCCACGCCCAGCGCGCGCAGGCCCAGTGCCATGGCCCGCGTCCGCTCCTCGTACGCGCCCCAGGTGATGCTGCGCCAGATGCCCAGTTCCTTCTCGCGCAGCGCGATGTCGTCGGCGTGTCCGGCCGCGTTGTGGCGCAGCAGCTTCGGCAGCGTGTCCAACTCGCTCACGCCACCGGCTCCGCCGCCAGCTCGTCGACCTCGCCCAGGTAGGCGCGCCGGACGTGCTCGTTGGCCAGCACCACCTCCGGCGTGCCGGTGGCGATGCAGCGGCCGAAATCCAGCACGGCGACCCGGTGGCTGATGTCCATCACCACGCCCATGTCGTGCTCGATCATCAGCACGGTCATGCCCCATTCCTCGTTGAGGTCGAGGATGTAGCGGGCCATGTCCTCCTTCTCCTCCAGGTTCATGCCGGCCATCGGCTCGTCCAGCAATATCAGCCGCGGCTGCAGCGCCATGGCGCGCGCCAGCTCCACCCGCTTGCGCAACCCGTAGGGCAGTTGGCCGGCAATGGCCTTGCGGACATGCTGGATCTCCAGGAAGTCGATGATCCGCTCGACCTCCTCGCGGTGCTTCAGCTCCTCCGCCTCCGCCCCGCCGGCCCAGTAGGCCATGCCCGCCAGGAAGCCGCGCTTCAGCAGGTGGTGGCGGCCGACCATGATATTCTCTAGCACCGTCATGTGGCCGAACAGCGCCAGGTTCTGGAAGGTGCGGCCGATGCCGACCGCGGCGCGCCGATTGGTACGCATCCGCGTGATGTCCTGCCCCTCGAACAGGATGCGACCGGAGGTCGGGCTGTAGCGGCCGGAGACGCAGTTGACGAAGGAGGTCTTGCCGGCACCGTTCGGGCCGATGATGGAGAAGACCTCGCCGGGGTGGACCGAGAGCGAGACCTCGGTCAACGCGCGGACGCCGCCAAATCGCAGGCTGATGTTGTCCGCCTGCAGAATCGGCGCAGCCTCACGCAACGTCATGCCCAGCGTTCCTCCGTTGCGGCAACATACCCCTGCCGTCAGCGCCGGAGCAACCATTCCCCGCGCAGTTGCAGCGCCCGCACCGGGTCGTCGGTGGTCATCGCGTCCAGCCCCAGTTCCAGCGCGCGGGCCATGTCCGGGGCGCGGTTGGCGCCCCAGGCGCTGACCGCCAGCCCGGCCTGGCGCAGCGCCGCCACGGCGGCCGCGTCCAGCTCGGCCAGCGGCAGGCCGATCTCATCCGCGCCGCAGCCGCGCGCCAGGGCCACCGCGCCAGCCACGCCCATGCCGCGCCAGGGCCGGCTCTCCAGCAGCAGCACCAGGCCGCCGAAGCCGCCCTGCGCCGCGGCCGCCGCCACGTCGGCCGGCTGGAACGCCATCAGCAGCGTCCGCCGGCGCAGGCCCGCCGCGTCCAGCACCGCGGCGCAGCGCGCCACCAGGCCGGGATAGGGCCGACCCTCGGCATCGGCCTTCACCTCCAGCCGCAGCCCGTGCGCGGTGCCGGCCAACAGCACCGCCACGTCGCGCAGCAGCGGCACCGGCTCGCCGCCCGTGCCGCGCACCCGCACCGCGCCCAGCGCTGCGCTGCCCAGCGCCGCCACCGGGCCGGCGGCATCGGTCATGCGGTCAAGCGTCGCGTCGTGCAGCACCACCGGCACGCCGTCGGCGGCGGCATGGACGTCTATCTCCAGCTGGTCGACACCCAGCGCCAGGGTCTGCCGGCAGGCCAGCAGGCTGTTCTCGGGCCACAGGTAGGACCCGCCGCGATGGCTTGCGATCCTCGGCATGGCTGCACCTCCGCGCGTTGTGCCGGCACGTTAACCTGCCGGCAGGCGGCGGCGTAGGACCATTCGCCGGCGCCACCGCCAGGGCGCCGCGCGGGCCGCCCTTCCGCAAAAATACCCGGCCGGTTTAACCCCGAATTCACCCGATGGCCTGATCGTGCCGGTGGACCCGGATGACCTGGGCCCGTAGAGCGAAGGAAAAACCAATGCCCTTCTCAGTGAACACCAACGTCGGCTCCATGGTCGCCCTGGAGTCCCTCACCAACACCACCTCCGACCTGCAGATGACGCAGAAGCGCATCGCCACCGGCTATCGCGTCGCCGACGCGAAGGACGACGGCGCCGCCTATGCGGTGGCCGAACGCGTCCGTGGCGACATCGCCGCCACCACCTCGGCGAACGACCAGCTGGGCAATGCCAAGGGCATGATCGCCGTCACCAACACCGCCCTGAGCAATGTCGACAGCACGCTGACCGACCTGAAGGCGCTGACGGTGAAGCTGGCCGATGGCACGCTGACCACCAGCCAGCGCACCCAGTACCAGGCGCAGGCGAAGGAGCTGACCAACAACATCAGCTCCTTCATCAAGAGCGCCAGCTACAATGGCATCAACATCCTGAACGACCCGGCCACGACGGCCAACAACATCGTCCAGGACGGCAGCGGCACGGTCTATACGATCAACGGCTACAAGGCGACGACCAACGTGTACAACGTGGTCTCCGCCGCCAATACCTTCACCGCCGGCGATGCCGCCGCCGCGCTGACCGCAACCGGCGCCGTGACCAAGGCGATCGACGCCACGCTGAGCCAGCTGAACCAATTCGGCAGCTATTCCAAGTACGTCGACGCGCAGATCACCTACAACAACAACGTGATGGATGCGCAGAACACCGGCCTCGGCGCGCTGGTGGATGCCGACATGGCGAAGGAATCGGCCAACCTGCAGGCGCTGCAGATCCGCCAGCAGCTGGGTACCCAGGCGCTGAGCCTGGCCAACCAGGCGCCGCAGTCGCTGCTGAGCCTGTTCCGCTGAGGGCTGGCGCCGCCGGCGGGCAACCGCTGGCGGCGCAGGCCACCGATCTGGTTCCGGCCTCAGGATGACGGCCGAAACCGATTCGCCGCAAGGCTGCCCAGTTCCGCATCGTCCGCTGCAACAGGATGTTGGCCAAAATGTCTACCGAGACCCTCAACGCACAGCGTGCCTCAGCCTATCGCCGCCGGCTGACCAACAAGCAGTTGGAGGCCGAGGTGTTCGCCCACGCCACGCGCTCGATCAAGCTGGCCGAAACCGGCTCGCCGATGGACCGCGTCCGCGCCGTGGCCGACAACAGCCGCCTTTGGCGCGCGGTCCACGCCACCGTCATCGACCCAACCAACGCCCTGCCCACCGAGCTGCGCGGCAAGATCGCCAGCGTGGCCTTGACCGTGGTTCGCGAATGCGAGGCGCCCGAGCCCGACCTGGGCTTCGTCGCCGGCATCAACGAGCAGTTCGCCGCCGGCCTGTGGTCCTGAGCGCCGCATGTCAGGCCAGGTCGCCGGCGCCGAGCAGGCCATCGCCGAAAGGCTGATGGCCAGGGCCAGCCAGCTGCTGGAAAGCCGCCGCCCGGCGGAAGCCCTGCCGCTGCTGGAACGCCTGCACCACCTGGCCGAGGTTCCCGCCAGGGCGCGCGAGGCCCGCGCCATCGCGCTGCTGGCCATGGGCCGCTTCGGTGACGCCGCCGACGCCGCCGACGACGCGCTGGGCGTCCTGCCCGGCTGCGGGGCACTGCTACAGATCCGCGGCCGTGCGCGGCTGGCCATGGGCCGGGACATCGAGGCCATGGACGACGCTGCCGCCGCCGTCATGGCGGATTCCGCCGACAACGACGCCAAGGGCCTGTTGGCCGAGACCTTGATGAAGGCCGGCAAGCCGGACGAGGCGATCTTCCTCGCGTGGCGTGTTGCCGAGGCGCTGCCGCAGGACATGACGGCACAGCTGCGCCTGGCTCAGGCCTTCATCACGGGCGGCCGCCATGCCGCCGCCGATGAACTGCTGGCCGCGCTGCAGGCCCGCGCCCCGCTGCTGGCGCTGCCGATCGCGCTGCGGGCGCAGAACAAGCTGCTGATGAAGGACGCCACCGAAGCCGAGCGGTTGAGCCGCACCGCGCTGGACCGCGGCATGGTGGAGGTTTCCCTGCACAGCGTGCTGGCCCACGCGCTGGTGGCGCAGTCCCGGCTGGCCGAGGCCGGCCCGCACTTCCGCGCCGCCGCCCGCTTGGCCCCGCACGACGCCTACCTGGCCCACCTCGCCAGCGCCTCGGCGGGCGGCACGCCGGACCGCGCGACCGACGCCTATGTCGCCTCGGTGTTCGATGGCTACGCCGACCGCTTCGAGGCCGACCTGCTCGGCCTGGGCTACCGTGTCCCCGGCCTGGTCCGGCTGGCGGTGGACCGCTGGCTGGCCGAGACCGGGCAGGCCAGCATCCCCGGCCCGGTGCTGGACCTCGGCTGCGGTACCGGCCTGGTCGGCGTGGCGCTCCTCGGCCTGACCGAGGCCGGGCTCTGCGGTGTCGATCTCTCGCGCAACATGATCGCGCAGACCCGCGCCAAGGGCATCTACACCGAGTTGCACCAGGCGGAGTTCTCCACCGCGCTGGCCAACCTGCACGGCCGCTACGCGCTGGTCGCCGCCGCCGACCTGTTCTGCTACTTCGGCGAGCTGGGCGTAGCGCTGGCAAGCGCCGCCGCGAAGCTGACCGATGCCGGCCTGATGATGTTCAGCGTAGAGCTCTCGCCCGAAGCCAGCGGCTGGCAACTGGGTGACAGCGGGCGCTACCGGCACAGCCTGGCCTACGTCACCGCGACCGTGCGGCAGGCCGGCCTGACCGCGCTGAGCATTGCGCCGGAGACGATCCGCCAGAATGCCGGCATGCCGGTCGAGGGCCTGTTCGTCATCGCCCGCCGGCTGGCCTGCTAGCGTGTCGGCCGCGCTGCAGTCGCCGTTCGACGCGGCCATTGCCGCCCTGTCGCGCGAAGACCCGGCCGCCGCGGTGCCGCTGCTGCGTCAGGCGCTGGCCAGTGGCGAGGGCGGTGCCTATGCCGAGCTCAACCTGGGCATGGCGCTGACGGCGCTGGCGCAGTTCAACGCCGCCGTGCCGCATCTTCGCCGCGCGCTGCTGGCGCTGCCGGACCTGCCGGAACCCGGCGTGCGGCTCGGCGTCATCGCCGCCACGCGGGGTGAGGTGGCGGAGGCCACCGCCTGCTACGAGGCGGTGCTGCGCCGGCATCCGCGGCACGTGCCGGCGCTGGCCGGGCTGGCCGCGCTGGCGGAACGGGCCGGTGCGCTGGAGCAGGCGGCGAGCCTCATCGCCCGCGCCCGCGCCGTCGAGCCCGAGGAGCCGGAGCTGGACGTCGCCGCCGCCCGGCTGGCGCTGGCCAGCGACGATGCGCCGCAGGCCGCCGCGCTGGCCGAAGCGGTGCTGCACCGCCGCCCAACCCATGTGGCCACGGCGCACCTGCTGGCCCGCGCGCTGCTGCGGATGCTGGCGCCGGCCGAGGCCCAGGCGCTGCTGGACCAGCGCGCTGCCGCCGCACCGCTTTCGCCGGCCTGGGCGCTGGCGCAGGGCTTCGCCGCCGCCGAGCTGAACCAGCTTGAGCGCGCCATCGCCGCCTTCCGGCTGGCCGACCTGATCGACCCCGACAACCCCGACATTCAGCTGGAGTTCGGCCGGCTGTTGGCGCAGCAGGACCGCCCGGACGAGGCCCTGGTCGCCCTGCTGCCGGCGCTGGCCGCCCGGCCCGCCAACCTGGACCTGCGCAACCTGACGGCCACGCTGCTGTGGCGGCGGCATCGCTATGCCGAGATGGTGGCGATGCTGCAGGAAGGGATCGCCGAGTTCGGTCCGCACCCAACGCTGAACCTGAACCTGGCGCTGGTGCTGAACGCCCAGGGCCGCCAGCAGGAAGCGCTGGAAGCGGCCGAGAGCGCCATCGTCCACGCGCCCGGCAACATCGCCGCGCTGGTCAACCGCATCGCCGTGCTGCCCTACCACGAAACGCGCGGCACCGCCGCCGCGCTGGCCGCCGCGGCCGCCGATATCGCCGCCGCGTTGCCGCAGCCGGCGCTGCTGCAAACCACGCCACGCGGGCCACGGTCACGCTTCCGGCTGGGGTTGCTGTCCGGCGGCTTCGGCATCCATCCGGTCGGCTGGCTGACGCTGGCGGGGCTGGAAGCCTTGCCCGAGGATCGCTTCGAGATCACCGCCTACAGCCTCAGGCCGCGGCGGGACTCGCTGAACACCCGCTTCCGTGCCCGCGCCGCGCGCTGGCGCGACGTGACCGACCCCGATGACGCCGCCTTGGCGCAGCAGGTCCACGCCGACGGCATCGATATCCTCATCGACATGGGCGGCTATGGCGACACCGGCCGCCCCTTCGTGCTGACGCATCGGCCGGCTGCGCTGCAGCTGAAGTGGGTCGGCTCGCAGTTCGCCACCAGCGGCCTGCCCGGCGTGGACGCCATGTTGACCGACCGCTGGGAAACACCGGAGGGCTTCGAGCCGCATTACTCCGAACGCCTGCTGCGCCTGCCGGATGGCTATGTCTGCTACCTGCCGCCAAGCTACGCGCCTGATGTCTCGCCGCTGCCGGCGCTCGGCAACGGTCACGTCACCTTCGGCTGCTTCAACAACCTGGCCAAGCTGACACCGACGGTGCTGCGGCTCTGGGCCCGGCTGCTGCGGGAAATTCCCACCGCCCGCCTGGTCATCCGCACCCATGCGCTGAGCGACCCCGGCACCCACGCCCTGGCGCGGCAGCGCTTCGCCGCCGCCGGACTGCCGTTGGCGCGCCTGGAACTGCACGGCGGCTGCCCGCACCCCGAGATGCTGGCCGGCTACCGCGGCATCGACATTGCGCTGGACCCCTTCCCCTATACCGGCGGCCTGACGGTGTGCGAGGCGCTGTACATGGGTGTCCCCATCGTCTCCCTGGCGGGCGACAGCTTCGCCGGCCGCCACGCGCTCAGCCACCTGAGCAATGTCGGCCTGCCCGACTGGGCCACGACCGACGCCGAGACCTACCTGGCCCGCGCCCACCGGGCCGCCGCCGACCTGCCGGCCCTGGCCGCGCTGCGCGCCTCGCTCCGCGCCCGCGTCAGCGCCTCGCCGCTGTGCGACGCGCCGCGCTTCGGCGCCAACCTGGCGGCGGCGCTGGAGCAGGCCTGGGCGGGCTAGACCGTGCCTGCCAAGGCAGGCCAGCGCCCCGCCCAGGGGTTGGCCACCTCCAGCCGTCGGGCCAACTCCAGCACCACGGCATCGCCGCCGAACGGTGCCACCAATTGCACGCCGATCGGCCGGCCATCCGGGTGCGGCAGGCCGGGCACGCTGATGGCGGCGAGCCCAGCCGCATTGACCCAGCCGCAGAACATCCCCTGCGTCGCCGGGGTCAGGCCCGGCGGCGCCTCGTCCTCGGCCTTCCAGGCCGGGGCGGCGCCGGTCGGGATCAGCAGCGCGTCGTAGTCGCCCCAGGTCGCGGTCACGTCGCAGCGCCAGGTCTGCAGCGCGTCCAGAGCCTCGACATGCTCGGCCGCGGTCAGCGCCATGCCGCGTTCCGCCGTGGCGCGGATGGTATCGGTCACTTCCGCCCGCCAACGGTCCGGGAAGCGCGCCGCCACCCGCGCCGCGCCGGCCGCGGTCAGCGTGCCCCAGGCGCGGCGCAGCCCGGCCAGGTCGTAGGGCGCCGCCACTTCCTGCAGGTCGCAGCCCATGCCGGCCAGGTCCGCCGCCGCGCGCGCCACGCTGGCCGCCACCTCCGGCGTCGCGCCCTCGGCGCCGATGCTGGTGAACCAGCCGACGCGCAGCCGCTTCGCCGGGCCCATTGCCGCCTCGGCCGGAAACCGCAGCGAATAGGGGTCCCGCGCATCCGGCCCGGCCAGCACGGCGTACAGCAGCGCCATGTCGCGCATGGTCCGCGCGAACGGCCCGATCGCCTGGAAGTCGATCGCCATCGGCGGGAAGCCGAAGCGCCGCGCCAGCCGGCCCGTGCTGGGTCGCATGCCGACCAGCCCGGTATAGCCCGCTGGCTGGCGCGTACTGCCGCCGGCATCGGTGCCCACCGCCAGCGTGGTGATGCCCGCCGCCACGCTGGCCACCGCGCCGCCGGAGGAGCCGCCAGGCGTCAGCGCCAGGTCCCACGGGTTGCGGGTGATGCCGGACAGCCGGCTTTCGGTGCGGCCCAGCAGGGCGAATTCCGGCGTGGTGGTCTTGCCGATGATCACGGCGCCGGCCGCCCGCAGCCGCTCGACGCAGATGTCGTCCTGGGCCGGAACGTGGTCGGCAAAGAGCAGGCTGCCCCAACGCGCCGGCATGCCCCGCACGAACAGGTTGTCCTTCACCGAGACCGGCACGCCATCCAGCGGCCCCAGCCTGGCGCCGGCCTTCTGCCGCGCCGTCGCCGCCTCGGCCGCCGCGCGCGCCCCGGCCAGGTCGACATGGGCGAAGGCGTTCAGCTTCGGCTCCAGCGCCGCCAGCCGCCGCAGCGAGACTTCCAGCAGCGCCAGCGGCGTCACCTCGCCGGTTGCCAGCAGGCCCGAGAGCCCTGTCGCATCCATCCGCCAGACCATCGCCGCCATCCCACCTGCCCAGGGTTGCCAACGTGACGCCGCCCCGCCGGCGGGTCCAGTGCCCCGCGGGCGTCTCCCTCTGGCTTTCCACGCCGCGTGAGGGCAGGCTGGTGTCCTTCGCCGTCAGGAAACGCGCCAGGGGGGCAACCGCCGCCATGACCCATCCGCTGCTGCCGGTGCTCCGCCGGGCGCGCCTGGTGCCGGTGGTGCGCACCAGCACCGCCGCCCTGGCCGAGCGCGCCTGCCAATGGCTGCGCGAGGCCGGTTGCGGGATCGTCGAGATCACGCTGACCATCCCGGACGCCATCCCGCTGATCCGCACGCTGGCGGC
>CAIMOR010000481.1 GCA_903843125.1 uncultured Rhodospirillales bacterium
ACCGCGTCACCGCGGCAGCGTACCGACCGCGTCACCGCGGCAGCGTACCGACCGCGTCACCGCGGCAGCGTACCGACCGCGTCACCGCGGCAGCGTACCGACCGCGTCACCGCGGCAGCGTACCGACCGCGTTACCGCGGCAGCGTACTGCTGCCCATCAGGAACTCGTCCACCGCACGGGCGCATTGGCGGCCCTCGCGGATGGCCCAGACCACCAGGGACTGGCCGCGCCGCATGTCGCCGGCGCTGAACACCTTGTCCACGCTGGTGCGATAGTCCTCGGTATTGGCCGCGACATTGCCGCGTGCGTCCAACGCAACGCCGGCGGCTTCCAGCAGCCCCTGCCGCTTCGGGCCGAGAAAGCCCATCGCCAGCAGCACCAGGTCGGCCTGCAGGGTGAACTCGCTGCCCGGCACTTCCTGCATCTGGAAGCGTCCGCCCTGGCTGACCCATTCCACCCGCACGCAATCGAGCGCGACGACGCGGCCGTTCTCGCCGCGGGCTTCCTTCGTCAGCACGGACCAGTCGCGCGCGCAGCCTTCATGGTGCGCCGGCGCGGTGCGCAGCTTGTTCGGCCAGTTCGGCCAGGACAGCGCCTTGTCCTCGCGCTCCGGCGGCTTCGGCATGATTTCGATTTGTGTGATCGACGCGGCACCGTGCCTCGCAGAAGTACCGATGCAGTCGGCGCCGGTATCGCCGCCACCGATGACCACCACGTGCTTGCCCTTGGCATCGATGGTGCCGCGCGGCGCCGCACGATCCTCCGTGTCGCCAGCCACGCGCTTGTTCTGCTGGGTCAGGAAGTCCATGGCGTAGTGGATGCCGTCCAACCGGCGACTGGGTACCTCCAGGTCACGCGGCCACTCGGCGCCGCCGGAGAGCACCACGGCGTCGTAGCCCAGCACCAGCACTTCCATCGGCAGGGTATTGCCCACCTCGACGCCGGTCAGGAACTGCACACCCTCCGCCTGCATCTGCTGCATGCGGCGGTCGATCAGGTGCTTCTCCATCTTGAAGTCGGGGATGCCGTAGCGCAGCAGGCCGCCGACGCGGTCGTTCTTCTCGAACAGCGTCACGCTGTGCCCGGCGCGCGCCAGCTGCTGCGCAGCCGCCATGCCGGCCGGCCCGCTGCCCACCACTGCCACGCGCTTGCCGGTTTTCCGCGCCGCCACCTGCGGCACGATCCAGCCTTCCTGCCAGCCCTTGTCGACGATCGCGCATTCGATCGACTTGATGGTGACCGGCATGTCCTGGATGTTCAGCGTGCAGCTGGCTTCGCACGGGGCGGGGCAGATGCGGCCGGTGAACTCCGGGAAGTTGTTGGTGCTGTGCAGCGTCTCCAACGCGGACTGCCACTGGTTCCGATAGACCAGGTCGTTCCAGTCCGGGATCATGTTGTTCACCGGACAGCCGTTGTGGCAGTACGGGATGCCGCAGTTCATGCAGCGCGCGGCCTGGCCGTGCAGCTTCTCCGCCGGCAGCGGGGTGACGTATTCGCGGTAGTTGTGCACGCGCTCCTGCGGGTCGAGGTAGCCGCGGTCGCTGCGCTCGATCTCCAGGAATCCGGTTGGCTTGCCCATGGTTGGAACCCCTACTCTGCCGCGGCCGCGGACGTCGCAGCCTGCTCGGCCCGCAGGTCGAGTAGCGCACGGCGATAATCGGTCGGCATCACCTTGACAAACTTCTGCACGGCGGATTCCCAATCCTCCAGCAGCAGGCGGGCGCGGGCGCTGTTGGTCATCAGCGCGTGGCGTTCCACCAGAATGCGCAGCCGCTCGGCATCGAAGCCGAGCATGTCGCCCATGCCGCTGTTCTCGGCGCTGATGCTGCGCTGCCGCGGGCGGTCGCTGGACTCCGAGGGATCGACCGCACCGATCTCCTCGATATCCACCTGCGCAGTGTTGCAGCGTTCGCGGAAGCGGCCATCGGCGTCGTAGACGTAGGCCACGCCGCCTGACATGCCCGCCGCGAAGTTCCGCCCGGTGTCGCCGAGCACGACGACGGTGCCGCCGGTCATGTACTCGCAGCCGTGGTCGCCGCAGCCTTCAACGACAGCCACGGCGCCGGAGTTGCGCACCGCGAAGCGCTCGCCGGCGACGCCCTCGAAGTAGGCCTCGCCGGCGATGGCGCCGTACAGCACCGTGTTGCCGACAATGATGTTGGCCGATGGGTCGCGCTTGATGCCGATGGGCTGCTTGACCACCAGGCGCCCGCCGGACAGGCCCTTGCCGACGTAGTCATTGCCGTCGCCGGTCAGTTCCATCAGCACGCCACGGGCCAGGAAGGCGCCGAAGCTCTGGCCGGCAGTGCCGGTGAAGGCGATCTGGATGGTGTCTTCCGGCAAGCCGGCATGGCCATGGCGGCGCGCCACCTCGCCGGACAACATGGCGCCGATGGTGCGGTTCACGTTGCTGACGCCGCGGCTGATGCGCACCGGCTCGCCCTTGGCCAGGGCGGGTAGCGACGCGGCGATCAGCTCGCGGTCCATCGCATGGTCGAGGCCGTGGTCCTGGCGTTCGGCGTTGAAGATCGCCACACCGTCCCGCGGCGCCGGCTGGAACAGGATACGCCCAAGGTCGACGCCCTTGGCCTTCCAGTGGTCCACCGCGTCGCGCATATCGAGCATGTCCACGCGCCCGATCATCTCGTTCAGCGTGCGGAAGCCCAGCTGCGCCATGATTTCACGCAGTTCCTCGGCGACGAAGAAGAAGTAGTTGATCACGTGTTCCGGCTGGCCGGTGAACCGTGCGCGCAGCACCGGGTCCTGCGTTGCCACGCCCACCGGGCAGGTGTTCAGGTGGCACTTGCGCATCATGATGCAGCCGGCCGAGATCAGCGGCGCGGTGGCGAAGCCGAACTCATCGGCGCCCAGCAGCGCGCCGATGGCCACGTCTCGCCCGGTCCGCAGCCCGCCATCCACCTGCACGGCGATGCGGCCACGCAGCCCGTTCAGCACCAGGGTCTGCTGGGTTTCGGCCAGGCCGATTTCCCACGGGCTGCCGGCATGCGTCAGCGAGGTCAGCGGAGAGGCGCCGGTGCCGCCCTCGAAGCCCGAGATCGTCACATGGTCGGCCCGCGCCTTGCTGACGCCGGCAGCAACAGTGCCGACGCCAACCTCGCTGACCAGCTTCACGCTGATGCGGGCCTTGGTGTTGACGTTCTTCAGGTCGTGGATCAGCTGGGCCAGATCCTCGATGCTGTAGATGTCGTGGTGCGGCGGCGGGCTGATGAGGCCCACGCCCGGCGTGGAATGCCGCACCTTGGCGATGTTCTTGTCCACCTTGTGGCCTGGCAGCTGCCCGCCCTCGCCGGGCTTGGCGCCCTGCGCCATCTTGATCTGGATGTCGTCCGCGTTGACCAGGTATTCCGCCGTGACGCCGAAGCGCCCCGACGCCACCTGCTTGATGGCGCTGCGCATGCTGTCGCCATTCGGCATCCGCACGTAGCGGTCCGATTCCTCGCCGCCTTCGCCGGTGTTGCTGCGCCCGCCGATGCGGTTCATCGCAATGGCCAATGTGGTGTGGGCTTCGCGGCTGATGCTGCCGAAGCTCATCGCTCCCGTGGCGAAGCGCTTGACGATCGCCGCCGCCGGCTCGACCTCCGCCAAGGGCACTGCGGCGGCGGGCTTGAACTGCATCAGCCCGCGCAGCGTCAGCAGCCGGCGCGACTGGTCGTTGATGGCGGCGGCGAAGGCCTTGTAGTCGTCCAGCGAGTTGCCACGCACCGCATGCTGCAGGCGGGAGACGCTTTCCGGCGTCCAGGCGTGGTCTTCGCCGCGCAGGCGGAAGGCGTAGTCGCCGCCCACATCCAGCTGGTTCCGATAGATCGGATTGTCGCCGAACGCGGCGCGATGCCGCGACACCGCCTCCTCGGCGATCTGCGCGATGCCGGCGCCCTCGATCGTGGTCGCCGTGCCCGTGAAATACTTCTCGATGAAGTCCCTGGTCAGGCCGACAGCGTCGAAGATCTGCGCGCCGCAGTAGCTTTGGTAGGTGCTGATGCCCATCTTGGACATCACCTTCATGATGCCCTTGTCGATGGCCTTGAGGTAGTTCTTCTGCACCTCGTAAGGTTGCAGCGGCAGGCCGGCGGCGACGCGGATCTGCTCCAGCGTCTCGAAGGCCAGATAGGGGTTCACCGCCTCGGCACCGTAGCCGGCCAGCATGCAGAAATGGTGGACCTCGCGGGCTTCGCCGGTTTCCACCACCAGACCTGTGGAGGTCCGCAGCCCCTGGCGGATCAGGTGATGATGCACGGCGGCGGTGGCCAGCAGCGCCGGAATGGCGATGCGGTCCGCGCCCACGCCGCGGTCGCTGACCACCAGAATGTTGTGACGGTCCTCCAGCACCGCGCGGGTGGCTTCGGCACACAGTTGCTCGACCGCGGGGGCCAGGCCGCCCGCCCCCTCGCCGGCCGGCCAGGTGGCGTCCAGCGTGATGGTGCGGAACGCATCGCCGGCAGCCAGGTCCGCGATGTTGCGGATCTTGGCCAGGTCGACGTTGGTCAGCACCGGCTGCGCGACTTCCAGCCGGTAGTGGGTGCCCGCCTCATGGCCGAGCAGGTTCGGGCGCGGCCCGATCATGCTCACCAGCGACATCACCAGCTCCTCGCGGATCGGGTCGATCGGCGGGTTGGTCACCTGGGCGAAGTTCTGCTTGAAGTAGTTGTACAGCAGCTTGGGCTTCTTGCTCAGCACGGCAATCGGCGTGTCGATGCCCATCGAGCCGATCGGGTCGTCGCCGTTCCTGGCCATCGGCTCCAGGAAGAAGTTCATGTCCTCCTGCGTGTAGCCGAAGGCCTGCTGCTGCTTCAGCAGAGAAGCCGCGTCGTTGCGGCGCAACGACGGGTCTTCGGCCACTTCCGGCAGTTCGGCCAGCTTGAACTGGCTGTGCCGCAGCCAGTCGGCGTAGGGTTTCGCCGCCGCCAGGTCGTGCTTGATCTCGGCATCGTCGATGATGCGGCCCGCTTCCAGGTCGATCAGCAGCATCTTGCCGGGCTGCAGGCGCCACTTCCGCAGGATCTTCTCCTCCGGTATCGGCAGCACGCCGGATTCGGAAGCCAGGATCACCTGGTCGTCGGTGGTGACGATGTAGCGCGCCGGGCGCAGGCCATTGCGGTCCAGCGTGGCGCCGATCTGCCGGCCATCGGTGAAGGCGATGGCAGCGGGGCCGTCCCAGGGTTCCATCAGGGCGGCGTGGTATTCGTAGAAGGCGCGTCGCTCGGCGCTCATCAGCGGGTTGCCGGCCCAGGCCTCGGGGATCAGCATCATCATCGCATGCGCGAGCGGATAGCCGCCGGCGATCAATATCTCCAGCGCGTTGTCGATGCAGGCGGTATCGCTCTGCCCGTGCGGGATCAGCGGCCACATCTTGTCGAGGTCCGGCCCCAGCAGGACGCTGCTCATGGCGCCGCGCCGCGCGTACATCCAGTTGACGTTGCCGCGGACGGTATTGATCTCGCCGTTATGCGCCAGGAAGCGGTAGGGGTGCGCCAGCTTCCAGCTCGGGAAGGTGTTGGTGCTGAAGCGCTGGTGCACCATCGCCAGCGCGCTCTCGCACAGCGGGTCCTGCAGGTCGCGGTAGAAGGTGCCGACCTGGCCGGCCAGCAGCAGCCCCTTGTAGACCATGGTCCGCGTGCTGAAGCTCGGCATGTACAGGTCCGCCTTGCCGGGCAGGCCACGGCCGCGGGCGGTGGCGACGAACTTGTTCAGCGCCTGCTTGCGGATAGCCAGGATCTTGCGCTCGAAGGCATCCTGGTCGGCGATGCTGTCGGCCGCGGTCACGATCGCCTGGCGGATCACCGGCATGCTCTCGATCACGGCGGCGCCGAGTCCGGTGGTGTCCACCGGCACGTCGCGCCAGCCCAGCAGCGTCTGCCCTTCGCGCGTCACCGTGCGCTCGATATAGGCGGTGGCGAATTGCCGGCTGCGCTCGTCCTGCGGCAGGAAGCACATGGCCACGGCGTATCGGCCCGGCTCGGGCAGGGTCAGGGCCTGTGCCTCGGCCCAGGCGCGCAGCAGCTTGTCGGGCATCTGCACCAGGATGCCGGCGCCATCGCCCATCAGCGGATCGGCGCCCACTGCCCCACGATGGTCAAGATTCACCAGTATCTGCAGACCCTGGCGGATGATGCCATGGGATTTGCGGCCCTTGATGTCAGCCACGAACCCGACGCCGCAGGCATCGTGTTCGTTACGGGGGTCATACAGGCCCTGTGCTTCTGGCAGTCCCATGGCTTTGCTCTCGAACGGCCGCAGCCGCGGATAAAGGTATAAGGCAACCCTCGCTCGGCGCGGCTGAGAAGCCGAAGCGGGCCGGGTCGATAACCTTACGGTGATTGGTGGGCCAAGCCCATACAGGCACGCCGGGCCAGCGCAAAGCCCTTTGGCGGGCCTAGGGCCGCGGGTCGATCGGGCGGCGCGGGCCAGTCGGCGCCTCTATCGCCTCGCCCGCCGCCAGCACCAGGTCTTCGCGGAATCGCCCGGCCATCAGCTGTACGCCCAGCGGCAGCCCCTGCGCCTGCCCGATCGGCACCGCCAGCACCGGCGTGCCGAGCACCGGCAGGCCGATCTGGGTATGGGCGGCGGCCAGGCAGCGCCGCATCTCGTCCAGCCCCATCAGGTCCAGCCCGACAGGCAGGGCCGGCTCCCCGGCGCCGGGCAGCAGCACCAGCGGAAACGCCTCCATGAAGACCAGCCACCGATGCAGCGCCGCGTCGCGCTCGGCCAGGGCCGCGCGGTAGTCGGCGAAGTCGCCGGGCGGGTGAAGCTGCGCCCAGAGCGCGGCGGAATGCCGGATGCGGTCGTCGCCATACTGCTCCAGCTTGGCCTGCAGGCCGCCGAACACGTCGGGCACGCCGATCCGGTGCCACAGCGCCGCCAGCTCGGCGAAGGAGGGCGTCTCCACCTCCTCGACGGCATAGCCGGCGGCGGCCAGGCGACCGCCGGCCTGGCGCGTCGCCTGCTGAAGTTCGGGCCGGGTCGCGGCGCCATCGGGTGCCACGACCATCGCAACGCGGATGGGCCGGCTCGGCGCCGGGCCTTCCAGCGGCACGTCGGTCCACCTGTTGTCGCGCACGTCGCGTGCGGCCATGGCGTGCAGCCCCAGGCGCACGTCGCGCACGCTGCGCGCCAACGGCCCGTTCACCGCCATCAACTGGCTGGCCATCGCCCGCGCGGCGGGCGCGGACGGGTTGAAGCTGGGCACGCGTCCGCCGGTGGGCCGCAGCCCAACGATGCCGTTGCAGAAGGCCGGCCAGCGGATGGAGCCGGCGATGTCGTTGCCGTGCGCGATGGCGCCGATTCCCGCCGCGATCGACGCCGCCGCGCCGCCGGAGGAGCCGCCCGGCGTATGGCGCGGGTTCCACGGGTTCAGCGTGGCGCCGTGCAGTTCGTTCTCGGTGAACAGCCGCATCGAGAAGGCCGGCGTATTGGTCCGGCCGATGATGATCGCGCCGGCCTTGCGCAGGTTGGCCACCACGGGATTGTCCTGCTCCGCGATGACATCGCGGAATGCGACGACACCATTGTCGTTCGGCAACCCGGCCTGGTCGACATTGACCTTCGTTGTGACGGGAACGCCATGCAGCGGCGGCAGCGGCTCGCCCGCGGCGCGCCTGGCATCCGCGGCATCGGCGGCGACCAGGGCTTCGGCCTCGAGCACGCGGACGACGGCGTTGAGCCGCGGGTTCACCTCATGCAGCCGGTGCAGCGCCGATTCGACGGCTTCCCGGGCGGAGGCCTCGCCGGCGCGCACCAGGCGGGCGATCTCGCTGGCTTCCAACTGCCAGAGCTGGTCGGTCATGGTGGCATCCCCTGCCGGACTGCCCTGCAGTGTTCCAGTTGCGCCGGCCCTCCGCAAACGACTTGACGACCCCGACCCCTGCCCGGCGAAGTACCGGCGGGAACACACGAGGGGCATGCATGCATCGTCGGGGCTTACTGCTGGGCAGCGCAGCGCTGGCGGCGCCACGGCTGGCTGCGGCCCAGGGCACGCGGGTATTGAAGTTCATTCCCCAGT
>CAIMOR010000482.1 GCA_903843125.1 uncultured Rhodospirillales bacterium
GCCGACGGCGGTGCGCACGCCGACGACGCGATGGTGCTCGACCAGCAGGCCGGCGACCTCCTGCCGCAGCACCTGGCCGCCCATGCGGCGAACGCCGTTGGCCACCACCTCGGCGTGGCGCTTCGGGTTGATGCAGCTGCCCTGTTCCGGGATGAAGACGCCGAGCTGGTAGTTGCCGCGGATGTCCGGCTCCAGCTCGCGGATCGCCTCCAGGCCCTCCAGGAACTCGATGCGCATGCCGTGGCGCTGGCGCAGTGCCCAGCTGGCGGCATCCTTCCCGTACTGAGCGCGGTCGCGGTACAGGTAGAGCTGCCCGGTCTCGCGCAGCAGGTCCAGCGCGCCCTCGGCGGCCAGGATCTCGCGGTGGCGCTCCATGGCGCCGAACATCAGGCTGCCCAGGGCCTGGGCCGTTGCCGCCACCTTGGCGGGGCGGGCGCTGGCGACGAACTGCCACAGCCAGGGCAGCGCCCGCGGCCAGTAGCTCAGCGGGATATGCAGCGCCGCCTTCGGGTCGGTCAGCATCTGCGGCACCGTCTTCAGCACGCCCGGCATGGCCAGCGGCGCGACGCTGCCGGCACTGATGGCGCCGGCATTGCCGGAGGAGGCGCCGCCGCCGGGCTCGCCGTGGTCCAGCATGGTGACCTCGGCGCCCTGGCGGGCCAGGTGCCAGGCGGTGCACAGCCCGACCACACCGGCGCCGACGACGATGACCTGCATGGCGGCGCTATTCCGGCCGGTAATTGGCGCGGCGCACCACCTCGGCCCACTTGCGGGCCTCGGCGGTCAGGAAGTCGCGCGCCTCGGCGATGCTGCCGCCGACCGGCTCCAGCCCGCGTTCGCGCAGGGCGGCGCCGAGCCCGGCCTGCATCACCGTGGCCACGTCCTTCTGCACCTTCTGCAGGATGGCGGGCGGGGTCTGCGCCGGGGCCACCAGCATGGCCCAGGTGGCGCCGGTCAGGGCGGGGAAGCCGGCCTCGGCCACGGTGGGGATGCCGGGGACCGAGCCGAGCCGGCGGTTGTGGCACAGCGCCAGGGCGCGCAGCCGGCGGTCCGCCAGATGCGGCAGCGCCGCGGGGATGGTGTCGAAATCAAACTGGATCTGCCCGGCGATGAGGTCCGTGATCGCCGGGGCGCTGCCGCGATAGGGGATGTGGGTCACGTCGACCCCGGCGGTGACGCGCAGCAGCTCGCCCATCAGGTGGGTGCTGGTGCCGGTGCCGAAGCTGCCGAAGTTCAGCTTGCCCGGCTGCGCCTTGGCCATCGCGACAAGCTCGGCGACGCTGGCCACCGGCAGGGCATTGGTGACCAGCAGCAGGAAGGGCTGCAGCGTCAGCAGCGAGATCGGCTCGAAGCCCGTGGCGGGGTCATACGGCAGGCTGCGGAAGGTGGAGGGCGCGATGGCCAGTTCCGAGGAGGCGCCGAGCAGCAGCGAATAGCCATCCGGCGCGGCCCGGGCGACGGCATCGGCGCCGAGCGTGCCGGCCGCGCCGCCGCGATTCTCCACGATGACCGGCTGGCCCCAGACCCGCCCGAGACGCTCGGCCAGCAGCCGGCCGACGATGTCCGTGCTGCCGCCGGCCGGATAGGCCACCGTCAGCCTGACCGGGCGGTTGGGCCAATTGTCGGCCTTCCCCGCGTCGCCCTGGGCCTCGGCACGAGCGGCCATGGCGCCCGGGGCGGCGATGATGCTGGCAGCCCCAAGGACCGCGCGCCTGGTGATGCGCCTCGCCATGCAGTTTCCCCCCAGGCCGTCCGGCACGGCTCCTGGCCTTTCCAATCGTCGTTGGCTGCGGTGCAATGCGCAAGCCCCCCGCGCCGACGCGACGCGGGATGGCGGGACCGCATCGGGGAAACTGCCGGAATGACTACGCTGCATGAGCGCCTGCTCGTCATCGACGGGCTGATCTTCTTTTCGGATGGCGATGCCGGGGACCTGCTGGCCGGCGGCTATGCCGCCGCGAACGTGACGGTGAAGGACCCGATCGCCACCTTCGAGGATGCCTTCGACAGCATGTCGCGCTGGCTGGCGCTGGCGACGCGGCCGGACAGCCCGTGGCTGCTGGTGGAGCGGGCCGGCGACATCGCCCGGGCGAAGGCGGCCGGCAAGGTCGGCCTGGTGATGGGCTGGCAGGAAACCAAGCTGCTAGGCGACCGGATCGAGCGGGCGGCGATGTTCCACCGCATGGGGCTGCGCTGCTGCCAGCTGACCTACAACGAGGCCAGCCAGGTCGGCGATGGCTGCCTGGAGCCGCGCAACGGCGGGCTGACCCGGTTCGGCCATCAGGTGGTGGAGGAGTTCAACCGGCTCGGCGTCGCCATCGACCTGTCGCATGTCGGCGAACGCACAAGCCTGGATGCGGCTCGGCACAGCCGCAAGCCGGTGCTGCTGAGCCACGCCAACGCCAAGGCGGTGCATGACCGCGTGCGCAACAAGAGCGACGAGGTGATCAAGGCGGTGGTGGCGACGGGCGGCCTGGTCGGCGCCTCGATCCATGGCTTCATGAACTGGGGCAGCGATCCCGCCGTGCCGCCTTCCATGGCCGGCTTCATCGCCCAGGTGAAGTACCTGGTGAACCTGGTCGGCATCGAGCATGTCAGCTTCGGCACCGACTTCGCCGCGGTGGGCAATCCGCAGGCCGCCGACTTCTTCCTGGAGATGAGCGCGACGCGCTACGGCAGCGGCACCGGCGACTATGTCCGCGCCTTCGGCAACAGCCTGGCCGGGCGCTTTCCGGCGGAGCTGAACAACCCCCGCTTCATGGCCCGCAAGACCGAGGCGCTGCTGGCCGCCGGCTTCGGCGAGGACGCGGTGGAACGCATCATGGGCGGCAACCTGCTGCGCGTGCTGGGCGAGGTCTGGGGCGATTGACCTGCGCCGCCGGCGGGGGGAATCTGGCGGCGAGGAGAACGGCCATGCGGATCATCGCCAACAACAGCGGCCCCGGCGCGCGGGTGGAGGAGTTCGACCTGCGCCAGCCGCTGGAGGCGCCGGACTTCCGCACGCTGCTGCGCGCGCTGGGCAATTTCGGCGTGCTGTGCTTCCCGCGGCAGGACCTGGATGCCGCGAAGCTGGCCGCCTTCGCCGGGCGCTTCGGCACGCTGGAAGTGAACGTGGCCAACATGTTCCACGCCGAGGGCCTGCCCGAGATCATGCATCTCTCCAACATGCGGGATGCCGCGGGCACGCCGCTCGGCCTCAGCGATGCCGGCCAGGGCTGGCACACCGACATGAGCTATTCGCATGACATCGCGCTGGCCAATGTGCTGCACGCCAAGCTGGTGCCGATGCGCGACGGCCAGCCTTTGGGCGATACGCAATTCCTCGACATGCACGCCGCCTACGAGGACCTGCCTGATGAGGTGAAGCAGCGGCTGGAAGGCCGCGTGGCGGTGCATGACTTCGAGAAGTTCTGGGACGTGATGCGGCTGCGCCCGGGCAGCAGCCGCGGCCCGCTGACCGAGGCGCAGAAGGCCAGGAAGCCGCCGGTGCAGCAGCCGATCTTCCGGGTGCATCCGGTGACGGGTCGGCGCGTGCTGTACTGCAACCCCGGCTACGCCATCCGCATCGCGGGGCTGGAGCCGGCCGAGAGCGATGCGATGCTGGCCTTCCTGTTCCGCCACCAGATGCAGGCCAAGTTCCTCCATAGCCACCACTGGACACCCGGAGACGTGCTGATGTGGGACAACATCGCCACCATCCACAACGCGGTGGCCGATTACGGCCCGGATGAGCCGCGCTTCATCCTGCGGGCGCAGGTCATGGCCAGCCTGGACTACGGGGCGCTGGCGGCATGAAGCTGGCGACGTACGGCGCCGCGGGCGCCGAGGCGCTGGGCGGCGTGGTCGGCGACGAGATGGTGCCGCTGGCCCCTGCCCTGGCGGCATTGGGCGCGCCGCCGGTGCCCACCACCATGCTGGCGCTGCTGCAGGCCGGCGAAGCGGCGATGGTCGCGGTGGCGCGGGCGCTGGCCTTCGCCACGCGGCCGGAGAACGCAGCGCTGCGCCGGCCGCTTTCCAGCGTGCAGCTCCGCGCCCCGCTGCAACCCGGCAAGATCCTCGGCGTGGGCCGCAACTACGGTGCCCATGCGGCCGAGGTTGGCGGCCCGAAGCTGGAAGCGCCGCGGATATTCCTGAAGCCCACCAGCAGCGTCTGCGGCCCCGGTGCCATGGTGCGCATTCCGCCCAGCGTGCGCTGGCCGGACTGGGAGGTGGAGCTGGCGGTGGTGATCGGCCGCACCGCCTGGCAGGTGCCGGAGACGCGGGCGCTGGACTGCGTGGCCGGCTACACCGTGCTGAACGATATCAGCGCGCGCGAATTCCAGTTCGACCAGGCCTTGCCGATGACCAGCTTCGCCAAGGGCCTCGACGGGTTCTGCCCGCTGGGGCCTTACCTGGTCACCGCCGATGAGGTCGGCGAGCCCTGGCGGCTGGACGTGCGCTGCTGGTTGAACGATGAGCTGGTGCAGCAGGGCAATACGCAGGAGCTGATCTTCAGCGTGGCCGCGCTGATCGCCTATCTCAGCCGCTACATGGCGTTGCAGCCGGGCGACGTGATCGCCACCGGCACGCCCGCCGGCAGTGGCCATTTCCGCCAGCCGCCGCGCTACCTGAAACCGGGTGACAGGATGCGGTTGGAGGTGGAAAAGGTCGGTGTGCTGGAACACGGCATCGGCTGAGGGAGAGAAACATGGTCCGCCTGTTGATGGCGTTGCTGGTTGCGGCAGGCGCCGCCAGCGCGCAGCCGCGCGCGCCGGACACCGACTACCCCAACCGGCCCGTCCGCGTGGTGGTGGCGCTGGCGCCGGGGGGCAATGCGGACATCAACGCGCGCATCGTCTCGGCGGCGCTCAGCGAGCGGCTGGGCCAGCAGTTCCTGGTGGAGAACCGGCCCTCCGGCGGCGGCACCGTGGCGTTCGAGACCGTGGCCGCACAACCGCCCGATGGCTACACGCTGCTGGTGGGGGCGCTGGGCAGCCATACGCTGAATGTGGGCCTGTATGGCGACCGGCTGCGGGTGCATCCGCTGACCGGCGTGGCGCACATCACCATCAGCAGCCACAGCGCCATCGCGGTAGCGGTGCATCCTTCGCTTGGCGTGCACACGCTGGCGGAGTTCGCCGCCCTGCTGCGCGCCAACCCCGGCAAATACGACTACGGCAGCAGCGGCAATGGCACCACCGGGCACATCGCCGGCGCCATGCTGGTGCAATTGCTGGGCGTGCAGGCGCAGCACGTGCCGTACCGCGGCTCGGCGGCGGCCTTCACCGACCTGGCCGCGGGGCGCATCGCCTTCCAGGCGGATACCATCAGCTTCATCGCGCCGCACATCAACCGTGGCACTGTCACCGGCCTGGTCATCGCCACGCCAGAACGCTCGCCGCTGGCGCCACAGGTGCCCACCAGCGCCGAAGCCGGCCTGCCCGCCTACCAGGCGACCACCTGGACGCCGTGGAGCGCCACGCTGGGCACGCCAGAGCCGGTGCTGGAGTTCCTCAGCGCGCAGATCCAGGACATCCTGAAGCAACCGGCAGTGCGGGAGCGGATCATCGGCCTTGGCAACACCATCCCGGAGGGGATGACGCCGCAGCGGACGCATGACTTCATCGCCGCCGAGATCGAGAAGTGGACGCCGATCGTGCGCGCCACCGGCGCGCGCGTGGACTGATGCGCGGCGCGCCACCGGCGCGCGCGTGGATTGATGCGCGGCGCGCCACCGGCGCGCGCGTGGACTGATGTGCGGCGCGCCACCGGCGCGCGGGTGGATCGGCGAATGGCGCGCTGCGGGTGCGCAGACGGTGTTGGGGCGCGGTTCCGGTGCGCGGCTTGCTCGAACATCGGCGCCGGGACAAGGTCTCGGCGCATTGACGCGCTTCAGCCCCGCACCGTGGAGGAACTCACAGAAAATGGCCAGGAACGTCACCACCGGGCGCAAGGTGCCCGCTGCCGCCATCCACGCCCAGATCCTCGGCATCCTCACCGCCTGGGGCATGTCGCGGCAGCATGCCGAGACCACGGCGGGGATCATGGTGGAAACCGACCTGCTGGGCGTGGACAGCCACGGCCTCTCGATGCTGATGACCTACGAGGAGGGTGTCGCCGCGGGGCGGATCAGGATAGGCGCCGAGCCGCGGGTGGCGAAGGACACCGGCCCCACCGCGCTGCTGGACGCGCAGGATGGTCTCGGCCATCCGGTCTCCGCCTTGGCGATGAACATGGCCGTCGACAAGGCGCTGCAGTGGGGCGTCGGCATCGTCGGCGTGGTCAACAGCCACCATTTCGGCGCGGCCGGCGCCTATGCACGCATCGCCGCGGCGCGTGGCGTCATCGGCATGGTCACCAGCAGCACGCGCGGCGTGACCATGGTGCCGACGCGCGGCACCATGCCGGTGCTGGGCACCAACCCGCTGGCCTTCGCGGCGCCGGCCAGGCGCAACAACGCCTTCGTGCTGGACATGGCGACAACGACGGTGGCCGCCGGCAAGGTGAAGGTGCACCACCTGAACAACGCACCGGTGCCGGAAGGCTGGGTGGTGGACGGCGCCGGCAACAACGTCACCGACCCGCACGAGGCCAACGCCTTCGTGTTCCAACGCCCGGAAGGCGGTATCACGCCGGTCGGTGGCATCGAGGAGAAGGGCAGCGCCAAGGGCTACGGCCTGGCGATGATGGTCCATATCCTCGGCGGCGTGCTGATGGGGGCGAGCTTCTCGCCGATCCGCAACCGCGACCCGCGCAAGGACCTGCCGCACAACATCGGCCACTTCTTCCTGGCGATCAATCCGCAGGCCTTCCGGGAGGACGGCGCCTTCGAAGCCGACCTCGACGACGTGATCGACATCCTGCACGCCACCCCCAGCGCCCAGCCCGGCGAGCCGGTGCTGGTGGCCGGGGAGCCGGAGGACATCATGCACGCCCGGCGCAGTGCCGAGGGCGTGCCGGTGCCCGACAGCCTGGACAAGCTGATCCGCGGCATCTGCGACCGCAGCGGCGCACCCTACCTGCTGCGGCCGAACAGCTGACTATTCGCGGGTTTCCGAGCGGAACACCTTGCTGACGATCTTCCAGCCGTCGCTGGTCAGGTTCAGCACCAGGTAGTCGGTGAAGTAGCGCGGCGGTATCTGGCAGGCGACCTTCACGAAGGCCGTCTCCGGCCCGCTCTGGTCCACCAGCAGGATCCGGTCGTGCCGGGCCAGGCCCTGGCTGGCGGCGCTGGCGCGCTTGCGCACCCACTCGAACCACTGTTCGCGCGGCAGGTCGTTCACGCCGCCCTTGCCGTCCGCGCTGTACAGGTGGCTCACCGGGTGGAAGGCGGCGGCCAGCTTTTCCGTGTTGCCTTCGTACAGGCCATCGAAATAGGTCTGCACCACCGCTTCGATGGCCGCCAGGTCGCTGCCTTGGGCCGGCTGGCCGCTTGCGTCGGGCATGGTTTCCTCCTCTGCCAACTGGGGCGCAGCTTGGCACGGTTGCCGCGGCGGCGCAGCAGCCCGATACTGCCGGCCGGAGAACGCCCATGAAACCGCATCGCCGCCACCTGCTGGCGCTTCCCGCCCTGCTGGCCGGCCCGCTGCCGGCCCAGCCGGCCCGCGCCGAACCCGGTTGGCCGTCCCGCCCCGTCCGCGTCATCGTGCCCTATGCCGCCAGCGGCGGCACGGACCTGCTGGCCCGCGCGCTGGGCGAGGCGCTGCGGCCGCACGTGCCGCACGCCTGGGTGGTGGAGAACCGCGCCGGTGGCGCCGGGGTGGTGGGCAGCGAGGCGGTGGCGCATGCGGAGCCCGATGGGCACACGCTGCTCTGCGTGGTCAGCACCCATGTCGCCAATCGCTACTTCCTGCCCAGCATGCCCTACGACGCGATCCGCGATTTCTCGCCGGTGGCGCTGCTGACGCGCAACACCATGATGCTGGCGACCAACGTCGCCGCGCCCTACGCCGACCTGCGCGCCATGCTGGCCTA
>CAIMOR010000483.1 GCA_903843125.1 uncultured Rhodospirillales bacterium
CACAAGCAGAACAACACCCAAGCAATCCAGCACCACAGCCATCAGGCCACAGCACCAAAACACCCATCCTCTCCAGAATACCCGCTCACGCAGATATCCCAAATCTTCTCAATCGAGACCAGATGCAACTGTCAATGAACACGATCTTCAGCGGAGCCGAAAATCACAACCGCCAATCGGCCGGCTAGCCTCCCTCCCCTTTCGGGTCCGGATGCTGCACCGCCGCTTGGCGATTTCACCGCCGTTTTCGGCGGGGGAAAGACTATGACGGCTAAACCGTCCCTCGTCAACCCCGCCGTCGCTGCGGTGGCCACGATGTACCCCCAGAGGCCCTGAGGGTCAACACCCCGATTTCAGAAAATCATCATGCGGGAAGTTTTTTCCCGCCGAACCCGCCGAACCCGCGGCAAACCGCCACGGCCGCTCAGCTCTCCGCCGTGATGTGGTTGTCGCGGATCACCTTGCCCCAGCGCTCGATCTCGCCGGCCAGGAACCGCCCGCATTCGGCCGGGCTGCTGGCCACCACGTCGGCGCCCTGCTCCTCGATCTTGGCGCGCACCACCGGGTCGGCCAGCGCTTCGGCCAGCGCCGCCTGCATCCGCGCCATGATGGGATCCGGCGTGCCGGCCCGGCCGAGGAAGGCCCACCAGGTCGGCGCCTCGAAGCCCGAGAACCCCTGCTGCGCGAAGCTCTGCACCCCCGGCACGTGGCGGCTTTCGCCCGCCGTGGTCACCCCCAGCGGCCGCAGCGTGCCGGACTTGATGTGCTGGCTGATGATGACGACGTTGGACATGAACAGCGGCACGTTGCCGGCCACCGCGTCCTGCACCGCCGGCCCGCCGCCCCGGTAGGGCACGTGCACCAGGCGGAAACCGCCTTCCTGCTGCAGCAGCGTGGTCGAGACGTGCGCCAGGCCGCCCACGCCCGAGGAGGCATAGGCGATGCTGTCCGGCGCCGCCTTGGCCGCGGCCACCACGTCCTGGAAGGTCCGGTACGGCGTCGAATGGTGCGCCACCATGGCCAGCGGCCCGGTCGCCACCAGGGAAACCGGCGCGAAGGCCTCCAGCGTGCGGTAGGGCAGCCGCATCACGGTCTGGTTGGTGGCCTCGTTGTCGTAGGCCAGCATCCAGGTATAGCCATCGGCCGGGGCGCGGGCGGCTTCCTGCGCCCCTACAGCGCCCGAGGCACCGCCGCGATTGTCGATGACGATCTGCCGGCCGAGGATTTCCGACAGCTTCGGTTGGAATATCCGCGCCACCGTGTCGGTCGACCCGCCCGGCGGCCAGGGCACGATCAGCTTGATCGGCCGGTCCGGCCAGGTCCCCTGGGCACGAAGCAGGCCCGGCGCAGCCAGGCCGGCCGCGCTGAGGGCGAGAATGTGACGGCGCCGCATTCGCGGTTTCCTCCGTTTGTGTGAGCAATCCCAAAGGACATGCCGACATACGGTTGCCGTCTCAAGGCAAAAATACTGTCACAATTCCCGAGGCCGGCGCGGCACCGCCTATTCCGCCGCATTGATCCTGCTGGAATGCCGGCGCAGCTCGGCCATCTCGGCGCGCAGCGCCGCCACCTCTGAACGCAGGATCGCCAGTTCCTCGCCCACCGGGTCGCAGGGGCCGAAGCCCAGGCCGTAGCCAGGGCTTTCCACCTGGGCGGGCTTGGCCGGCATCACCCGGTGTTCCTGCGGCGGCCGGGCGGGAATGCCCACCACGGTCTCGCCGGCCGGCACCTCGGCCACCACCACGGCATTGGCGCCGACGCGCGCGCCGGCCCCCACCAGGATCGGCCCCAGCACCTGTGCCCCGGCACCGATCGCCACGCCGTCCCCGATGGTGGGGTGGCGCTTGCCCGGCTGGCCGGAAAGCCCGCCCAGGGTCACGCCATGATAGATCAGCACGTCATCGCCCACCTCGGCGGTCTCGCCGATCACCACGCCCATGCCGTGGTCGATGAACAGCCGCCGCCCCAGCTTGGCGCCGGGATGGATCTCGATGCCGGTGACGAAGCGGCCGGTATGGGAGACCATCCGTGCCAGCGCCTTCAGCCCCAGCCGGTAGCACGCATGTGCTACACGATGGATCAGCACGGCATGCAGCCCGGCATAGCTGGTCACCGCCTCCAGCCAGGTCGGCCGGGCCGGGTCGCGAGCGCGGATGGTGCGGACCAGCTCGAACAGTTCCATGCGCGGCTCCTACGCCAGCCAGGGCGGCACCGGCAGCCCGCGTTCCCGCAGGAAGTCCGGGTTGAACAGCTTGCTCTGGTAGCGCGCGCCACCGTCGCAGAGAATGGTCACCACGGTATGGCCGGGTCCCATCTGCCGCGCGACCTTGATGGCCCCGGCCACGTTGATGCCGGCCGAGCCGCCGATGGATATGCCCTCATGGATCTGCAGGTCGTAGATCTGCTCCAGCGCCTCGGGGTCCGCCACCTGCACGGCGTCGTCGATGAGCTCGCGCCCCACCTCCAGGTTGCCCGGCACCTGGCTGCCCTGGCCGATGCCCTCGGTGATGGAATTCCCCGCGGCCTTCAGCTCGCCGGTCTTGATCCAGGAATGCAGCACGCTGCCCATCGGGTCCGCCAGCACCACCCGCACCTTGGGATTCCTGGCCTTCAGCGCCCGAGCGGTGCCGACCAGCGTGCCGCCGGTGCCGCAGGAACAAGTAAAAGCGTCCACCTGCCCCGCGGTCTGCGCCCAGATCTCCGGCCCGGTGGTCGCCTCATGCGCCGCGCCATTGGCCAGGTTGCCGAACTGGTTGGCCCACAGCGCCCGCTCTCCCGCGGCGGCCAGCTCCTCGGCGATGCGGCGGGAGGTATGCACGTAATGCCCCGGGCTGCTCAGCGGCGCCGGGTCGATCAAGCGCAGGTCGGCGCCGATCATGCGCAGGAAGTCCAGCTTCTCCCGGCTCTGGGTACGCGGCACCACGATGATGGCCCGGTAGCCCCGGGCATTGGCCACCAGCGTCAGGCCAATGCCGGTATTGCCCGCCGTCCCCTCCACGATGATGCCGGGCTGGCCGGGGATCAGCTGCCCCCGCCGCTCGGCATCCTCGATGATGCCCAGCGCGGCGCGGTCCTTCACGCTGCCGCCCGGCGCCATGAACTCCGCCTTGCCGAGGATGGTGCAGCCGGTGGCCTCGCTGGCGCGGCGCAGGCGGATCAGCGGCGTATTGCCGATGGCGCCGGCCAGGCCATCGGCCACGGCGCCATGGGCAGTCTTGCTCGTTTCCAGGCTCACCCGCTCGCTCCACGATTTGATCTGAATGCTTTGCTCTGCCGGGGGCCGATTCAAGGGCCGACGGCGCCACGCATAAGGTATACTTATTTCCAGGCATGAATCCCGGGATTCTGGACGCTTGACTCCGGCGCGCCGTTCCAGAACATACTGAGAACATAGCCATGCCCCCACACCCCCTACCAGAGCCGGACCCCCAGCCTGACCGGCCGCTCGACCGGCCCGCGGTGCTGGCTGCAGTGCAGGCGCGCATCCGCCGGCTGGAACGCAGCGGTGGAGCGGCTGCGGAGGCGGCGCCGATCCCGCTCTGCGCCGCCATCGACCGGCACCTGCCCGGCGGCGGCCTGGCCCGTGCCGGCGTGCATGAGGTGATGGCCGCCGACCCCGGCGCCGCCGCCGGCTTCTGTGCCATGGCGCTGGCCCGCACCGAGGGCACCGTCCTCTGGATTGCCGCCGAGCCGGATGCCTGGCCGCCCGGCCTGTCCCGCTTCGGGCTCAGCGCCGCCAACCTGGTGCTGGTGCAGGCCCGCCGCCCGGCCGATGCGCTCTGGGCCATGGAGGAGGCGCTGCGCTGCCCCGGCGTGGCCGGCGCCCTGCTGGTGCAGGCCGAGGTGGACATGACCGCCGCCCGCCGGCTGCAACTGGCGGCCGAGGCCGGCGGCGCGCTCGGCCTGCTGC
>CAIMOR010000484.1 GCA_903843125.1 uncultured Rhodospirillales bacterium
CACGGCGCCGAGCATGACGTCCTCGGTCAGCTCATGCGCTTCCGATTCCACCATCAGCACGCCCTCGGCGGTGCCGGCCAGCACCAGGTCCAGCTGGCTCTGCTTCTTCTGCGCCATGGTCGGGTTCAGCACGTACTGGCCATCGATGTAGCCAACCCGCGCCGCGCCCACCGGGCCGAAGAAGGGAATGCCGCTCAGCGTCAGCGCGGCGGAGCAACCCACCAGCGCCACGATGTCCGGCTCGTTCTCCATGTCGTGGCTGAGGACGGTGGCGATCACCTGCACCTCGTTGCGGAACCCATCCGGGAACAGCGGGCGCAGCGGCCGGTCGATCAGGCGGGAGATCAGCGTCTCGGCCTCGGAGGGCCGGCCCTCCCGCTTGAAGAAGCCGCCCGGGATCTTGCCAGCGGCGAAGGCCTTTTCCTGGTAGTTCACGGTCAGCGGGAAGAAGTCCTGCCCCGGCTTCACCCCACGCGCGCCCACCACGGTGCACAGCACGATGGTGTCGCCCAGGCGCGCCAGCACGGCGCCATCGGCCTGGCGGGCGATCTTGCCGGTTTCCAGGGTCAGCAGCTGGCCGCCCCAGGAAATATCCTTGCGGTAGTAGTTCTCGAACATGCGTCGTCCTTCGGGGGACCCCGGGGCCATCCCCGGCGGTCCTGGCCCTTCCCGCGGGTGCGGTCCGGGCGGTGGATATGCCACGGCGCACCCAAGGCCCCTACGGAGCCGGGCGCGTCATGGATGCACTCACGGCGGAAAGCCAGGCGGTGGTCCGGCGGCCCCTTGCGGGATGCTCGGCGCTTCGGGCGGCACGGGCTGGCGTTTCCTCACCAGGCAGGTCCCTGGGGGCGAATCGCCGTCCCTGCCAGCGCAGGGCACCGTGTGGCCGGAAACGCCGGGGCAGGCCAGCCAGCGGGGCCTCAGGCCCCCCGGCCGGCGCTGGGCGCGGCTCCGTATCTGTCAGCCCACCGCATGCGCGGCGATGGGCGCGGCGGCGCTGCCGCACGGGCCCGGCGGAGATATGGCGCCTCGGCCGCGGGAATGCCACGGAATTCTGCGCCGCCGCCGGGGCTTCCCGGGGCTTTCCGGCGCGCCCTGCGGCCGCCGGCCGCGTTGCGTCGATTAAAAAAGTGGAAATTCCGCACCCTTTAGGATGCCACGCCCCGCACAATGGTTGCGTTGTCGGCAGCGGCACGGATAAACTCGCCGCATGCATCAGCCCCCCCGCTGGTTGCCTTCCTGGTTCATGGCCGCCTGTCGCCTTGCCCTGGTGTTGACGCTCGTCCAGCCGCGCGTCGTCCTGGCAGGCGCCTGGCCACAGGCCGAGGATGGCGGCTTCATCACCTTCCCCATCGCGCCGTATGAGGCACGCACCCAGGGCTATGACCGCCGCGGCGCGCCGAACGGCTTCGGCACCCAGCGCTCGCTGGAATTCGGCCCCTACTGGGAACACGGCCTGTCCGCGCGCTGGACCATCGGCATGCAGCCCCGGCTGACCGCCATCTGGATGAACGAGCCGAGCGACCGCAACCACAATGTCGGCCTCTCGGAGGTGCAGCTCTTCGCCCGCTACAACCTCTACCTGGACGACCGCAACACCATCTCGGTCCAGGGCCTGGTCGGCACCCCCGGCATCGCCGAACGCAAGAACAACCCCAGCCTGGCCGAACCCAACGCCACCTACGAGGCCCGCCTGCTCTACGGCCGCGGCATCCCGATCGCGCCGGGCATCAACGCCTTCTTCGACACCCAGGTGGCCTATCGCTACCGCTCCGGCCCGGCGGCGGACGTGCTCTACCTGAAGAACACGCTGGGCATCCGCCCGTTCAGCCAGTGGGTCTTCTGGGTGCAGAGCATCACCGACCTCGGCCTGCGCAACGGCCGCGGCTTCGGCGCCGACTATTCCGCCGAGCGCCTGACCCTCAGCGCCGTCTGGGACTTCACCGCCCACAGCAGCCTGGAGGTCACCCTGCTGCGCGAAATGGCCACCCGCCACGTGCCGCGCGGCCAGGGCGGCGTGCTGGCCTACTGGTACCGCTACTGACCAGCAACCTCACAATAAATGAGACGCATCCATAATTTTTAAACTTCCTGCTGGCTTCGCCTCCTCGCGGCGCGCATAACTCCAGCGCGCTTGGGAGACTGGCGATGCGCGCCTTGGTTATGCTCGTGCTGGTCCTGCTGATGGCCGCTGTGTCGCCCGGCCCGGCGCGCGCCGGCGCCTGGCCGCAGGCCGAGGGCAGCGGCTTCGTCACCGTCCCGCTCAGCCCCTATGCCGCGCAGACCCAGGGCTACGACCGCCGCGGCGTGCCCAACGGCTACGGCACCCAGCGGTCGCTGGAGTTCTCGCCCTACTGGGAACATGGGCTGACCCAGCGCTGGACCATCGGGCTGCAGCCGCGGCTCACCGCCACCTGGATGAACGAGCCGGCCAATCGCGGGCACAATTTCGGCGTCTCGGAAGTCCAGGCCTTCGCCCGCTACAACATCCATCTCGGCGACCGCGACAGCCTCTCGGTCCAGGGCATCGTCGGCACCCCCGGCATCGCCCAGCGAGACCGCAACCCCAGCCTGGCCGAGCCCAATGCCAGCTACGAGGTTCGCCTGCTGTACGGCCGCGGCATCCCGCTCGCGCCGCGGGTCAACGCCTTCGTCGAAACCCAGCTGGGCTACCGCTACCGGTCCGGCCCGGCGGCGGACGTGGTCTACCTCAACACCACGCTGGGCATCCGCCCCTACCCGGACTGGGCGATCTGGGTGCAGAGCATCACCGACCTGGGCATGCGCAACGGCCGCGGCTTCGGCGCCGACTACAGCGTGCAGCGGCTCAGCGCCAACATCGCCTGGGACGTCACCGCCCACAGCACGCTGGCGCTCGGCTACGTGCGCGAGGTTGCCGGCCGCCACGTCCCGCTCGGCCAAGGCGGTGTCCTCGCCTACTGGTATCGCTACTGATGCAACCTGGAGTTGCTTCAAAAAACAAGATTTAACCATAATATTAGCCAACGCGCACGGTGCCCCTCCCCCGGACCGGCACCGACTGCAACCGAGGAGCGCTGCGATGCGGGCGATGACGACGGCGACGGCGCTCGCTGGCCTGCTGTTCCTGCTGGGCGCCACGCCGCGGGCCCAGGCCGGCGCCTGGCCCCAGCCCGAGGGCGGCGGCCAGGTGGTGTTCAACGCCCTGCCGTTCCAGACCCGGCTGCAGGGCTACAACCGCTACGGCCAGCCCGCCGGCACCGGCACCGACCAGCGCGTCGAGACCAGCATCTACTGGGAACACGGCCTGACCGACCGCTTCACGGTGGGCATGCAGCCCCGGCTGCAGGCCATCTGGATGCACGACCAGTCCGGCAGCAGCCGCAACCTCGGCCTGGCCGAGGAAAAGACCTTCGCCCGCTACACCCTGCTGCGTGGCGACTGGGACGTGCTCTCGGTGCAGGGCCAGGCCAGCATCCCCGGCCTGGCGCAGAACCGCACCCCCCGCCTGGCCGAGCCCAATGCCAGCTACGAGGCCCGCATCCTCTACGGCCACGCCTTCAACCTGCCCGCCGGCATGTCCGGCTTCATCGACCTGCAGGCCGCCTACAACTACCGCCCCGGCCCGCCGGCGGACGAGATGACCTACAAGGTCACCGGCGGCATCCGGGTGGCGCCGGGCTGGCTCGTCATGGGCCAGAGCGTCTCCACCATCGGCATGCGCAATGCCCGCGGCACCGGGCCGGACTACTCCATCCACCGCGCCCTGCTCTCCCTGGTGGTGGACCTGGCACCGCAATGGCAGGTGGAGGTCGGCTACATCAAGGAACTCGGCGGCCGCCACGTGGCGCTCGGCCAGGGCGTGCTCGGCGCGCTGTGGTACCGCTACTGAACCGACCACGCCCAACCGGCCCCCGGCGACAAAACCGGACCGGTCACGACACCCCGCGCTAACCGCTCCCGCCTAGAAATCCCCTTGGCCATGGACGGGAAAGGGGTGCGTCGGGGATGTCCCGCACGGGCGGCAGGCAAGCGCTGGGCAGGCGGCTGGCGGCAATGGCGCTGCTGCTGCTGCCGCCGCTGCACGCCCGCGCCGCGCCCTGGGTGCAGCCGGAAGGCGAGGGCATCCTGATCCTGCAGACCACCCCTTACACCGCCGGCACCCGCGGCTTCGACACACTCGGCCGCGCCAACGGCACCGGCAGCTTCGGCCGGGTCGAGCTCGCCTCGCCCTACTGGGAACACGGCATCACCAGTCGCTGGACGGTGGGCCTGCAACCCCGGCTGCAGGCCGCCTGGCTGACCGAGAACGGCCGCACCAGCACCAATGTCGGCCTGGCCGATGCCAGCGTCTTCGCCCGCTACCTGGTCTACAAGGGAAGGCTGGACGTCTTCTCGGTGCAGGCCACCCTGGCCTCGCCCGGCGTCGATGGCGCCGGCACCACGCCCCGCATCGCCGAGCCGAACCTGGGCGCCGAGATCCGCGGCCTCTACGGCATCGGCACCGCGCTGCCCTGGGGCATGACCGGCTTCGCCACCGCCGAACTGGCCTATCGCGGCCGCCTGGGCAACGCGGCGGACGAAGCCCGCGTCGATATCGGCTTCGGCCTGCGCCCCGTGCCGCACTGGCTGCTGATGCTGCAGAGCTTCAGCAACATCGGCCTGCGCAACAACGCCCCGGGCGGCGCCGACTACAGCGTCTCCAAGCTGCAGGCCACCGCGGTGTATGAACTGAACCCTACCTGGGCGGTGGCGCTGGGCTACATCCGCGACATCGCCGGCCGCCGCGTGCCGCTGGGCCAGGGCGCCGTGCTGGCGCTGTGGTATCGCTACTGAGGCCGGCCGCCCGCGAACGACCTGCCGCCACGGCGAAGCGACGCATCGGTTTGACCGGTGAAGCCCGTCGAGGGTCCGCCCCCGCTCCCCTCACCCCCAACCGAGTCACCACCCCTTGCCGCCCCGGCCACCCGGCCGCATCCTCGGCGCAATGCGCCTATTGCACACCGCCGACTGGCACCTCGGCCGCACCCTGGGCGGCCACTCCCTGCACCAGGACCAGGAGCACCTGCTGGCCGGCCAGTTCCTGCGCATGGTGCAGGACACGCGCCCGGACGCGGTCCTCATCGCCGGCGACATTTTTGACAGAGCCGTCCCGCCCGCCGACGCCGTGGAACTGCTCGACGACATCCTGCACCGCCTGATCCGCGGCCTCGGCGTCCCGGTCGTCCTCATCCCCGGCAACCACGACGACGCCCGGCGCCTGGCCTTCGGCGCCCGCCTGCTGGCCGGCGGCGGCCTGCACATCGCCGACAGCCCGCTCGGCCGCGCCTGGGAATTCCGCGACGCGCACGGCCCGGTCAGCATCGTCGCCAGCGGCTACGCCTCGCCCCTGCTGCTGGCGCAGAAGCTGCCCGCACCCAGCCCCGCCGCGGACCAACCCCCACTCCGCGTGGTCGCAGACCACCCCCCATCCCGCGCGGTCGCGGACCACCCTCCATCCCGCGTGGTCGCCGACCACCCTCCATCCCGCGTGGTCGCCGACCACGACGCCGGCATGGCCCTCCTCGCCCCCCTGCTGCACGCCCTCTGCCCGCCCAACCAGCGCCGCGTCCTGGTTGCCCACGCCTTCGTCGCCGGCGGCAGCGAAACCGAAAGCGAGCGCGGCCTCGCCGTCGGCGGCACCGGCCAGATCGGCGCCGCCCGCTTCGCCGGCTTCCACTACGTCGCCCTCGGCCACCTGCACCGCCCGCAATCCCTCGCCGAGGGCCGCCTGCGCTACAGCGGCTCGCCGCTCGCCTATTCCAGCAGCGAAGCCGACCAGCAGAAATCCGTCACCCTGGTCGAGCTCGACGCCCAGGGCGGCATCCGCACCGAAGCCCTGCCCCTCACGCCCCGCCACCCGCTGCGCATCCTCCGCGGCAGCCTCGCCACGCTGCTCACCGCCAGCAGCGAAGACTACCTGGCCCTCGAACTCACCGACCCCCTGCCCATCGCCGAGGCCCAGCGCCGCCTGGCCGAGCGCTACCCCCGCATCATCGGCCTGCGCTGGGTCGCCGAGACCCTGCCGGCCAGCGCCACGTCGCTGCCCGCCGCCGCCCGCGCCGCCAGCCCGCTGGACCAGTTCGAGGCGTTCCACCAGGCCATGCGCAACGCCCCGCTGCCCGCCGCCGCGCGCCCCGTCGTCATCGCCGCCATCACCGCCGCCGAGCAGCCCTGATGCGCCCGCTCAGGCTGACCATGGAGGGCTTCGGCCCCTACGCCGCCCGCCAGGAACTGGATTTCGCCGATCTCCACCCGCACCGCCTGTTCCTGATCTGCGGCCCCACCGGCGCCGGCAAGACCACCCTGCTGGACGCCATCTGCTTCGCCCTGTTCGGCGAAAGCAGCGGTGCCGAGCGCCAGGCCACCCACCTGCGCAGCCTGCACGCCACGCCGGACCGCCCCACCGAGGTCACGCTGGAATTCCACGCCGCCGGCCAGACCTGGCTGATCCAGCGCCGCCCCGCCTGGGACCGCCCGAAGCAACGCGGCCAGGGCACCACGGCCGAGCGCATGAAGGTCGCGCTCTGGCAGCCCGGCGGCACCCCGATCGAGCGCGAAGCCGAGGTCCAGGCCCGCATCGCCGAGCTGCTCGGCCTCACCGCCGCCGAGTTCCGCCAGGTCGTCCTCCTCCCGCAAGGCCGCTTCCGGGAGCTGCTGGTCGCCAGGCCGGAGGCCCGCCAGGACATCCTCCGCACCCTGTTCCGCACCGCCTTCTACGCCCGGGTGCAGCAGGCGCTGAAGGACGCCGCGAACGCCGCCCGCCAGGCCCGCCGCGACGCCGAGCTGGCGCTGAACACCCTGCTCACCCGCGCCGGCGCCACCAGCGCCGCCACCGCCGCCG
>CAIMOR010000485.1 GCA_903843125.1 uncultured Rhodospirillales bacterium
AGCGTGCCGACGAAGGCGATGCGCCGGCCGCCGACGACGATCGGCTTGAAGGCGACGATGTCCGGCAGGTGCTGGCCGCCGCAGTACGGGTCGTTGGTGATGACGACGTCGTCCGGCCCCCAGGTCGCGGGATCCACGTACTTGTCCAGGATTTCGCGCAGCAGGTGCGACATGCTGTTCAGGTGGCCGGGGATGCGCGCGGATTGCGCGACATTGTTGCCGGCGGCGTCGAACACGGCGGTGGAATAGTCCAGCAGCTCCCGCACGATGGTGCTGCGGCTGGTGCGCCAGACCGTGACATCCATCTCGGCGGCGGCGGCGGTCAGCGCGTTGCGGATGACTTCGATTTCGATCGGGCCCAAGGGGGAGGAAGTCATCACGCGGTCCTCTTCGCGATGAGCGCGCCGGCGGCGCTGGGTGTCGCGGTCCAGCCGCGGCTGATGAAATGCGTGGCGAAGGGCTCCTCCACCAGCGCCGGGCCGGTCAGCGTCTCCGTCGTCAGCGCCTCCCGGTCGTACACCGGCAGGTCGCGCCAGGCGCCGCTTTCGTAGCTGCGGCGATGGCCCTTCAGCGCGGGGCGCGCGGCGGGCGTGGTCTCGGCCGCTTCGGGCTTCGGCAGGCGGCCGATGGCGGTGACGCGGAGCGTGACGATCTCCACCGCCTCGGCCGGACTGTCGTAGCTGAAGCGCTGCTTGTGCATGGCGTGGAAGCGCTGCTTCAGCGCGGCCAGCGCAGCACTGTCCGGCGTAGCGATGTCGCCCCAGGGGATCAGCAGTTCGAAGGCCTGGCCGTGGTAGCGCATGTCGGCGGCCACCAGGATTTCGCGCGCTGCGGCGGCGACGCCATCGGCAGCCAGCTTGGCATCGGCCTCGGTGCGCAACTCCGCCACCACGGCGGCGATGGCCGGCAGCGCGGCATCCTCGGCGCGCAGCAGGCGGGAGCGGGCGAGGTCCTGCACCAGGTCGCTGAACAGGATGCCATAGGCCGAGAGCGTGCCGGGTTCCCGCGGGAAGACGACTTCGTTGATGCCCATTTCGGTGGCCACGTCCGTTGCGTGCAACCCGCCGGCACCGCCGAAGCTGAGCAGCGCGAAGTCGCGGGGGTCCAACCCCTTCTCGAACAGCGAGAGCCGCACCGCCGCGCCGAGGTTGGCGTTGACCACGGTGACGATGCCCTGCGCCGCATCCTCCGTGCTGAGGCCGAGCGGCGTGCCGACGCGCGCCGCGATGGCAGCGCGCGTGGCCGTCATGTCCAGCTTCATCGCGCCGCCGAGGAAGTAGTCCGGGTCCAGCCGGCCAAGGGCCAGGTTGGCGTCGGTCACGGTGGGTTCGGTGCCGCCGCGGGCATAGGCCACCGGGCCGGGGCGGGCACCGGCGCTGCGCGGGCCGACGGTGAGGCGGCCGCCGGCATCCACGCTGCCGATGCTGCCGCCACCGGCGCCGATGGTGCGCATTTCCACCATCGGCAGGCGCACCGGCAGGCGGTCGATCTCGCCCTGCGTCACCACGCCGACGCGGTTGTCCTGCACCACGGAGACGTCGTAGCTGGTGCCGCCCATGTCCACCGCGACCAGGTTCGGCTTGCCCAGCAGTTCCGCGATGCGCCCGGCCGCCAGCGCGCCGCCGGAGGGGCCGGAGAGCAGCAGACGCGCGGGTTGCTCGGCCGCGGTGCGCAGGCTGCAGACGCCGCCATTGGACTGCACCAGGAAGACCATGGGGGAGAAGCCGCCTTCGCCGAGGCGGGCTTCCAGCTTTTCCAGGTAGGCCTTCACCACTGGCACCAGCAGCGCGTTCAGCACGGTGGTGCTGCTGCGTTCGTATTCGCGGATTTCGGGGCTGATCTCGCTGCTGATCGAGACCGGCAGGCCCGGGCGCACCTGCGCCAGCCAGGCCTTCAGCGCCTGCTCATGCGCCGGGTTGGCGTAGGCGTGCAACAGGCTGATCGCAACCGCCTCGGCCTGCGCGGCGTCGATGCGGGCCAGCAGCGCGGGCAGCGTCGCTTGGTCAAGCGCGGTCTCGACCGTGCCGCTCGCGCGCATGCGCTCGGCCACGCCAAGGCGTCGGTCGCGCGGTACCAGCACCGGGAAGGGGTCGGGCGCCAGCCCGTAGACGTCCCGCCGGAAGTGCCGGGTGATCTCCAGCACGTCCTCGAAGCCGGCCGTGGTCAGCAGCACGCCGCGCGCCAGCTTGCGTTCCAGCACCGCGTTGGTGGCAATGGTGGTGCCGTGCAGCAGCAGCCCGACGTCGCTGAGCGCGAAGCCGAAGCGGGCGGCCGCTTCGGTCACGCCGGTCAGCAGGCCGATGCTGGGGTCCTCCGGCGTCGTCGGCGTCTTCCAGGCCACGACGGCGCCGCTGCGGGCATCCAGGATCTGCAGGTCGGTGAAGGTGCCGCCGATATCGACGGCGATGCGGACGGGGCGGGACATCGATCAACCCATGATCTTCGGCAGCCAGGTGGCAATGCCGGGAAACAACATCAGCAGCAGCACGGCGAGCATATAGACGCCGAGGAAAGGCATCACCCCCGCGAACACATCCGTAATGGGTCCCGGCTTCGGGCGCATGCCCTGCAACACGTACATCACCGTGCCGTCGGGCGGGCTGATCTGCGCAATCTCCACCAGCATGGTGACGATGACGCCGAACCAGATCGGGTCGTAGCCCAGCGCGGTGACGATGGGAAACACCACGGGCACGGTGGTGATGATCATGGAGAAGCCCTCCATGAAGGTGCCCAGCGCGATGTAGAGGCCGAGGATGCAGAGCATCACCGCCCAGCCCGGCAGCGGCAGCCCGCCGATGAAGGCGGCCAGCGCCTGCGGCACGTTGATGACCGTGAGCAGGTAGTTCAGCAGGTAGGCGCCGAAGATGATCAGGCCGAGCAGCGCGGTGTTGCGCGCGGTTGCCTCGGCGCTGGCGTGCAGCAGGCGGAAGGAGAGCTTGCCTTCGATGGCGGCGAACAACGCGCTGCCGACGACGCCCAGCGCCGCGGCTTCCGTCGGCGTGGCGTAGCCGGCATAGATGCTGCCGAGCACCAGGATCATCAGCAGCAGCGTCGGCACCAGCCCACCCAGCGCACGCAGCTTGACCTTGAACGGCAGGGCCGGCGGCTTTTCCATCGGGTGGGTCAGGCCGTGCACCAGGATAACGCCGATGAACAGGCCGGTGACCAGCAGGCTGGGGAAAATCGCGGCGATATAGAGCGCGCCGACCGAGGTTTCGGTGATCAGGCCGTAGATGATGAAGGTGATGCCCGGCGGGATCAGGTTGCCCAGCGCGCCGCCGGCGGCGAGGGAGCCCAGCACCATGCGCTGGCTGTACTTGGTATCGGTGAAATAGGGCAGCGCCACGCTGCCCATGGTGGCGGCGGTTGCAACCGAAGACCCGCTGATGGCGGAGAACACCGCGCAGCTAACGATGTTGGTGTGCAGCAGCCCACCCGGCAGCCGGTTCAGCCAGACGTTCAGCGCCTTGTACAGCCGGTCGGAAAGCCCCGCGCGCAGCAGGATCTCCCCCATCAGCAGGAACAGCGGCACCGCGACCAGCACGAAGTTGGAGGACGGCGACCACAGCGTCTGGCCGGCGAAGGCCCACCAGGGGCGGTCGCTGAAGGCCAGACCGATCAGCATGCCCAGCAACCCCAGCACCGCGGCCACGTAGACGCCGGCACCGAAGAACACCAGGAAGGCGCCGGTCAGCGCCAGGATCTCCACCACCGGAATGGCCTCGCCGCCGGTGGCCGCGGCGAACAGCGCGCCGCCGAGCAGCAGCAGCAGGAAGACGATCGCGATCAAGCTTTTTCCCCTCGGCGGGCCATCTCGACCGCTTCCAGTGCCTCGGCGGTCTCGTCTTCCAGCGTGCGGCTGCCCAGCAGGCGGTCCAACTCGGCGCCCTGCCCGGCCAGCAGCGAGAGCAGCGCTTCCAGCAGCAGCACGAAGACCATCAGGCAGAAGGCGGCGATGCCGGTGAGCCAGAGCCCCTGCGGGATGACCAATGGAATGCGCAGGCTGGTGTTGTCGTGCGCGTCGAACAAGATGCTTTCGTCCACCAGGGACCAGGCCGCCCAGACGCAGAAGGCGGCGAAGATGCCGAGCAGCGCGAGTGCCACCAGGTGCAGCCAGGCGCGCAACGCCAGCGGCAGGCGGTTGACCAGCACGTCCACGCGGATATGCGCGCGCCTGGCCAGCGTATGCGCCAGGCCCCAGGCGATGCCGATGGCCAGCATGTACCCGGTGACCTCCACCGTGGCGGCGGAGGAGACGCCGAAGAAGGCGCGGCCGACGACGTCGACGGTGATGAAGATGGCGCAGGCGACGTAGTTCCAGCCCGCCGCCAGCCCCATGAAGGTGGCAAGCGCGGAAACCCCGGACCGGAGCCTCCGCACCTGGGTCAGCAGGCCGTTCACCCGCCGTAGCGCACGCCGGCGAGCGGCGCGATGTGCTCGTTGAACAGGTCGCCGCACCGGGCGCCGCAGCGCTGCACGAAGCTCGGCAGGATGCGTTCGCGCATGATGGTCTTCAGCTGCTCGGCATCGGCCGGGGTGGACAGCACCTCGGTCATCGGCCGTGTCGCCAGCGGGTGGATGTGGCACATGCTGGCGTTGCCGATGGCGCAGTCGATGCCGTCGCGCGTCGCGGCGTCGCCGAGCGCCCAGAGCTTGTCGTTCATTTCCTTGAACGTCGCTTCCATGAACGCCTTCACCGCCGGGTCCAGCCGGTTCCACCAGGCGATGTTCACCATGTAGCCGGCCAGCGCCCAGCTGAGCGGCAGGTTCGAGATGTGGGTCGAGACTTCCGGCCAGCGTACGCTGGCGCCCGAGCCGGTGCCGGTGACGGCGCAGTCCACCACGCCGCGTTCCAGCGCGCTGTACACTTCCGGGAAGCCGATGCTGACCGGCTGGGCGCCGAGCGCATTCATCAGGTCCACCAGCGAAGGCCCGAAGGTCCGGACCTTGCGGCCGCGCATGTCGGCCAGGCTGGTGAAGGGCTGGCGGCACCAGAGCACCTGCGCCGGGAAGGGGTAGATGATGACCAGCCGGGCGCCGAAGCGCTCCAGGTCGCGGTTGACCACCGGCATCATCGCATCGGCGATGCGGCGCGCGGTGCCGATGGCCGGCGCCAGGCCGGTGAGATCCACGCCATCGAGGATCGGCACGTCGCCGGCCAGCGTGGTGAGGGTAGAGGCGCCGATATCGGCCTGGCCGCTGCGGACCAGGCGAACCAGCTCGGTGCCGCTCAGGTTGCGTTCGGCGTGCGAGGAGAGGTTGATGTCGATGCGGCCACCGCTGCGGGCCGCGGCGTTGCGCAGGAACGGCACGTCCACCAGCGTGAACTGCGGCTGCGTCGGCGCCGGCTGCGTCACCGCCACCATGTTGACCTTGGGGCCGGGCGGCAGGCTCTGCGCCGTGGCGAAGGTGGAACAGCCGAGCGCAGCGACGGCGCCCAGCAGCAGACGGCGGAACATGATGGCCTCCTGATCCCTGTTGCCGCGGAGGATTGCACAGCCCTGCGCCAGCGCCAGGGGCGAATTGCGTCCGTGGCGCGCGGAATGCCGCCGCGGCAGGCAGCATGGGGCTTTTCCTGCCCGCCTCAGGTGCTAGCCTCCGCGCCATGCCGCTGTCCCGTCGTTCCCTGCTTGCCGCGCCCCTGCTGCTGCCTGGCGCCGCCCACGCCCAGGCGCCATGGCCCAACCGGCCCATCCGCCTGATCGTGCCCTTCCCGCCCGGCGGCGGCGTGGACCTGACCGCGCGGCTGCTGGCCGAGCCGCTGGCGCGCGAACTCGGGCAGAATGTCGTCATCGAGAATAAGGGCGGCGCCGGCGGCGTGATCGGCGTGGAGGCGATGGCGAACAGCCCGGCCGATGGCTACACGCTCTCCCTCGACGGCGCCGGCACCGTGACGGCCGGGCCGCACCTGCGGAAGCTGCCCTATGATCCCTTCGGGCTGTCGCACGTGACGCGGCTGGTGCGGATGCCGTTCATCGTTGCGGTGCGCACCGACTACCCGGCGCGGACGCTGCCGGAGTTCATGGCTTATGTCCGCGGCCATGAGCTGCATTGGGCCAGTGGCGGCATCGGCACCAGCCAGCACCTGGCGGGCGAGCTGTTCAAGCAGATGTCCGGGCTGCCGATGGTGCACATCCCCTATCGCGGCACCGGCCCGGCGCTGAACGACCTGGCGGCCAAGGTGGTGGACGCCTATTTCGGCGACCCCGCGACCATGGGCCTGATCCGCGCCGGCAATGCGCGGGCCATGGCGGTGACCTCGCCGGAGCGTTGGGCGCTGCTGCCGGACGTGCCGGCGATGGCCGAGGCGGTGCCGGGCTACGAGGCCGAGAACTGGTACGGGCTGGCCGCACCGCCGCACACGCCGGCGCCGGTGCTGGCGCGGCTGACCGATGCAGTGCTGAAGGTGATGACGGAGCCTGCGACGATGCGGCGCTTCGACGAGGCCGGGCTGCACCCGGCGACCATGCCGCAGGCGGAGTACATCGCCTATCTGCGGCGCGATTCCGAAACATGGGCGCGCGTCGTGCGCGCCGGCAACATCCGGGTGGACAGCGAGTGAGCACAGCACGACTGGCAGTAGACATCGGCGGCACCTTCACCGACCTGGTGCTGGAGACGCCCGGCCGCACCTGGTCCACCAAGCTGCTGACCACGCCGGACGCCCCGGCGCGCGCGGTGCTGGAGGGGACGCAGCAGATTTTGGCGCTGGCCAAGTGCCCGCCGGGCGATGTCGGCCTGGTGGTGCACGGCACCACGCTGGCGACGAATGCGCTGATCGAGCGCAAGGGCGCGAAGACCGCGCTGATCACCACCGAGGGCTTCCGCGACAGTGTCGAGATGGCGTGGGAGCATCGGTTCGAGCAATACGACATCCACATGGAGCGGCCGGAGCCGCTGGTACCGCGCAACTGGCGGCTCGGCGTGCCGGAACGCGTGGCCGCCGATGGCGAGGTGCTGCTGCCGCTGGACGAGGCCGCGCTGCGCGCCATTGCCGCCAAGCTGCGCGACGGCGGCGTGGAGGCGGTGGCGGTGTGCTTCCTGCACAGTTTTACGAACGAGGTGCATGAGCGCCGCGCCGGTTCGATTCTGGCGGAGGAGTTGCCGGGCGTCTCGGTCTCGCTCTCCTGCGATGTCGCGCCGGAAATCCGCGAATACGAGCGCACCAGCACGACCATCGCCAATGCCTATGTGCTGCCGCTGATGGGCAAGTACCTGGGTGAGTTGGCGGACGGCCTGAAGGTGGCGGGCGTGAACGCGCCGCTGCTGCTGATGATGTCGTCCGGGGGCATCACCACGGTGGAGACGGCGCGGCGCTATCCGGTGCGCCTGGTGGAGAGCGGGCCCGCGGGTGGCGCGATCCTGGCGCTGGGCGTGGCGGCCGAGAACGCGCTGGACCGCGCGGTGGCCTTCGACATGGGCGGCACCACGGCCAAGCTGACGCTGCTGGATGACCTGACCCTGCAGCGCAGCCGGCAGTTCGAGGTGGCGCGGGCCTATCGCTTCATCCAGGGCAGCGGGTTGCCGGTGCGCATTCCGGTGATCGAGCTGGTGGAAATCGGCGCCGGCGGTGGCAGCATCGCGCGGCTGGATGCGCTGGGGCGGATTCAGGTTGGGCCGGATTCGTCGGGCAGCGTGCCCGGCCCAGCCTGCTACGGCCGCGGCGGCACGGAGCCGACCGTGACCGACGCCGACACCGCGCTGGGCCGGCTGGACCCGTCGCGCTTCGCCGGTGGCAGCATTCCGCTGTATCCGGAAAAGGCAGCGAAGGCGCTGGAGAGCATCAACGCCAACGCGCAGATCGCCGCGGCCGGCGTGGCCGAGATTGTCGACGAGACCATGGCCAGCGCAGCCCGCGTGCATGCGGTGGAGAACGGCAAGGACACCGCCGAGCGCACGCTGATCGCCTTCGGTGGCGCGGCGCCGCTGCATGCCGCCAGGTTGGCGCGCAAGCTGGGCATGAAGCGCGTGGTGGTGCCGGTGGGCGCCGGCGTCGGCAGCGCGCATGGCTTCCTGCGCGCGCCCATTGCCTATGAGGTGGTGCGCACCCGGCACATGCGGGTGGAGGCGCTGGATATCGGCATGCTGAACGGCCTGTTCACCGCCATGCGGGCGGAGGCCGAGGCGGTGGTGCGGCTGGGCGCGCCGGGCGAGACGCTGGTGGAGACGCGGACGGCGTTCATGCGCTATCGCGGCCAAGGGCATGAGATTGCGGTGGCGCTGCCGCTGCGCGACTTCGTGCCGGAGGATTGCGCCGGGCTGAAGGCGTTGTTCGACGCCGCCTATGCGCAGCTCTTCGGCCGCACCATTCCGCGGCTGGAGGTGGAGGCGCTGACCTGGACGCTGTCGCTGGCCACCGACCGGCCGCTGCCGGCACCGATGGCCAGCGTGGCGGCGCTGCCGGCGGCCAAGCCCGTGGGCTTCCGCAGCCTGTTTGACCCCGCGACCGGCGTGGCCGACGAAGCCGCGATCTATGAGCGCCCCTCGCTGACGCCGGGCATGGCCTTCCCTGGCCCGGCGCTGGTGGTGGAGGACGAGACGACGACCGTGGTGCCGAAGGGCTTCGACGCCCGCATCAACGCCTTGGGCCAGATCATCCTGGAGGACGTGGCATGAGCAATGCCCTTGCCGAAATTCGCATGCAGGTGATGTGGAACCGCCTGCTCTCCGTGGTGGAGGAGCAGGCCAAGACGCTGGTGCGGACGGCCTTTTCCACCGCGGCGCGTGAGGCCGGCGACATCTCCGCCGGCGTCTTCGACCTGGACGGCCAGATGCTGGCGCAGGCAGTCACGGGCACGCCCGGCCATGTGAACAGCATGGCCCGTAGCGTCATCCACTTCATCCGCGAATTCCCGGTGGAGACGATGAAGCCGGGCGACCACTTCGTCACCAACGACCCGTGGAAAGGCACCGGGCACCTCTACGACATCGTCGTGACCTCGCCCGCCTTCCACGACGGCAAGCTGGTGGCGCTGTTCAGCTGCACCACGCATGTGGTGGATATCGGCGGCTGGGGGCAGTCGCCCGACTCACGCCAAGTGTTCCATGAAGGGCTGTACTTGCCGCTGCTGCCGCTGGTGCGGCAAGGCGTGTTCGATGAGAGCCTGATGAAGATCGTCCGCGCCAATGTGCGCGAGCCGGTGCAGGTGGAAGGCGATATCCACGCGCTGGTGGCCTGCAACGCCATCGGCGAGACGCGCCTTTCCGAGATGATGAAGGAGCACGGCATCGCCACGCTGGATGAGCTGGGCGAGCACATCATCAGCCGCAGCCGCGGCGGCATGGCGGCGGCGATCGCGAAGCTGCCGCAGGGCAGCTGGTCCAGCGAGATGCGGATCGACGGCTACAACGACCCGATCGATTTGAAGGCCAAGGTCACCATCGCCGGCGACCATGTGGAGGTGGACTACACCGGCACCTCGCCGCATGTCAGCTTCGGCATCAACTGCCCGATATGCTACACTGAGGCCTACACCGCCTTCGGCGTGAAGTGCCTGGTGGCGCCGACCATTCCGAACAATGCGGGTACGCTGGATGCGGTGCTGGTGACGGCGCCGGAGAACACCATCGTCAACGCGCCCTGGCCTTCGGCGGTGAATGCGCGCAGCACCATCGGCCACATGCTGCCGGACGTGGTCTACGGCGCGCTGCACCAGTGCATGCCCGGCACCGTGCCGGCCGAGGGCACCAGCAACCTGTGGAACCTGAAGCTGGCCGCCGGCCACGGGCTTTCCGAGGGCGTCGGCGTGCCGTTCCAGGTCACCACTTTTCATAGCGGCGGCGCCGGTGCGCGACCAACGAAGGACGGTCTGTCAGCGACCCCCTTCCCGTCCGGCGTGCGCAACGTGCCGGTCGAGATCACCGAGAGCATCACGCCGCTGGTGATCTGGAAGAAGGAGTATCGCCCCGACAGCGGCGGCCCTGGCGAGCATCGCGGTGGCCTCGGCCAGGTGATGGAAGTGTCGCACCGCCATGGCGGCGGCTTCGGCATCCACGCGACATTCGAGCGGGTGAAGTTCGCCGCGCGCGGGCGCGAGGGCGGCGAGGCCGGTGCGAACGGCAAGCTCTCGCTGGCCAGTGGCGCGGTGCTGAAGGCCAAGGGCTTCCAGCAGGTGCCGCCGGGCGACAAGCTGGTGGTGGAAATGCCGGGCGGCGGCGGCTACGGCGCGGCAGCCAAGCGGGACCCGGCCAAGGTCGCGCGTGACGTGACGCTTGGCCTGGTCAGCGCCGAGCAGGCGAAGGCGCGCTACGGGGCGGAATAGCCGCGGTAGCGCGCAACGCTCAGAACGCCAGCGGGCTGGCCTGCACCACCAGGGGCAGGCCACGCACCGCGGCCAGCACGCTCTCGGCCACCGGCCCGTCCAGCGCCACCAGGCAGATGGCGTCGGCCCCCGGCGCGCTGCGGCCCAGGTGGAAGCTGGCGATATTGAGGCCCGCTTCCGCCAGCGTGGTGCCGAAGCGGCCGATGAAGCCCGGCTTGTCCTGGTTGGTCACGTACAGCATGTACGGCGCGAAGTCGGCTTCCACCGCAATGCCCTTGATGGCCACCAAGCGCGGCTTGTCCTTGGCGACCAGCGTGCCGGCGACGCTGCGCTCGAAGCTGTCCGTCACCACGGTCAGGCGCAGCAGCGTGGCGTATTCGCCGCTGCGTTCGTGGATGGTCTCGGCCACCTCGATCCCGCGTTCCTTGGCCACGACCGGCGCGTTGACCATGTTGACCGCGCCCAGCAGCGGCGCCAGCACGCCGGCCAGCGCGGCGGCGGTCAGCGGCTTGCGGTTCAGCTCGGCCACCGCGCCTTCGTATTCCACGCGGATCTGCTTGATGGCGCCGTCGGACGACGCCGTCAGCTGCCCGGCCAGGCCACCGAGCAGCCGCGCCAGTTCCATGTAGGGCTTCAGCCGCGGCGCTTCCTCGGCGCTGACCGAGGGCATGTTGATGGCGTTGGTCACGGCGCCGGTCAGCAGGTAGTCGGCCATCTGGTCCGCCACCTGCAGCGCCACGTTCTCCTGCGCCTCGGCCGTCGCAGCGCCGAGGTGCGGCGTGCAGACCACGTTCTCCAGGCCGAAGAGCGGGCTGTCGGTGGCGGGTTCCACCTCGAACACGTCCAGCGCCGCGCCGGCGATGTGGCCGGACTTCAGCAGGTCGAACAGCGCCGCCTCATCCACCAGGCCGCCACGGGCGCAGTTGATGACGCGCACGCCCTGCTTCAGCTTGCCCAGGTTCTCGCGGCTGAGGATGTTCCTGGTGGTCTCGGTCAACGGCGCATGCAGCGTGACGAAGTCGGCGCGGGCCAGCAGCGTCTCCAGCTCCACCTTCTCCACGCCCAGCTCAACCGCGCGCTTTTCTGACAGGAACGGGTCGAAGGCGATGACCTTCATCTTCAGCCCCACCGCGCGGTCGGCGACGATGCTGCCGATATTGCCGCAGCCCACCAGCCCCAGCGTCTTGGCGTAGAGCTCCACGCCCATGAAGCGGTTCTTCTCCCACTTCCCGGCCTTGGTGCTGGCGGTGGCTTCCGGGATCTGCCGCGCCAGCGCGAACATCATGGCGATCGCATGCTCGGCGGTGGTGATGGCGTTGCCGTGCGGCGTGTTCATCACCACCACGCCACGGGCGCTGGCGCTGGAGACGTCCACATTGTCCACGCCGATGCCGGCGCGGCCGACCACCTTCAGCCTGGTCGCCGCGTCCAGCACTTCCCGCGTTACCTTGGTGGCGCTGCGGATCGCCAGGCCATCGTACTCGCCGATGATGCCGCGGAGTTCCGCCGGCGTCAGGCCCGGCTTGACGTCCACTTCAAGCCCGCGGCGCCTGAAGATTTCGATGGCCGCCGGCGAGAGCTTGTCCGAGATGAGCACCTTCGGCATCAGGTGAACTCCGCCTTCACCTGCGCCAGCGCCCAGTTGAGCCAGGGCAGCAGCGCCTCGATGTCGCTGGTTTCCACCGTGGCACCGCCCCAGATCCGCAGGCCCGGCGGCGCGTCACGGTAGTTGGCGGCGTCCAGCGCCACGCCTTCCTTGTCCAGCAAGCCCGACAGCTTCTTCGCCGCCGCCGCCTGCTTCTCGGCCTCAAGCGCCACGAACCACGGCGCCGTGACCTTCAGGCAGATGCTGGTGCAGGACCGCGTCGCCGCGTCCTCGGCCAGGAAGCCGAACTCTTCCCCGTTGCCGACGAAGCGCGCGATCGCTGCCAGGTTGGCCTCGCTGCGCGCGATCAGGCCCGGCAGGTTGCCGACGCGCGCGGCCCATTCCAGGCCATCCACCGCGTCTTCCACGCAGATCATCGAAGGCGTGTTGATCGTCTCGCCCTTGAAGATGCCCTCGTTCAGCTTGCCGCCCTTGGTCATGCGGAAGATTTTTGGGAGTGGCCAGGGCGGGGTGTAGCTCTCCAACCGGGCAACCGCGCGGGGCGACAGCGCCAGCATGCCGTGCGCCGCCTCGCCGCCCAGCACCTTCTGCCAGGACCAGGTCACCACATCCAGCTTGTCCCAGGGCAGGTCCATGGCGAAGGCGGCGCTGGTCGCATCGCAGATCGCCAGGCCCTCGCGGTCGGCGGCGATCCAGTCGCCATTCGGCACCCGCACGCCACTGGTCGTGCCGTTCCAGACGAAGACGACGTCGCGCTTCCAGTCCACCGCGCCCAGGTCCGGCAGGCGGCCGTACTCGGCCTTCAGCGTGCGCACGTCCGGCAGCTTCAGCTGCTTGGCGATGTCGGTCGCCCAATCGGTCGAGAAGCTCTCCCAGGCCAGCACGTCCACGCCGCGTTCGCCCAGCAGGCTCCACAGCGCCATCTCCACCGCGCCGGTGTCGCTGGCGGGG
>CAIMOR010000486.1 GCA_903843125.1 uncultured Rhodospirillales bacterium
CCAGCAGGCCATCCGCCGCTGGGACCGCCGGCTGCTGGCCGCGCGCTTCTGCGCCGTGGCCGAAGCCGCCGCCGCCCGCCCCGCCACCCAACTGGCCCTGGCATGAGCCCGCCGCCAGCCGCGCCGACCGCCGTCCCTTCGACCAGCGTCAAGGCCGTCGCCCCGGCCAGCGGAAGCGCTGCCTTCCCAGCCAGCGGCAACGCTGCCTTCCCGGCCTTCGGTAACGCTGCTTTCCCGGCCGGCGGCCAGGCCGCCGCCCCGGCCAGCGGCAACGCTGCCGTCCCGGCCAGCGGAAGCGCCGCCGTTCCGGCCTTCGGAAGCGCCGCCTTCCCGGCCAGCGGAAACGCTGCCCCCCCGCAGCCGCGGCCACCCGCGTCGCCGCTGCCCGGCCCCCCGTTGGCGCCGCCGCCGGCCGCGCCGCTGGTCTGCATGGTCTCGGCGGCGCATCCGGCCACCGACCTCCGCGTGGTCGGCAAGCAGGGCGCCGCGCTGGTTGCCGCCGGCTGGCGCGTGCGGCACCTCTGCCCGGCCCAGCCGGGCGCCCCGGCGTGGCACCAGGGCGTCGCCATCCAGGGCTTTCCGCGGGCGAGGGGCTGGCGCGGCCGGGTTCTTGGCATCCCTGCCCTGGCCCGGCTGGCCGCCGCCAGCGGCGCCGCCGTGCTGCACGCCCACGAACCCGACAGCTGGGTCGCCGCCCTGCTCGCCGCCCGGCGCAGCGGTGCCCGCGTGGTGCTGGACGTGCACGAGCATTATCCCAGCCGGCTGGACCCGCACCTGCCCGCCGTGCTCCGCCCGGCCGCCCGCGCCGCGCTCCGCCTGTTCTGCCGCTGCGCCGCCCGCCGCGCCGATGCGGTGGTGCTGGCCAAGGACGGCCTGGCCGCCGACTTCCCCGCCCGCCGCCTGCTGCCGGTGCGCAACTACGCCGCGCCCAGCGCCATCCCGCCGCGCCAGCACGGCCCCGGCCCGCTCACCCTGCTGCACCTGGGCGCCCTCGGCCGCAGCCGCGGCTGGCCGCAGATGCTGGACGCCCTGGCCCTGGCCCCGCCCGGCACCCGGCTGCGCCTGGTCGGCCGCTTCACCGATGGCTCGGAGCCCGCCTTCCACGCCCGCGCCGCCACGCTGGGCCTGAGCGAGCGCATCACCACCACCCCTTGGCTGCCCCATGCCGAAGCCATGGCCGAGGCCACCGGCGCCGATATCGGCCTGGTGCTGTTCCAGCCCGGCGCGGCCAACCACACCCTGGCCCTGCCGCACAAGTTGTTCGACTGCATGCTGGCCGGCCTGCCCGTTATCGCCCCGGCCTTCGCCACCGAGGTCGCCGGCATCATCCGCGCCGCCGGCTGTGGCGAACTGGTGGAAACCGCCAGCGCCCCGGCCATCGCCGCCGCCATCGCGCGGCTGGCCTCCCCGGCGCGGCGCCAGGCGCAGGGCCAGGCCGGCCGCGCCGCCGCGCTTGGCCCGTTCGGCTGGCCGGCCGAAGCTGAACGCCTGGTGGATCTGTATCGGTTTCTTGCACCCTTGCCGGCTGGAATGGCGGCGGCGAGCGGCCTATAGCGTCAGCCCATGGCCCTGCGCGCCCCGTACCGAATCCTGCTGAACCTGCTGATGGATAGCCTGCTGGCCGGCGCCTCGGTGCCGCTGGCGGTGCTGCTGGCCGCGCCCGCGGCCTGGCCCGAGGATTGGGTCTGGTGGCTCGGCGGCCTGCCCGGCGCGGCGCTGGCGCTGCTCGCCGCCGGCCTGCCGCTCCGCCTTTCCCAGCAATACCTGCGCTTCGCCGGCCTGCCAGACCTGATGGCCATCGGCGGCGCGGCGCTGGGTGCCGCCGTGCTGTTCAGCGCCGGCCTCCACGTGGTCCACGCCTGGGTCTCGCCCAACCCGGCCTTCCCCGCCGTCCATGCCCTGGTGCTGGCCGCGCTGCTCGGTGGCCTGCGCGTGCTCGGCCGCCTGCGCCACGCCCGCCGCGGCCCGGAAGCCGAGGTGCCGCCGCAATCCGTGCTGCTGGTCGGCGCCGGCGATGGCGCCGACCTGTTCATCCGCGCCCTCATCGGGGAACGCTCGCCCGGCTACCGCGTCCAGGGCATCCTGTCGCTCCGCTCCCGCCAGGCCGGCCGCCGCATCCACGGCCACCCCATCCTCGGCACGGTGGACGACTGTGGCCCGGTGCTGGAAAAGCTGCGCGCCGAGGGCCGGCTGCCCGCGCTGATCGTCGTCGCCACCGCCCATGTGCAGGGCCTGGCGCTGGAACGCCTGTTGGACGCCGCGGACAGGGAGGGCATTCCGGTCCGCCGGCTGCCCAAGATCACCACGCTGGACCCACCCCGCCGCCGCGCCATGGACAGGCTGGACGAGGACGAAAAGCCGCAGCTGGAACTGCGCCCCGTCGTCATCGAGGAGCTGCTCGACCGCCCGCAGGTGCCGCTGGACCGCGAGGGCATGGCCCGCCTGATCCAGGGCCGCCGCGTGCTGGTCACCGGCGCCGGCGGCACCATCGGCGGCGAGCTCGCCCGCCAGGTCGCCGCCCTCGGCCCGGCGCAGCTCACCCTGCTCGACCACGGCGAATACGCGCTGTACGAGATTGACCTGGAACTGCGCGAACGCCATGGCGACATCCCCCGCCGCGCCGTGCTGGCCGATGTCCGCGACGAAGCCCGCATCCGCCAGCTGTTCCACGAACTCCGCCCTGAGCTGGTGTTCCACGCCGCCGCGCTGAAGCACGTGCCGATGGTGGAGAACGACCCGCTGGAGGGCCTGCAGACCAACGCCGCGGGCACCCGCATCGTGGCCGACGCCGCCGCCAGCGTCGGCTGCCTGGCCATGGTGTTCATCAGCACGGACAAGGCGGTGAACCCCACCAGCGTGATGGGCGCCTCCAAGCGCCTGGCCGAGATGTACTGCCAGTCGCTGGACCGGGTGGCGCGCACCACCGGCGCCGGCATGCGCTGCGTCACCGTCCGCTTCGGCAACGTGCTGGGCAGCACCGGCAGCGTGGTGCCGCTGTTCCGCCGCCAGCTGGAACGCGGCGGCCCGCTCACCGTCACCCACCCGGACATGCGCCGCTACTTCATGACCGTGCGCGAAGCCGTCGGCCTGGTCCTCCAGGCCAGCGTCGTCGGCACCACGGACCCGGCGGACCAACCGCCCGAACTCTCCAACGGCGGCATCTTCGTGCTGGACATGGGCAACCCGGTGAAGATCGTCGACCTGGCCCGCCGCATGATCCGCCTGGCCGGCCTGCGCCCGGACGAGGACGTGGAAATCCGCTTCACCGGCCTGCGCCCCGGCGAAAAGCTGTACGAGGAGCTGTTCCACGGCCAGGAACCGCCCAACCCGACCAAGTTCGCCGGCCTGCTGGTCGCCACCCCCCGCACCGCGGACGCCGCCCTGGTCGGCCGCGCGATCGACGAGGTCGCCGCCGCCTGCCGCAGCGGCAACCCGCGCGCGGCGCTGGCGCAACTGGCCCGGCTGGTGCCGGAATTCGACCACAACGTGGACGCGGTGGTGGGCAAGACCGCGCCTTAGCCAGCGCTCCCCGTCACGCCCGGGCCTGTTCCGGGTACTCACGCGCACCCACCCGCACAAGCCGAGGGGCGCCGCCCCTCGCGCTCCCCGCCAGGCCCGCCGCCGGGCCTGGACCGGCATTTGCTTGCCTTCAGGCATATGTTCCTATTATGTTCGCGCCCCCCAGAAGGGCCGCCGCCATGTATCCCTACCGCTACTGCACCCCCCGCCCCTGGCAGCCGCTCGCCACCGAGGACCTCAACGCCCTGCTCCCCTTCTTCCTGCGCCAGGGCGCGGGCCGGCCCATCTTCGATATCCGCGGCCGGCTGGACGCCGTGTTCTGGGTGGTCACCTCGCCGCACCCCTGGCGTTGCCTGCCGGCCGAGATGGGGCCGGCCGACACCGCCAGCCGTCAATTCCGCCGCTGGGCGCATGCCGGTGTCTGGACTCGCCTGCTGAAGGCCATTGCCGCGCCGGATTGCCCGCCGGCGTTGCGGCGCCTGGAGCATTGGATCTGCCGCGCCTATCGCCGCGCGCTGCGCATCCTCAAGCTGGCCGGTATCGTCCTGGCCCGTCGCCTCGGCCTGTGTTCGGCGGTCAATGCGCCGTTCGAGTTGCTGCCCGACCCGGATTTGTCCAAAAAGCTGCTTCCTGCGATCCAGGGGCTGATCCGGGATGCCCTTGCCGCCGGTGGCCTGCCCGACCGGGGCCTGCTGAAGGCCTGCAAGAGCTTCCATTGGCTGGTCGGCGGCCGACGGCGCCTCTCCAAGTGGCTCGCCCCGCCGTGACAGCCACCGCCACCCCCGGAAATCCCTACCACCGCCGCGCCTCCCAGGGCGCCCGTGGTAGGGCCGTGCCCGCCCCAAAGCCCATGCCGGTCCAGGGGGCGCCTGCCCCCTGGCGGGGTTCGGGGCAGCGCCCCGATCTTCCGCCCTCCGCTGCCCACCGTCCTCCGCTCCCGCATTGCAGCATGAAACCAGCAGTGACTTCCGCCCATCGGCCGGCCGGCGTAATCCAGCCATGCCCAAGCCGTGAGCGCCCGATGACCATCACCACCGCCGAAAAGCCCATCGCCTTCTTCGACATGAAGGCCCAGCAGGCGCTGATCCGCGCCGACATCGACCGGCGCATCGCCGCGGTGCTGGACTCCGGCCGCTTCGTGGTGGGGCCGGAGGTCATCGAACTCGAGGAGAAGCTGGCCGCCTACACCGGCGCCGCCCATGCCGTCGGCGTCTCCTCGGGCACCGATGCGCTGCAGATCGCGATGATGGCCGAGGGCATCGGCCCCGGGGACGCGGGGTTCCTGCCCGCCTTCACCTACACCGCCACGGCCGAGGTGCCGCTGGTGCTCGGCGCCACCCCGGTCTTCGTGGATGTGGAGGAGAGCACCTTCAACATCGACCTTTCCGACCTTCGCCGCCGCGTCGCCCTGATCAAGGCGGAAGGCCGGCTGCGCCCCCGCGCCGTGGTCGGCGTGGACCTCTATGGCCGCGCGGCGGATTGGCCGGGCATCCTGCAGCTCTGCGCCGCGGAAGGCATGTTCGCGCTCGACGACGCGGCGCAGGCCTTCGGCGGGGCGCTCGGCAACAAGCGCCTGGGCGCCTGGGCGCATGCCACGGCGTGCAGCTTCTATCCGACCAAGACGCTGGGCTGCTACGGCGATGGCGGCGCCATCCTGACCGACGACGCCGAGCGCGCCGACCTCTACCGGAGCCTCCGCCAGCATGGCGAGGGCAAGTCCCGCTACGAGGTGCTGCGCACCGGCATGAACGGCCGGCTGGACACCATCCAGGCCGCGGTGCTGCTGGCCAAGCTGCCGCTGCTGGAGGATGAGCTGGCCGCCCGCGACCGCGTCGCAACCCAGTACGCGGCCCGCCTGGGTGGCGCGGTAAAGACGCCGGCGACCCTGCCGGATGGCGTCCACGCCTGGGGCATCTATTCCATCCTGTTGGGCAGCGAGGCGCAGCGCGCCAGCGTGCAGGCCGCCATGCAGGCCCGCGGCGTGCCGAGCGCGATCTACTACCCCCGCCCGCTGCACCATCAGCCGGCCTACGCCACCCAGCACGCCGGCTGCCTGGCCGGCGGCCCGCCCGCCCTGCCGGTCAGCGAGGACCTGTGCGGCCGCATCCTCTGCCTGCCGATGCACCCCTACCTGGATGCCGGCCAGGTGGACCGCGTGGCGGATGCCGTCCTCGCCGGGTTGTAGAGCGTGGCGGGATCTTCGCCCGAGCTCCGAGAAAGATTGAACCCAGCCCCGTTGTCAGGCTTCCATGGCCCGGATGACAGAGGGGTGACGCCATGCAGCGGCGCAGCCTGTTGGCCTCGGCCGGTGCCGTGGCCCTCGCCAAGCCTCACCGCAGCCGCGCCGCCGAGCCGGTGGACGTGGTGCTCATCCTCGCCGTCGACGTCTCGCGCTCGATCGACCCGGACGAAGCCCGGCTGCAACGGGAAGGGTATCGCAGCGCGGTCAGCGACCCCAAGGTGGTCGAAGCCATCCGGGGCGGCATGACCGGCGCCATCGCCCTGGCCTATGTGGAATGGGCCGGCGCCGAGTACCAGCGCACCGTGCTGCCCTGGACCCGCATCGCCAGCCAGCAGGACGCCGACGCCTGGGCGGAGCGCCTGGCCGAGGCGCCCCGCGCCTCGCTGTCCTGGACCTCCATCAGCGGCGCGCTGAAGTATGCCCACCAGGTGATGAACGACGCCCCGTTCGAGGGCACCCGCCGCGTCATCGACGTCTCGGGCGATGGCGTGAACAACTCCGGCACCGCGGTGGAGGAAGCGCGGGACCGCGTGGTGGCGGACGGTATCGTCATCAACGGCCTGCCGATCATCAACGACAGGCCGACCTTCGGCCGCATGCCCGCCGTGCCGCTGGACGAGTACTTCCAGCAGAACGTCATCGGCGGCTCCGGCGCCTTCATGATCGTCGCCGAGACCTTCGAGAGCTTCGGCAACGCGGTGAAGCGCAAGCTGATCCGCGAGATCGCCGGCCTGCCGGGTCCGGTCGTCGGGTAGCGCCTGCGCGCGTTGCCGCCGCGCCGGGTACGTTGACAGGGCTGGTTATCCAGCCCGGCAAGGCTGACCGCTCCGCGAGCGTTACCGCTCGCCAGTGCCGCGAGCGTTACCGCTGCGCAACGCCGCGATCGTTACCGCTCGACATCCTCGATGCTCAGCCCGAACGCGGCCACGCCCTCGGCCAGCAGGTCGCCGACCATCTCCATGTTGGCCAGGTAGGTGCCGGCGTCGCGGCCGATGTTGCGCTCGGCGGCCAGGCGCAGCGCCTCCTCCCA
>CAIMOR010000487.1 GCA_903843125.1 uncultured Rhodospirillales bacterium
GCTTCCCCGAGGCCGCCAAGGCGCGGCGCGACTCCGTCATCGACCGCATGGCCGAGGATGCCGCCCTCACCGCCGCGGAGGCGCTGGCCGCCAAGGCCGAGCCGCTGGTCCCGCGCCCGCTGCGCAGGCCGGACATGGTCGCTGTCGGCCAGCACTTCACCGAGGAAGTGCGGCGGGAGCTGCTGACCCGCTTCGGGCCGGAGCAGACCCAGATGGGCGGGCTGGTGGTGCGGACCAGCCTGGACCCGGCGCTGCAGGCGGCGACCGAGACGGCGCTGCACAACGGGCTGCTGGCCTATGACCGCCGGCGCGGCGGCTGGCGCGGCTCGGTCGGGCGCATCAACCCCGGCGCCGCCGACTGGATGGCGCAGCTGGAGGCCCTTGCCCGGCCGCCGGGCGCGCTGCCGCAGTGGAAGCTGGCGGTGGTGCAGGAAGTGACCGACCGCACCGCCAGGCTGGCCTGGGTGGAGCGGCCGGAGTTCCGCGCCACCCTCGTCGCCCGGACCAATACGCTGTTCCTGGAGGACGTCGCCTGGGCACGCCGCGCGTTGGACGGCAACCGCCTGGGCGCGACCCCCCGGAAGATGAGCGACGTGGTCGCGGTGGGCGAAGTGGTGCTGGTTGACATGCTGCCGGCCAGCGCCGCGCAGGGCCGCAACGTCCCGGCGCGGCCGGAACGCCTGGCGCTGCGCCAGGTGCCGCTGGTGGAGGGCGCGGTGGTGGCGCTGGACCCCGCCACCGGCCGCGTGCTGGCCATGGCCGGGGGCTGGAGCTTCGAGCGCAGCCAGTTCAACCGCGCCACCCAGGCGATGCGGCAGCCCGGCTCCTCGTTCAAGCCCTTCGTCTACATCACCGCGCTGGAGCAGGGCATTCCGCCGAACCAGCGCTACCTGGACGGCCCGATCGAGATCATGACGCCGCAAGGGCCCTGGCGGCCGGGCAACTACGGCGACGCGGTCAGCAACCAGTACTTCACCATGCGCGGCGCGCTGGAACGGTCGTTGAACCTGGTCACCATCCGCATCGCCCAGCAGGTCGGCATGGACAAGGTCAGCGAGACGGCAGGGCGCTTCGGCGTCATCCCGAACATGCCACCCTACCTGGCGATGTCGCTGGGGTCCGGCGAGACCACCGTGCTCCGCCAGGCCGCGGCCTATGCCAGCTTTGCCAATGGCGGCCGGCAGGTGGCGCCGACCTTCATCGACAGCGTGCAGGACCAGTTGGGCAAGGTGGTCTGGCGCAGCGAGACCCGCCGCTGCCTGGGCTGCGAAGCCGATGAGCCGCTGCAACCGCCGCGCCTGACCGATGAGCGGCGGCAGATCACCGACCCGATCTCGGCCTACCAGATGACCAACCTGTTGCAGGGCGTGGTGCAGCGCGGCACCGGCACCGCCGCCGGGCGCGGGCTGAACCGGCCGGTGGCGGGCAAGACCGGCACCACCAATGACTATGTGGACAACTGGTTCGTCGGCTTCACGCCGGATATCGTCATTGCCGTGTGGATGGGCTTCGACGAGCCGCGCAGCCTGGGCAACAACGAAACCGGCGGCGGCAACGCGGCGCCGATCTTCCACGACATCCTTGAAAGCGCTCTGCGCGGCAGCCCACCGGTGCCGTTCCGGGCGCCCCCCGGCGTGGCGCTGGTGCGGATGACGACCGATGGCGGCCAGACGATCCTGGAGGCTTTCCGCCCGGGCACCGAGAACAGCGCGGTGCCACCGACCGAGGAAGCCACCCAGGGCGGCACGGCGGCCAGTGTGGATACCGGGTTGGGGGGGCTGTACTGACCCCGCGCATCCCGCGCGACTGGCTGGTGCTTGAGAGCCTGGAGAACGAGCAGCACGACCGCTGCCTGGACCTGTTCCAGCGGCCGGATGGCAGCTTCGGCTTCGAGACCTTTCGGCGGGACGTCGAGGACCGCGGTGTCTGGACGCCGGCGAGCTATTTTGCCGCCGGGCGGTACGAGAGCCGCGACGCGGCGCTGGCGGCGGCGCGGCAGCTGGTGGGCTGGTTACCGCCCGGGGCGTCCGCGTAGCCATCGCTGGGGCAGCCTGCGGCGCTACGCCGGCTTGCCTCCGGCGCTGCCATGCCCTACCTGCAAGCCCATGCGCGCAGATGCTGAACAACTGAACGAGCAGATCACCGCCTCGGTGTCCCTGCTGAGGAGGCATCTTTGACTGGGATGCCGCAACCCGCCGCCTGGACGAGCTGAACGCCAAGGCCGAAGACCCCAGCCTGTGGAATGACGCGACCGCCGCCAATACGCTGATGCGGGAACGCGGCCGCCTGGCTGACCAGATCGACGGCGTCCACCGGATGGAAGCCGCGGTGCGGGACGCGCTCGAGTTGGTGGAGCTGGCCGAGGCCGAAGGCGACGCCGACACCGCCAACGCAGCGGTCGCCGACCTGCAGGCCCTGGCGGAAGAGGCCAAGCGGCGCGAGATCGAGAGCCTGCTCTCCGGCGAAGCCGATGCCAACGACGCCTATCTGGAAGTCAATGCTGGCGCTGGCGGAACGGAAGCCCAGGACTGGGCCGAGATGCTGCTGCGGATGTACCAGCGCTGGGCGGAAAAGCGCGGCTACAAGGCAACGCTGACCGAACAGAGCGAGGGCGAGGAAGCCGGCATCAAGTCCGCCACCCTGCAGATCACCGGCCCCAATGCCTTCGGCTGGGCCAAGACCGAGACTGGCGTGCATCGCCTGGTCCGCATCAGCCCGTTCGGCGGCAACGACAAGCGGCAGACCAGCTTTGCCAGCGTCTACGTCTACCCGGTCGTCGACGACAAGATCGAGATCGAGATAAACCCGGCCGACATCAAGACCGATACCTTCCGGGCCTCCGGCGCCGGCGGCCAGCACGTGAACAAGACGGAATCGGGGGTGCGCTTCACCCACCTTCCGACCGGCGTCATCGCGGCTTCCACCCAGGACCGCAGCCAGCACAAGAACCGCGCCATCGCGATGAACATGCTGAAGGCGCGGCTGTATGAGCTGGAACTGCGCAAGCGCGAGGCGATCAGCGCGGGAATCGAGGCCGGCAAGACCGACATCGGCTGGGGCCACCAGATCCGCAACTACGTGCTGCAGCCCTACCAGCTGGTGAAGGACCTGCGGACCAACCTGGAAAGCGGCAACCCCGCCGCCGTGCTGGACGGCGGCCTGGACGAGTTCATGGCCGCGGCCCTGGCGCAGCGTGTCGGCGCCACGCGCAGCGAGGCGAGTGCCAACGCCCGATGAGGGTGCTGTTCGTCCACCAGAATTTCCCCGGGCAGTACCGGCATATCGCACCTGCCCTGGCTGCGCGCCCCGGCTACCAGGTGGTCGGCCTGGGCGAAAACCCGGGCGACGAACTGCCGGGTGTGCAGCATGTGCGCTACAAGGCGCCGGACCCCGCCGGCGAGAAGACGCATCGGTACATCAAGCGGTTCGAGGCGGCGGTTCGCCGGGGGCAGACCGTGGCCCGGGCGGCGCTGGCGCTGCAGCAGCGCGGCTTCACCCCGGACCTGATCTGCTGCCATCCCGGCTGGGGCGAGGGGCTGTTCCTGCGCGATGTCTGGCCGGACGCGCGAACGCTGTTCTATTTCGAGTTCTACTACCACTCCAGCGGCGCCGATGTCGGCTTCGACCCGCCCGGGCAGACCCTGAGCGTGGACGAAGCCTGCCGGGTGCGGACGCTGAACACCACGCACCTGCTTTCGCTGCAGACCGCGGACTGGGGCCAAACGCCGACGGAATGGCAGCGTTCCCGCTTCCCTGACTGGGCACGACCGCGGATTTCCGCCGTGCATGAGGGCGTGGACACCGTGGCGATGCGGCCGAACCCGGCGGCGCGGTTCACCCTGGCGGATGGCCGGGTGCTGGTGCCCGGCGATGAGGTGGTGACCTTCGTCGGCCGCGGCCTGGAGCCGTATCGCGGCTTCCACATCTTCATGCGCGCGCTCCCGGCCCTGCTGCGGGCCAGGCCGCAGGCGCAGGTCGTGATGGTGGGCGGTGACGACCCGCATTACGGCAGCAAACCCAAGGATGCCACGAGTTGGCGGGAGAAGCTGCTCGCGGAGCTGGAGGGGCAGCTGGACCTCAGCCGCATCCACTTCACCGGCAAGATTCCGCACGCATCGCTGCAGGCGCTGTACAGCGTCTCGGCCGCTCACGTTTATTTGACCTACCCCTTCGTGCTCTCGTGGTCGATGCTGGAGGCGATGGCCTGCGAATGCCTGCTCATTGGTTCGGCAACGGCGCCGGTGCAGGAAGTGCTGCGGGCGGGCGAGAACGGCCTGCTGGCGGACTTCTTCGATGCCGAGGCGCTTGCCGAAACGGTGATCCGCGTGCTGGCGAATCCAGCCGAATACCGTGAGTTGCGCGTCGAAGCGCGCCGCACCGTGCAATCTCGCTACGATCTGAGAACTATTTGCCTGCCACAACACCTGGCGCTGATCGATGCGGTGGCCACACGGCGACTGCCGCCAAAATTACCGCACCTGCCTTAAATCCGTCCTGAATTTGAGAGTATGCATAGCGTAATGCATTTTTCAGGAAGCGATGTCATAGAATGGCGTCGTGACAATTTCTCCACGATCCGGCGACGATGGTGCTGACGCCGGCTTGGTCCAAGCGGCGCTCGGCTGCGCTGGTGCCGGAGCACTGGGCAGGATCGAAGGTAGTTTTGCGCGGAACCATGAGGACGCAATGCGGCGGATTGGGCTGAGCATCGTCGAGCAGGACACCAAGTACGGCGAGCAACTGGTCGGCTATCTGGCCAATCAGGGGCTGCAGGCGATGCTTGTGCCGGACCTGGCCGCGCTGTTCACGCTGTTGCAGCACAACCCGCCGCGCCTGGTGGTGCTGGGCGAGACCGGGCAGGGCGGCAGCATGCTGCCGGTGGTGCGCCGGCTGCGCGACCTGTCGCGCGTGCCCTGCATCGTGCTGTCGACCGAGCCGGACGACACCAGCCATATCGTTACGCTGGAAGCTGGTGCCGACGACTTCATCGAGCGCAGCCTGCCGATGCGGGCGATCCTGGCCCGGATCCGCGCCGTGCTGCGCCGCGCCGAGTGGCCGCCCGAGATGCTGACGCCGATGCACTCGGCTCCGCTGCCGATAGCGCCCGCGCCCAGCCGCGGCTGGAAGCTGCAACCGCAGCATCGGCGGCTACTGCGTCCGGACGGCATGGAATGCGACCTGACGACGGCGGAATTCGACCTGTTGCGCCTGCTGGTGGAAGCGGGTGGCGTGCCGGTTTCGCGAGACGACATTTCCGCCACGGTGTTCCGCCGTTGTTTCCGGGCCGAGGATCGCACGGTCGACAACCTGGTGCTGCGGCTGCGGCGCAAGCTGGGCGAAGACCAGGAAAAGGCCATCAAGACGGTGCGTGGCGCCGGCTACATGTTCGCCGGCTTCACCGACGCGCAGCTGCTGGTCGCGTAGTCGGCCGGGACATCGTCGGCCTCTCTCTGGCCCTGCTGCCGCCCAACGATCGCTGAGCCCCTTCCAGGGTCCACGCTGCGCCGGATGTCTGGGCGGCCTGCGGCCCGGTTCAGCGCACCCGCATCATCACGCCGACGAGCAGCGCCAGGAACAGGCTGCCGACCAGCAGCGAGAACAGCAGCTTCAGCCAGAAGTCCATCTTGTGGGTCGGCGCTGCGTGTTCCGCGGTGCCGGCGGCCGGCATGTCACTCAGCCGCTGTTCCAGCCGCGCCATCCAGCCTTCCAGCGCGCTGCAACGGTCCGCCAGCCCTTCCTGACGAAGGGTGAGCTCCTGTTGGGCGCTGGTGATGCCTGCGACCTGCTCGGCGGTCGGCACTGCCCCGAGGCGCTTGTCGATCTGCCCGACCATGGCACGCACGAAGGTGGTGAGTTCGCCATGCTGCGCCAGCATGTCCTGCAGCGCCTTTGGCTCGGGCAGTTCCCGCAGCCGTTTGGCCTGGGCGCCAAGCTCCGCGCGCAGGCGGGCAACGTCCTCGGGCGCCACGCCAGGCGTGGGCGCGCCGGCGGTGGCGGCCGGCTTTGGCGCAGGCCGACGCATGCGCACGGGCACGCGAACCCTGCTGCCGTCGGCCGCGAAGCCGAACAGGCGAAACTCCCCGACCCGCGGCAGCAGTTCGGCCGGCACTTGAATCTCGAAGGCGTGCTGGCCGTCGCCGATGCCATTGGCCTCCAGGTCGGCGCGGGGCTTGTTGGCGACGCCGGCGCCGATGACCTCCTCACCCAGCCGCAGCTCCAGCCGCAGCCGGTGCCCGGGGCGCGAGTGGTCCAATGCCCAGCCCATGATGCGGTCGGCCCCGGCGCTGTCGGCCAGACCGTGGATTTCGGGCGGAACGCCAAGCGGCGCAGCCGGCGGGGTATCGGAAGCGGCCGGAAGGTCCATCATCACAGTTCCTGGTACCTGCGCCCATCAAGGCCGTATCGGGGCGGCACCGGCCATCACCAGGATGCCGGCACGGCAACCGGGTCGAACGGCAGCGGATGTCGCTTCAACTGCGGGTAGCACGCGGCAGCCGGCCGGGGCAAGCATTCGCGACCGCTGCAAAGGCCGCAAGGCCCTGGTGGCGCTTGGTTACGGCTGGTTCGGCGTAGGGTTAAATCGGCATGAAGATGCGGATATGCACGCGTGGCAGCAACCGCGCCGGCACCAGGGCCGTGACCTCCGCGGCGCAGGCGGCGTCGGCGTCGCCGAGGGCCATGCTGTCCTCTGCCGGCAGCCACCCCAATGGCTCGCCCTGCAGCGTGCAGATTTCGGTCCGGTGGATGCCGCGCCTGTGCCGATGGCGAAGTTGCAGTGGCGCGCCGGGGCGCAACCCCAACAGCGCCTCGGGCGTGGCGTGCTCGCGGAGTTCGGTTATGTAGGTCAGAAAATCCTGCGCTTCCGCCGCTACCATGCCCGTTCCCCCGCCTGGGCTTCATGTGGCAAGGCGGGGGCGGCAGCGCAGCTAACAGCGGCGCGAGCGCCGCCTGCGGTGAAGCGAACGGGTTTCCTGGGGTTGAAGCGCCGCGGTTCCGGCCTGCATTGTCCCGCTCCGGAGGTACCCCGCCATGGCCCAGGCCCGCTATCGCTTCCTGCTGATCAACGCCTTCTCGCTGCCCGGCGAGGCGAACTACGGCATGCGCCCGAATGGCGGGCCGAAGGAGGCGCGGCTGATGAACCACGCCAGCGTCGCGCCATCGCTGGCCGATGTGGACTGGGACCTGCACGACGGTGCCCTCGCAACCCATGGCAACCATCCGGTCGAGACGCGCGAGGAGTTTGCCATCGTCGGCGTCAACCGGCTGCGGATCGTGCGCGAGGCCTGCGCCAGCGGGAAGTACAACGGCATCGTGCTGCTCGGCGGCGGCGACCCTGGCTTCGAGGAGGCGCGCGAGATCGGCAGGCGCCACCGCATTCCGGTAACGAGTTGCGCCCATGCGCAGATGCACCTGGCGCGCGTTCTGGCCAACCGCTTCACGGTGATGGACATCAGTGAGGCGCACAACATGCACATGGCCATGCTGGTGCGGCACTACGGCTTCGCGGCGAATTGCGCCTCGATCCGGAACCTGAACTACCCGTTGCCGCGGCCGGTGCTGCCGAACGACCGGCCGATAGCCGAGGAGAGGGCCAAGGCCGACCGCGGTGAGCGCAGCGAGATGGTGGAAGCCGCGGTGGCGGCGGCGGTGGACGCCATTGAGAATGATGGCGCCGAATGCTTCATCATCGGCTGCTCGGCGGCCTATTGGCTGGCGCCGGTGCTGCAGGCCAGGCTGGACGCGCTGGGCTGGGAAGCCCCGGTGCTGGAGGGCTATCGCTGCGCGATCGAGCAGGCGAAGACGCTGGTGAACCTGGGGCTGGACGTCTCCGGCCTGGCGATGCCGAGCGACAACCCCAGGGCGTGGCGGGCCAAGAAGTACGTCTAGCCCGCGGAGGTTCAGCGCGCCCGCGCCAGGATTTTCCGCGCCCTGTCCACCACCGGCAGGTCGATCATCGCGCCCTCGAAGGCGACGGCGCCGAGGCCCTTGCCCAGGGCTTCCTCGAAGCAGGCGATGAGCCGGCGGGCGCGGTCGACCTCGGCGGCCGACGGGCCGTATTCCTCATTGATGATCGGTACGTGCAGCGGGTGGATGCAGGCGGCGCAGCCGAAGCCGAGCTTGCGGGAGCGCTGCAGCGAGGTGCGGTAGCCGTCCAGGTCGGAGAAATCGGCGAAGGCGCCGACGCTGCCGAGCGGCAGGATGCCGGCGGCGCGGCAGGCGGCGATGTTCAGCATGGCGAAGACATACATCGTGTCGGCGCCGGGCACGGCTTCGAGCTCGGTGGAGAGGTCCTCGCTGCCGACGCCCATGGCAGCCATGCGCGGGTCCGCGGCCGCAATGGCGTTCAGGTTGGCCAGTGCCGCCGGGGTTTCCACCAGGGCGATGAAGCGGGTCTGGCCGACCGGAATGCCCACAGCGGCTTCCCGCACCGCGACCACTTCGCTGAGCAGCCTGATGTGCTCGGCGCCCATCACCTTGGGCAGCATCAGCACGGAGACGCCGGGTATGACCGCGGCCTCGATATCCGGCACGGCCAGTTCCAGTTGGCGGTTGACCCGCACGCAGACGGCGGCGCCGGCCTGGCCGACGGTCTTCACCGCCGCCGGCAGCGCGGCACGGGCGGCCAGCTTTTCGCTGGGCGGGATACTGTCCTCCAGGTCCAGGATGACGACGTCGGCGCCGCGGGTATGCGCCTTGGCCACGAATTTCTCGGCCGTGGCCGGCACGAACAGCAGGGAACGCCAGTTGGGAGCCATGGTCACAGTCCTTCGAAAGCGGCGCCGGAGGCGAGCATCGCCTCGATCTGTGTCTCAGGGTAGCCGAGGGCGGCCAGCACGGCGCGCGTGTCGCGGCCAAGCTGCGGCGCGGGCAGGGTTTCCTGCCGCATGCCGCCGCTGAACCTGTTGGCCACGCTGGTGCGGCGCATGCGGCCCTCGGTCGGGTGGTCGTCGAAATTCCAGAAGCCGGTGTCCAGCAGGTGCGGGTCTTCCAGCAGGTCGTCGATGGAGTTGTAGCGCGCCGCCGGCACGTCGCAGGCCGCGAAGATCTCCAGCCATTCGGCGGTGGTCTTCTGCGCCAGGCCCTCGACGCGGACCTTGAAGAAGGCTTCCGCGTTCTGGGTGCGCGTGATGGCGGTGTTGAAGCGCGGGTCGTCCTTCAGCTCCGGCTTGCCGATGGCGGCGAAGAACGCAAACGCCTGCGCGTTGTTGTTGGGGCCGACCGTGATGTAGCCATCCAGCGTCGGCAGCGGGCGGTAGTCCGGCGAGAGCAGGCGCGCGTCGCCGGTCGGGCCTTCCGGCGGGTCGAAGGTGGCGGCGCCGAGATGCTCGCTCAGCACGAAGCTGGCCATGTTCTCGAACATCGGCACGTCGATGGCTTCGCCGACGCCGGTCTTTTCCCGCCGGTACAGCGCGAAGCCGATGGACTGCGCGGCGATCAGTCCGGTCGTGTGGTCGGTCATCACCATCGGCACGAAGCGCGGCTCGCCGATGGCGCGGTGGAAGGTGCCGGCAACGCCCGAGAGCGACTGGATGATGGGGTCATAGGCCGGGCGGTTGTAGTAACGGCCGCCGCGGCCGAAGGCGAGGATGCTGCAATGGATCAGCCGCGGGTTCGCCGCCGAGAGCGAGGCGTGGTCCAGCCCGGCGCGCAGCAGCGCTTCTGGGCGCACGTTGCTGACGAAGACGTCGGCTTCGGCAATCAGTGCCTTCAGCGCGGCGAGGCCCTCGGGCTGCTTGATGTTGAGGCCGATGCTGCGCTTGTTGCGGTTGAAGTTGATGAACTTGCCGCTCATGGCCGGCGTGCGCGAACCGGCGGCCAGGAAACGCAGGATATCGCCGCCGGGCGCTTCTACCTTGACCACATCGGCGCCCTGGTCGGCAAGGGTGCGGGTGCAGATCGGCCCCACCACCACGGTGGTGAGGTCGATCACCTTCACGCCATCGAGTGGCCCTGGCACTACGCGAAGTCCAGTTCCATCTGGCCGCACAGCATGCCCTGGCTGTCCGCCACCCAGACATCCATGCGGCCGTCCTGCAGTGCATGGCCGTTCAGCGTGATGGTATCGCCGACATAGATCGGCCGCGTCAGCCGCGCGGAAAGCCCCACCAGCCTGCTGCCCGGCGCGTGCTTCACCGCAGCGTCCAGCAGCAGCTGCATGGTCAGGCCGCCATTCTGCACGATGTTCGGGTAGCCTTCCTCGTCGCGCGCATAGTCGGCGTCGTAGTGGATGCGATGCGCGTTCCAGGTGATGGCGGAGTAGCGGAACACCAGCGGATTGCTGAGATGCTTGCGCTCGCTCCAGGCCGCGTCGGTCGGCGCCGGGGTGCCGGCATTGACCGGGCTCTTGGTGCCGGGCGGCACGGCTTCGCGGTAGATCGCGTCGAACTCGTCCACCGCAATGACCTGGCCGGCCACTTCGAAGGTGTGGCGCATGGTCAGCACGCAGATCTGCCCGGTGCGTGCCTTCTTCGGCTCTATGGCGGCCACCTCGGCCTTCTTCACCAGGGCATCACCGACGCGCAAGGCGCCGGGGATACGCACACGCCGGCCGGCGCCCATGCGGCGCGGCAGCGGAATCGGCGGCAGGATCACGCCCTTGTTCGGGTGGCCATCGGGTCCGATGTCGCTCTGCTTCGCGCTCTCACAGCAGAACAGGCTGAACCAGTGCGGCGGCAGCAGCGTGCCGCGGGGGAAGGCGTCGGGGTCCTGGTCCAGCGTCGCGGCGATGCGGCGGAGCATGCTGGGGGAGACGTCGTCATGCGTGACGCGGACATGGCCCAGCCAGTCGCGCTTCACCTGCTCCACGGCGGTGTCGAAGTCCATCGGGGTCACTCCTACTCGGCGATCAGGTTCAGGCGGCGGATCAGCGGGCCCCACTTGGCCGCGTCGGCGCGGGTCAGGGCGCGGAATTCCGCGGGCGTATTGGGCGGCGCGATGTCGGCGCCGACGCGGTCGTAGCCGGCGCGCAGCTTGTCGTCCTTCAGCGCGTCGTTCAGCGCGGCGTTGATGCGCAGGATGATGTCCTCCGGCGTCTTCGCCGGTGCCACCAGGCCGAAATAGCCGGCGCCGACGAAGCCGGGCACCGTCTCCGCCATGGTCGGCACGCCCGGCCACATCGGGCTGCGCTCGGCCTTCGTCACCGCCAGCGCGCGGATGGTCGGCATGGTGCGGACGGTATCGCCCTCGGGGATGCCGATGCAGCGGGCGTGGACCCGGCCGGAGAGCAGGTCGGTCATCGCCTGGGTGCTCTGCCGGTACGGCACATGCACCATGTCCAGCCCCAGGCGCGCGCCGAGGTCCTCCATGATCAGGTGCGTGATGGCGCCGACCCCGGCGCTGGCGAAGGTGAACTTGCCGGGGTTCGCCTTGATCCAGGCGATCAGCTCGGGGAAGCTGGCTGCGGGGATGCTGGTGTGCACCAGCAGCACATTGGCGGTGCTGCAGAACTGACCGACCGGGGCGAAATCGGTTTCCCAGTTGTAGCCGAGCTGGCGGTACAGCAGCGCGTTGACGCCGCTGTTGGTGCCCATGGTGCCGACCATCAGCGTGTAGCCATCGGCCGGGCTGCGCGCGAGCATCTCGGCCGCCAGGTTGCCGGCGCCGCCCGGGCGGTTGTCCGGAAGCACGGTCTGGCCCAGCCGCTCGCTCAGCGCCTGGGCGGTGATGCGGCTGACGATGTCGGTCTGGCCGCCGCCGCCATAGGGCACGATCAGCCGGACGGTACGGTCCGGGTATTCGGCGGCGTGGACGATACGCGGCGCTGCCAGCACGGCCAGCCCGGTCAAGGCGGCGCGCCGCGTGGATGCAGCCATGGATCGATTTCCCCCGATTGGTCGAACGGCGCGCAATCTGCGGCGCTTTTCCGCTCTGGTCAAAGCGGCGGGAAGGCCGCAGGCTCGGCCGCAAGTTGAGAGGGGAAACGATGAAGCTGGCACGCCGGACGCTGTTGCTGGGACTGGCCGGACCCGCTGTGGCCGCACCCGCCTTGGTCCACGCCGAGGGCTGGCCCAGCCGCAGCCTTCGCCTGGTTGTCAGTTTCGCCCCCGGCGCCAGCGCGGATTTCTTCGCCCGTGCCCTGGCCCCGCGGCTGGAGGCGCGCTTCGGCCAGCCGGTGGTTGTGGAGAACCGGCCTGGTGCCGGCGGCAATATCGGCGTGGATGTGGTGGCCAAGGCAGCGCCGGACGGCCACGTGCTGGGCATCGCCGCCGCCGGCGCGCTGAGCGTGAACCCGGTGCTGCAACCCACCATGCCGTACGACGTGCAGCGCGACCTGGCGCCGGTGGGCCTGGCGCTGGACATTCCCTTTGCGCTGGTCGCCGGCGCCAACATTCCGGGCGATCTGCGCGCGGTGATCGCGGCGGCCAAGGCACAGCCGGAACGCTTCGCCATGGCGCATGGCGGCAACGGTACCGGCATGCATTTGGCCGCCGCGCTGCTGTTGCAGATGGCCGGGCTGCAGATGCCGATGGCGCCGTTCCGTGGCAGCGCACCGGCGGCCACCGCGGTGCTGGCCGGCGATACCGCGCTGGGCGTGGTGGACATTCCCGCCTGCCTCGCGCTGGTGCAGGCCGGGCAGTTGCGGGCGCTGGGCGTCACCAGCGCCGCGCGGGTGGCGGCGCTGCCCGACGTGCCGACGGTGGCGGAGGCGGCACTGCTAGGCTACGAGAGCGTCGGCTGGTTCGGGCTGATCGCGCCCGCCGGCACGCCGGCCGCGGTGGTGCAGCGCCTGAGCGCTGCGTTGCGCGATGAATTGCCGCCGCTGACCCAACGCCTGCTGGCGGTGGGTGCCGTGCCGCATTGGATGGCGCCGGACGCATTTGCCGGTTTCATCCGCGCCGAAAGCACGAAATACGCGGCGGTGATCCGCGCCGCCGACATCCGGGTGGAGTGAGCCGCATGACCGCCTATTGGCCACCGCATCTGCCGCGCAGCCTGCCGCCGATGCAGGCGACGCTGGCGCACAACCTGCGCGTCACGGTGGCACGCTTCGGCGCGCAGCCGGGCATCGGCTTCTTCGGGCGGGAGCTGACCTGGCGCGTCTTCAACGAACAGGTGGAGGCCTTCGCCGGCTGGCTGCGTGGCCCGGCCGGGCTGCAGCGCGGGGAGCGGGTGGCACTGTACGCGCAGAACTCGCCGAACTGGCTGGTGGCCTACTACGGCGCGCAGCGTGCCGATTGTGTCGCGGTGCCGATCAGCCCGATGAGCCGGGCCGGCGAACTGCGCTACGTCCTCGCCGACAGCGGCGCCAGGGTGCTGGTGGCGGCGCAGGACCTGCTGCCGATAGCGCTGGAGGGAGCGAGTGGTGACCTGCGCCTGGTGGCGGCGCACTACGCGCACTACCTGCCCGAAGCGTCCGGCTTCACCTTGCCGGGCTGGTTGACGGCGCCGGCCGAGGCCACCAGCGGCGTGGTTGCCTGGGCCGAGGTCGTCGCCTGCACCGCCCGCGCGCCTGAGCCCGTGGCCATGGCCGACGACCTGGCGCTGCTGCCCTATACCAGCGGGTCCACCGGCACGCCGAAGGGCTGCGAGCATGCGCATCGCAGCTTCCAGCACAACATCCAGGGCCTGCTGCACTGGCACCAGATGACCGCCAGTACGGTCTTCATGGGCCTGCCGCCGATGTACCATGTCAGCGGGCTGATGCACTGCGTCCATAGCCCGGTCTACACCGGCGGCATGGTGGTGGCGGTGCCGCGCTGGGACCGCACGCTGGTGCCGCAGCTGGTGCGGCACTACGGCGTCACGCATTTCGGCGTGGCGCCCACGGCGGTGATCGACATGCTGGCCAACCCGGCCTTCGACGCGGCGGACCTGGCCAGCGTCAAGCGCATCACCAGCGGCGGCGCAACCATGCCGGCGGCGCTGTGGCATCGGCTGAAGGCGGCAACCGGCATCGAGTTCGTCGAGGCCTATGGCGCCACGGAAACCGCGGCGACGGCGCTGCTCAACCCGGTCAACCGGCCGAAGCCGGAATGCGCGGGCATCCCGTTCTTCGACACCCATGCGCTGGTGGTGGACCCCGTCTCGCTGCAGCCGGTGGCGGCTGGCGAGAGCGGCGAAATCCTCATCAGCGGTCCGCAGCTGTTCCGCGGTTACTGGGGCAAGCCGCGCGACACGGCCGACGCCTTCGCCGAGATCGACGGCCGGCGCTACTACCGCAGCGGCGATATCGGCCGCGTCGATGAGGAAGGCTATTTCTTCATGACCGACCGGCTGAAGCGGATGATCAACGCTTCCGGCTTCAAGGTCTGGCCGGCCGAGGTGGAGGCCAAGCTGTACGAGCACCCCAGCGTGCGCGAGGCCTGCGTGATCGGCACCGCCGACGCCTACCGCGGCGAGACGGTGAAGGCCGTCATCGCGCTGCGCGACGGAGCGCCGGAGGACGACGCGGCGATCATCGCCTGGGCGCGGCAGCAGATGGCGGCCTACAAGGTGCCGCGAATTGTCGAGTTCGTCGCGGCCCTGCCGAAGTCGCCGGTCGGCAAGATCCTGTGGCGGGAACTGCAGGACCGCGAGAAGCAGAAGGAGAGCGACGCATGAAGCTGACGTTTTTCGGCCATTCGGCCTTCCGCCTCGAATTCAACGGCGCGGTCGTGCTGATCGACCCGTTCTTCACCGGCAACCCGCTGTTTCCCGGCACGGTTGAAGCGGCCAGCGCCGGCGCCACGCATGTACTGCTGACCCATGGCCATGCCGACCACGTGGGCGACGCGGTGGCGATCTGCAAAGCCACGGGCGCCAGGCTGGTGACCAACTACGACCTGGCGATGTTCCTGGCGCGGCAGGGCCTCACCAACATGGACCCGATGAACAGCGGCGGCGAGACCGACCAGGGCGCGTTCAGCGTGGCGATGACCATCGCCTTCCACAGCAGCGCGGAGGTTGACGAGAACGGCGTATCGCAGTCGCTCGGCCACCCGACCGGCCTGGTGGTCCTGCCGAAGGATGCGGCCGAACCCGCGGTCTATCATGCCGGCGACACCGCGGTGTTCAGCGACATGGCGCTGATCGACGAGTTCTACCGACCGAAGGTTGCGATCCTGCCCGTCGGAGACCGCTTCACCATGGGGCCGAAGCACGCGGCCCTCGCCGTGCAGCGCTTCCTGCCCAGCGTCGAGACCGCCATCCCTTGCCATTTCGGCACCTTCGGCCTGCTGCTGCCGGACGCCTCCGGCTTTGTCGCCGCGATGGCCGGCGCGAAGGCCAAGGTTGTCGTGCCGCCACTCGGCACCCCGTTCAGCGTTTAAGGAAACCGTCGATGGCTCGGCTGCCCTACCTCAACCCGGAAGACCTTTCCGAGGAAGACCGTCCGCTGCTGAAGCGGATGATCACGCTGCACCGCTGCCTGGTGAACAGCCCGGGCGCCGCCCGTGCCTTCAGCGGGCTCGGCCAGTACATCCGCTTCCAGGCGAAGATCGACCCGCGGCTGCGGGAGCTGGCCATCCTGCAGGTCGGCTGGCTGGCGAAGTCCAGCTACGAATGGTCGCACCACGTGAAGATCGGCTACGACTTCGGCGTCACCGATGCCGATATCGAGGGCATGATCGCCGATACCGCCGGCAAGCCGAGCAGCCTGGACGCGCTGACGCTGCTGGTGCTGAAGGGCGCCCGCGAGATCTTCGCCGGCGGCATGTCGGCCGAGACCTTCGCCGCATTGCAGGCGCACCTGACCAATGAGCAGATGGTGGACCTGACCGTCACCGCGGCCTTCTACTGCGCCGTGGTGCGCGCGCTGGCGACACTGGCCATCGACGTGGAGCCGGAATACCAGAAGTACCTGGACAAGTACCCGTTTCCGGCGTGAGCGCCTGGCGGGCCGATCCGCGGCTTCGCGCCCTGCGGGGCTGCGCCGCTCGGGCGGCAGGCTACTCCAGCTTGATCCCGGCCTCGGTGATGATCTTCCGCCAGAAGGCGATCTCGCTGCGGATGAACGTCATGAAGGCGTCGGGGTCGGGCTCGGTGGTCTCCAGCCCCAACTCGGCGTAGCGCGCCTGCAGGCTGGGTTGGGCGAAGGCGGCCTTGCACGCCGCCACCGCCTGGCGCACCAGGGCAACCGGCAATCCGGCCGGGCCGGCCATGCCGTTCCAACTGTACACCACGCTTTCCGGCAGCACTTCCAGCAGCGCCGGCACGTCCGGCACCAGGCTGCTGCGGCCGCGCCCGGTCACCGCGATGATCCGCGTGTCGCCGGCGCGGTGGAACGGCAGCGCGACATGGATGTTCTCCGCCACCAGGTCGATGCGCCCGGCCACGAGGTCGGCCCAGCACGGCCCGCTGCCCCTATAGGGCACGTGCTGCAGGTGCAGGCCGCTGCGCGCCTTCAGCACTTCGGTGGTCAGGTGGCCGCTGGTGCCGTTGCCGCTGCTGCCGCAGGTCAGCTCCCCGGACTGCTTCAGCAGGTCCGCCAGCGTCCGCACCGGGCTGTCCTTGTTGACCGAGATCGTCACCGGCTGCTGGCCGATCAGCGCGATGGGGGTGAAGTCGGTGTAGGGGTCGAAGCCCTGGCGCGGGAACAGCGTGGGGTTGGTGCCATGCGTGCCGATGGTGATCTGCCCCAGCGTCGCACCATCCGGCGCGGTCCGGGCCAGCATCTCGGCGCCGATATTGCCGCCGGCGCCGCCGCGATTGTCGATGACCAGTTGCGGCGCACCAGGCTGTTCGTTGAACACCGGCACGAACATGCGCGCGATGGTGTCCGCGCCGCCGCCGGGCGGGTAGGGCACGATGTAGCGCACCGGGCGGACCGGCCAGGCTGCCTGCGCCACGGCACCGCGGGCCAGCATCAGCGCCGGCAGGGCCAGCGTTGTCCGCCGTTGCCACATCGCCATCACCCCTTCACCGCGGCCGCGATCGCGTCCGACATGTCCTGGATATCGCGGCTGAAGGCGGCGCCGTCGCGGTCGGCCGTGGCAATGCCGACGCGCTGGGCGAAGCTGCGCCAGGTCGGCGTTGCCAGCGCACGATGGAAGCTTTCGTACAACGCGGCCACCACGGGTGCCGGCGTGGCCGCCGGCACGGAAAGCCCCTTCAGGTTTTCCATGTACACGTCGTAGCCGCTCTCGATCAGCGTCGGCACCTGCGGATACTCGGCGCAGCGTTCGCGTGAGGCGACGCCGATGGGTCGCAGCGCGCGGGCATCGACCAGCGCCTTGCATTCGTCCGGCGTCGCCACGGTCGCGGTCACCTCGCCGGCGGCCACGGCGGTCAGCGCCGGCGCGCCGCCGGTGTAGGGCACATGCAGCAGCTCCACATGCGCGCGCTTGCCGAGCACGACGAAGACGGATTGGTACAGGCTGCCCACGCCGGAACTGCCATAGGTCAGCCGCCCCGGCGTGCGCTTGGCAATGGCCATCAGCTGCTGCGGATTGCGGAACGGGCTGTCGGCCTTCACCAGCATCACCAGCGGGTAGCGCGCCACCAGGATGACATGGTGGAAGTCGCGCTGCGGGTCGTAGGGCACCTCGCGGTAATGCGGCACGCTGGTGCTTTCGCTGCCGCCGGTGACCAGCAGGGAATAGCCGTCCGGTGCGGCCTGAGCCACTTGCTGGGCCGCCAGCACGCCGGCCGCCCCGGGCCGGTTGACCACCACGATGGGTTGCGGCAGCACATCCTGCGCGGCCTGCTGCAGGCCGCGGGCAACGATGTCGCTGCCGCCGCCGGGGGCGAAGCCGACGATGATCTGGATCGGTCTCTGCGGCACCCAGCCCTGGGCCTGCGCGATGCCGGCCTGCGCGGCGCCGGCCATCGCCATGCCACCCAGCAATGCCCTGCGTCCCAGCATGCCCGTCGCCTCCGTCGCTGGCGGGATGTTGGCGCGGTTGGCGGCGCGCGGCAATCGGGCGGCCATGAGGCGTAACATTTTGTCGGGCTCAACCGCCTGTTCACGGCTTGCGGCCAGCCTTCCCGCAGCCCTGCGCATGTGGCCATGGCTGGAGGATCTCACCATGCTCGGTATGTGGTTGTTTTTCGGCATTCTCGGCGGCGGCCTGGCCCTCGTCGTCGTCGCCCGCGGCTTCGCTCGCGAGACGGCTGAACTGGAATTGGAAGACCAGCACAAGCTCACTTGGGAATAGCGCGCCGCAGCCACGGCCGCCGGCACGCGGCACGCCATGTTGCGCCGCATCAATGCCACGTTGCCGCCTTGCCGCCATGGTGCCTGCCGGGCCGCGATGCCCTTGACGGCCATGGGGCCGAGCATCGCGGATCAGGACATCCCGCCATGTTCGGCACCCTTCTGTTCATCCTCGCCACCCTCACCGCCGTGGCCACCGGCCTGGCCGCCCGCGCCGCGCTGCACGGCCGGGCCGGGCACCAGGTGGAAGACATGGGCCGCCTGATCGGCGGCTGACGCGCCCGCCTACAGCGCGAAGCGCGTCCCGAGCAGGAAGCTGCGCCCCGGCGTGGCGAAGCCGTTGATCGGCTCCCACCGGCTGTTGGTCAGGTTGCGGCCTTCCAGGAAGACCGCGACCTCGGGCATCAGCCGGTAGGTCGCGGTCAGGTTCAGCACCGCGCCGGCGCGGTTGTTGTGCGGCGTGGTGTTGGGGTCGCCGGTATTGCCGTAGCTGGCATAGGCGCCTTCCGGACTGCGGCCGGTGAACAGCACCGTGGGCGCCACCACCAGCCGCTCGATCGGCTGCACCCGCCCGACCAGGCTCAGCACGTGCTCGGGCCGTCGCGCCAGCCGCTGCTGCGTCGTGGCGTCGAAGGCCTCCGTCAGCGTCCAGGCCACCGTGCCCTCCAGCCAGCTGGCCGGACGCAGGGTCAGGCCCAGCTCAGCACCATGGATCTTCGCCCGGTCCACGTTGGCCTGGGTGAAGGTGAAGGCGTCGATGGCGCTGTAGTTGATCAGGCTGCGTACGGTGGACTGGAAGAAGGTCCAGCCCGCCGTGGCGAAGTTGGGCTTGCCCGCCGCGGCAATGTCGGTCTCGGTACCTACCTCCCAGCCCAGGCTGCGTTCCGGCCGCAGCGCCGCGTTGCCGACATAGCCCGGCGCCATGCCGAAGCGCTCGTACAGAGATGGCGTCCGGTAGGCGCTGCCGCCCGAGGCGCGGATGCGACTGTTCAACTCCGGCACCGCCAGCACCGCGCCGGCGCGCCAGGTGGTGGCCTCGCCGAAGCCGGTCGTCGCTTCCTCGCGCAAGCCGCCGGTCAGGTCCAGCCGGTTCCACAGCCGATACTGCACGCTGGCATGGCCGCCGGTGCTGTGCTGCTGGGCCCGCGTGGTGGTGGTGTAGCCCGGGTAGCCGGCGCGGCTGTCGGTTTGTTCCAGCGCGTGCAGCACGCCGAAGGCAAGGGCGCCGTCCTGCGCCGGGCCGAAACCGGGCAGGCGCAACGTGTTGGACCACTCCAGGCCCTGCCGGCGGCCGCGGTTCAGGTCGCTGGTGGTGCTGTAGTCGGCACTGGCGCCGGCATTGGGCAGGTTCAGGTAGCGCCGCCGATTCTCGGTATCGAAGCCGCGCAGGCCGGTGGTCCAGCGGCCGTCGAACAGGCTGGTTTCCGCCCGCAACTGGCCGGTGACGCGCTGGTCCAGCCCGCGATAGTTCGGGTCGGTCGCCAGTTGGCCGCTGTCGTTCAGGCCATCCAGCCCGAAGCGGTTCTGCTGCCAGCGCAGCAGCCCCTCAACCCGGGTGCCCTCGGTCGGGGTCCAGCCCAGCCGCGCCGTGGTCGCCGCGCCGCGGAAGCCGTGCGCCTCGCCGGTGCTGGTCTGCAGCCGGGGCGCCAGGTTGCTGAAGCCCTGGGTGGTCAGCCCCTGGGTGCCGACCAGGTAGTCGAACTGCCCGACGGTTCCGGTGGCGCCCAGCCCGCCGCGCAGCGTGCGTTGCGTACCGGCGGCAAGCTCGCCGAACGGCGCGAACTGCCGGTCCGCCGGCGCCTTGCGGGTGACGATGTTGACCACGCCACCCAGCGCCGAGGAGCCATAGAGCGAGGAGGCCGGTCCGCGCACCACCTCGATCCGCTCGACCGCGCCCAGCAGGTCCTGGCCGAAGTCGAAGGCGTTGGAGGGGCCTGAGGGGTCGTTGATCGGCACGCCGTCCAGCAGCACCAGCGTATGGGCGCTGTTGGCCCCGCGCAGGAAGCCGCTGGTCTGCTGGCCAAGGCCACCACTGGGTGCCAGGCGCATGCCGGGCACCGCAACCAGGGCCTCGGCGAGCGACTGGTAGCCACGCTCCTCGATGTCCTGGCGGGTGATGACGGTGATGGCCGCCGGCACCCGCTCGGCCGGGGTGGGGATGCGGGTGGCGGTGACGATGGTGTCGGGGATGGCGGTCTGCCCGTAGGCATGGAAGGGCAATGCCGCCAGGATGGCCAGCGTTGCGAGACGGGTGGTGCGCATGGATGTCTCCCCATGTGCGCGTGACGAAACGCTCCGCCCCGGTCGCCCGGGGTGGAACAGCTTGCGTCGTTCCCGCATGCGGAAGCGCCGGGCCTTTCAGCCCAGCCCCTTGGTCCGATACACAGGTGCACCCCGCCCCATGCGCGCGAGACAACTCTGCGTCGGCCGGTCTCCTGGCTCGCGGGTCGTCACCTCGCCCCGCCTTCTCACACGCCGGGGCGTGCAATGGCTGGTTGGGGCAGGCTCACCGCCTACAGTTGCGGGGGCAGCCGCGGATTGGCGGGTTGCCCCACGTCACGCGTTCCCGACACCGTCGCATGCCCAATTCGTAGCAGCTTCAGAACACCATGCCCAGGGCCGCCACGCCCAGCCAGCACAGCACCACCAGCACCGCGGTGGCGAACAGGCAGCCGGCGATGGTCAGCCCCACGCCCCAGGCGATGGTCCGGTTGTCGGCCTCCACCAGGCCCAGCGCCATGACGATGTTGCCGAAGGCGGGTGGCCCATTGGTGCCGGGGCCGGGCAGGATCAGCATCAGCGCGACATAGGCGGTCAGCCAGCCGAACAGCTTGTCGCCGGCCGAGGAAACGAACCAGCCGGGCCGCGGCTTCACGAAGGTCTCGATCCGCTTCACCCACTTCGAGGAAGCGCCCGACAGACGCAGCAGGTCGGCCCGCTTGATGCTCTGCCGGGCGATGAAGGCGGGCAGCTTCGGGTCGCGCCGGCCAAGCCCCATCTGCACCCCGAGGATCAACACCGGCGTGCCGAACACGGAGGCCATGCCAGGCAGCAGCGACGGCAGCAGCAGCAGCAGGATCAGCAGGCCGAAGGCGCGGTCACCGAACGCCTCGGCCATCTCGCCGAGCGTGATGCGTTCGCCCGGGAAGCGCGCGGCCACTTCGGCCACGATGCGCGAGATCGGCGCGCCGTGCGATTCCGCGCCCGTACTGCCATGCGGCGCGTCGCCCTGCGGCGCATGGCCGATCAGGCTCTCCAAATTACCATCCATTCCCGGAACTGATCCTTCGCCCTGGCGCGAGCCTGAAAACGCTGGTGCGGCTTCTTGCCGGCCGACGCAGCGGAGCCCTTATGTTAGGCGGAAACGCCGGATGGACGCACGGAAATTTCCGTGTGCGGGATCACGACGTCATGGTTACGACGCCAGGGGGGGCCGGTTGCCCGCCCAAGGCCGCGCCGCCTCAAAGGCCGCGCTGGCCTGCAACACGCCCAGATCGTCGAAGCGGCGACCAACGATCTGCAGCCCCACCGGCAGGCCATCCGGCGTGAAGCCGCACGGCACGCTGGCGGCGGGGCTGCCGGACCAGTTGAACGGGTAGGAGAACTCGGCCCACATCAGCCAATCCCACGGGTGCCGCGGCCAATGGCTCGGCTGCAGCTGCGTCGCCGGGAAGGCGGCCACGCTGACCGCCGGCGAGAGCAGGAAGTCGTAGCCTGCCATGAACTGGTGGATAGCCTGGATATAGGCGAAGCGACGTTCCCGCATCAGCATGAACTCCGGCACCGTCTGGCGCCCAGCCACCTCCAGCATGGCGACCAGGCCAGGGTCCATCCGGTCCGCCCACTCGGCCAGGTATTGTCGCTTGGCGGCAAAGGCGGCCGGCCAGAAATATCGCACCAGCTCCGGCCCCAGCGGTCCCCAGGGCGGGGTCACCGGCTCGACAACCGCGCCCAGCCTCTCGAAAACCGCTACCGCAGAGGCCACCGGTGCGGCCACGTCGGGGTCGACCCGGGCATGGCCGAAATCGGCGCTGAAGGCAATGCGCTTGCCGCGCAGGTCCGGCGCCAGGTTGCCGGCGTAGTCCTGCGGCGGCGCTTCCAGGCTCAGGAAGTCCCAGGGGTGCGGCCCGGCCATGGCCTGCACCATCAGTGCCGCGTCGCGCACGCTGCGGGTGATGGGCCCGACATGCGTCGCGGCATCGTTGTTCGAGACCGGCCAGCAGGGTACGCGGCCATGCGTCGGCTTGAAGCCGAACACCCCGCTGAACGCGGCCGGCATGCGGATGGAGCCGGCGCCATCGCCCCCCTCATGCAGCGGGCCGAAGCCGCAGGCCGCCGCGACCGCAGCGCCGGCCGAGGACGCGCCAGCGTTCAGCCCGTGCCGCCAGGGATTATGGGTAATGCCGGTCAGCGGGCTTTCGCTGACGCCCTTCCAGCCGAACTCAGGCGACGTGGTCTTGCCCAGCATCACGGCACCGGCGGCGTGCAGTCGGGCGACGGCCGGCGTATCCGTATCCGGCAGGCTGCCGCGGAAGATCAGGCTGCCCTGTTCGGTCGGCACGCCGCTGGTCGAGTGCAGGTCCTTGATCGTCATCGGCACGCCTTCCAGCAGCCGAGGCGTCTCGCCGCGCTGGAACACCGCTTCGGAGGCCCGGGCGGCAGCCAGGGCGTGCTCCCGCGTCAGCCGTGCCATCGCGTTGACGCCGGGGTCCACCCGCTCGATCCGGCGGAGGACCGCCTGCGCGACCTCCACCGGGGAAAGCTGCCGGCTGCGGTACAGGCCAGCGAGTTCTGCGGCCCCGAGCCAGCCCAGCTCGTCGTCGGCCGCCATCAGTTGCCCTGGAAGGCCGGCTTGCGCTTTTCCATAAAGGCGCGGCGGCCTTCCTTGTAGTCGTTGCTGTCGAAGCACGCGGCCATGGCGGCCTTGATGGCGTCCATGTCGCGGTCGGCGCGGTCCTTGCAGACCGACTTCACCGTCATCTTGTTGGTCTTCAGCGAGAGCGGCGCGTTGCCGGCCATGGTCGCGGCCAGCTTGGCCACTTCCGCGTCCAGCTGGTCCACCGGCACCACCTTGTTGACCAGGCCGAAGCGCTCGGCCTCCTTCGCGCCGAAGCGCTCGCCGGTCATCAGGATCATGTTGGCATGGGCCGGGCCGACGAGATCGACCAGGGCGCGCACCATGTCGAAGCCGTAGGCGATGCTCAACTTGGCGGCGGGGATGCCGAACTGGCTGTCATCCGACGCGATGCGGATATCCGTGCCCATGGCAATGCCCAGGCCACCGCCCATGCAGAAGCCGCGGATCTGCGCGATGACCGGCCACTTGTAGTTGGAAAGCTTGACGCGGCCGGCGCTGGTGATCTTGTCGTATTCCTGCTGCGCGTTGGCGTCGGACCGCACCTTCTCGAACTGCGAGATGTCGGCGCCCGAGACGAAAGCCTTGTCGCCGGCGCCCTTCAGCACCACGCAGCGCACCTGGCCGGACGCCTCGAACTGGTCGAGCGCCTCCCCCATGCCGCCCCACATGTCCACCGACATGGCGTTGCGCTTTTCCGGCTGGTTGAAGACGATGGTGCCGACCCCGGCTTCGAGGCTGGCGAGGATCTTCCCGCCGGCGAGTTCCTGCATGGCCATCAGCCGAGTGCTCCAGTTGCCTTGAGAGCCGCGATCTCCGCGGCGGTGAGCCCGGCTTCGGCCAGGATTTCCTCGTTGTGTTCGCCGAGGTTCGGCATGTCCCGGTAGAAGCCGGTCTCCACGCCCTCGATGTTCACCGGCTGCGCCACCACCTTGATGTCGCCGCGGGTGCGATGCTGCATCGGCATCGCCATCTCCAGGTGCTGGACCTGCGGGTCCTCGAACACTTCCTTGATGTTGTTCACCGGCCCGCACGGGATGCCGGCTTCCTCCAGCTTGTCGATCCAGTATTCGCTGGAGTGCTGGGCTGTGACCTGGCCGATGATCTCGTTGATCCGCTTGCGGTCGCGCGAGCGGCCGCCATTGGTCTTCCACTCCTCCACCTCCAGCCATTCCTCATGGCCGGCGGCCTTGCAGAAGTTGGTCCAGAGCTTGGGGCTGGACGCGGCGATGTTGATCGGCTTGTCGGTGGTTGGGAACACGCCCATCGGGATGTTCACCGGGTGGTCGTTGCCGGCCTGCCCCGCCACTTCGCCGTCCATCAGGAAGCGGCTGGCCTGGAAGTCCAGCATGAAGACCTGGGCTTCCAGCAGGCTGGTATGGACGTAGCCACCCTTGCCGGTGCGCTCGCGGTCGTACAGCTTCATCATGATGCCCATCGCCAGCAGGTTGCCGGCGGTGAGGTCGTTGATGGGGATGCCCACGCGCATCGGGCCGCGGCCGGCCTCGCCGGTGATGGTCATCAGCCCGCCCATGCCCTGGGCGATCTGGTCCACGCCGCCGCGCTTGCTGTACGGCCCGGTCTGGCCGAAGCCGGAGATGGAGGCGTAGATCAGCCGCGGGTTCAGCTCCTTCAGGTCGTCATAGGCGATCTTCAGGCGGTGCTTGACCTGCATCCGCATGTTCTCGACCAGGATGTCGCAGGTGGCCGCCAGCTTCAGGAAGGCGGCATGCCCCGCGGGGTTCTTCAGGTCGATGCTGAGGCCGCGCTTGTTGCGGTGCAGGTTGATCTGGTCGAAGCCGTCGCGCGCGCCGCCCAGGCCGTCGCCGGCCGCCGGGGGTTCCACCCGGATGATGTCGGCGCCCCAATCCGCCAGGTGCCGCACGCAGGTGGGGCCGGCGCGGGCCAGGGTAAGGTCGAGCACGCGCAGGCCGGCCAGCGGCAGGCGCGTCTCCTGGGCCAATTTCGTATCCACGGCGCTTTCGGGCATGGGACTTCCTCCAACTCGCGCCGCAGACTAGGGCGGGCGCGAGCGGAGGGCCAGAGGGCGCCGCTACGCCTCGGTGCTCTGCATCACCTCGCCGAAGCGCTGCCAGTTGCTGCCGGTCCAGCGCTGCAGCTGCATCTGCCGGATCGGCCGGTAATTGGTCGGGCTGGTGTTCACGGTAATGCCGGGCAGCAGCGTCGGGTTGGTGAAGCCGTGCAGCGCGGTGGCCTGACGCATCACGTTCTCCCGGCTGAAGTCGCCCTCGCACTGGTGCAGCACCTGCATCAGCGTGGTCGAGACGCCGTAGCCGGTGATGTAGCCGCTGTCCTCCAGGTCGGCCTCGGGCATGTAGCGCCGCATGAAGTCGCGCCAGCCGAGCATGCCGGCATCGCTGGCCCAGGCCTGGTCGTTGGCCACCTTCACATAGGCGCTGGTGATGATGCCGACACCCTTTTCGGCACCCGCCGGCTGCATGACCGAGCCGATGGAGATGCTGACATTGGTCAGGTAGTTCAGCGGCCGCCAACCGACATCGAACACCTTGCGGATCGCCTGGGCGGCGAATTTCGGCGTCGCCGCGGTCAGCAGCACCTCCGCGCCGCTGGCCTGCAGCGCCACCACCTGGCTGTCCACCGTGGGGTCGGTGATCTCGAAGCTCTGCTGCGCCACGGCGTCGAAGCGCGGGCCCAGCACGTCGCGCATGCCGGCCAGGTAGTCCTTGCCGAAGTCGTCGTTCTGGTACAGCAGCGCCAGCTTGGCGCCGGGCTTCTGCGCCAGCATGTGGCGGGTGTAGATCTGCGCCTCCACCCGGTAGCTCGGCTGGTAGCCGATGGTCCAGGGGTGCTGCTCGTGGTCGCCCCATTTGTCGGCGCCGGTTGCCAGGAACAGGTGCGGCACCCGCCGCTGGTTCACATAGCGCAGTATGGCCGTGTTGCTGGCGGTGCCCAGCGTGTTGAACAGGAAGGCCACGCGGTCCTGCTCCACCAGCCGCCGCACCTGCTCGACCGTCTTCGGTGGGCTGTAGCCGTCATCGTAGGTGACGAAGTTGATCTTCCGCCCGGCGATGCCGCCCTGGTCGTTGATCATCCTGAAGAAGGCCTGCTCACAGCGGCCGATCACGCCATAGGCGCTGGCCGGGCCGCTGTAGGGCATGGTGTTGCCGATCTTCAGTTCATCGGCGGTGACGCCCGGGGTTTCCGCGGCGCGGGCGATGGCCGGCATGGCGAAGGCGCCAGCCAGCAGATGGCGACGATGCAGCATTGCTTCCTCCCAATCGGCGGCGATGACCCCAGGGCCAGTCCGCCTTGTCAGTTCAAACGTTCGCACCCTCGATCACGTTGCCGAACCGATGCCACGTCGTGCCGGTCCAGCGTTGCAGCTGCATCTGACGCATCGGGTGGAAGTTGGTCGGGCTGGTGTTGACCTTGATGCCCGGGATGATCGTCGGCAGCACCAGGTCCTTCAGGTTGGCCACCTGCGCCATGACGTTCTCGCGGCTGAGGTCCTGGCCGCACTGCTTCAGCACCTGCAGCATGGTCAGCGAGGCGCCATAGGCATAGGGAATCGAGGCGTCGGTCATGTCGCCATCGGGCATCCACTGCCGCATGAAGCCGCGCCATTCGTTCATGCCGGCATCATCCGCCCAGCCCGGGTCGGTCGGGTCCTTCAGGTAGGCGCTGGTCATCACGCCGACGCCCTTCTCGGCGCCGGCCGGGTTCATCACCGTGGCGGCGGAGATCGAGACATTGGTCAGGTAGTGTGCCGCCGGGCGCCAGCCGATGTCGTAGACCTTGCGGATGGTCTGCGCCGCGAATTTCGGCGTCGCCGCGGTGATCAGCACCTGCGCGCCGGCGCTGTGCATCTGCACCACCTGGCTGTCGATGGTCGCGTCCGTCACCTCATAGGTGATCGGCGTCACCATGGCGTCGAACCGCGCGCCCAGCACGTCCTTCACCCCGGTCACGTAGTCCTTGCCGAAGTCGTCGTTCTGGTACAGCAGCGCCACCTTGGCGCCGGAATGCGCCTCCAGCAGGTGCTTGGTGTAGATCTGCGCTTCCGTCCGGTAGCTGGGCTGCCAGCCGATGGTCCACGGAAACTCCTTCGGGTCGGCCCATTTGTCGGCGCCGGTGGCGACGAACAGCTGCGGCACGCGACGCTGGTTCAGATAGCGCTGCACGGCGGAATTGGCCGCGGTGCCCAGGCCCTGGAAGATGAAGGCGACCTTGTCCTGCTCCACCAGCCGCCGGGTCTGTTCCACCGTCTTCGGCGGGCTGTAGCCGTCGTCGTAAGTGATGAAGTTGACCCGCCGCCCGGCCACGCCGCCCTGCGCGTTGACCATGCGGAAGAACGCCGCCTCGGTGCGGCCGATCACGCCATAGGCGCTGGCCGGCCCGCTGTAGGACATGGTGTTGCCGATCCTGATCTCGTCGGCGGACACGCCGGTCAGGTCGGCGGCGCGCGCGAGCTGAGGCGCGGCCAGGGCGCCGGCGCCAAGCGCCAGCACGCTGCGACGAAGCATCGTGAACCTCCCATGTTTTCGCCAAGCCTTGTGGGCTGCCTGGTCAGGCGCATCCTGCGCCAGCCAGGGCCTCCGCTGCATCCCTTTTCGCGGGGCCGCTCGCGCGGAGGTGCGTGGCGCTGGCCGGGCTGTGAAACGCAACCGGCCTTCGGCGGTGCAGCATGCAGCCCTGCCGTTCCGGAGCCTGCCGTTGTCGTCCTCCCTGTCGCTGCCGACCTGGTCCCGCGCCTTCCCCGAGGCCCGGCGACGCCTGCTGCCGCTGCTGCCGGCGGCCTGCCTTGCGCTGGTAGCGCTGGTCGTCGGCGGCTCCGCGCTGTTCTGGATCTGGCGGCATCCGGAAGTCGCTGGCTGGGACCAGATCGGCTATGCCGACGAGTTGCAGAAGGACCTTGTGGCCAAGGCCCAAGGGGGCTGGGGCGCGCTGCGGGACTCGTTGTTCCTGAGCTCCCGCCACCACCCGCCCGGCGTCCGGTTGCTGGCCCTGCCGCTCGGCCTGGCCGGGCTGGCCGATATGACCACCCTGCGGCTGGTCTCCTGCATCAGCGTCGCCCTGTCCGCCTGGCTGGTCTTCGCCACGGCACGCATGGTGACCGCGCCCGGCCCGGCGCTGCTGGCCGCTGCCGCCTTCCTGGTGGCGCCCGTCACGCTGGCCGCGGCGCAGGACTGGATGAGCGAGGTACTGCTGATGCCCGCGCTGGCCGGCCTGCTCTGGTGCCTGGCGCGGGAATGCCAGCCCGAGCCGCCGCGCGGCAATGCGCTGCTGGCGGGCCTCTGCCTGGCGGCGGGCATGCTGGCGCGGCTCAGCTTCGTGCCGCAGGTGTTGCCGGCCCTGCTGGTCGCCGCCGTCGCGCTGCTGGTGCTGGCCCCGGCGCGGTGGCCCCGGCTGGGCGCCGCGCTGGCGGTGACGCTGGTGCTGGCCTGGCCGCATTGGGCGCTGAATGGCGGCCGCTACATCGGCTACGCCCGCTACGCCCTGGAGGACTGGCACACCCACGAGATCAGCGGCGAGGGGCCGCTCGGCTATCCCGGGCAGTGGCTCGCCTTCGTCGCGGACTGGGCCTTCGGGCCGCTGCTGCTGGTGGCGCTGGTCCTGGGGCTGGCCGCGGCCGCGGTGCTGACCTGGCGCGGCTGGCGCGCCCGCCACCTGGCGCGCTGGCCCTGGGTGCACTGGGGCGTCTCCGCCCGCTTCGCCGTGCTGGGGCTGGCGCTGCTGCTGGCGGCGCCGCCGCTGGCCGGGCACTTCCTGGCCACCAATCACAATCCGCGATTCCTGCTGGCGGCCTTGCCGGGCTTGGCGGTGGCCATGGCCATCGGCATCGGTGCCGGCCGGGCGCGGCTGGTGCCGGTGGTGGCCGCGCTGGTCGGTGGCCAGGCCGTGTTGCTGCTGCTGGTTGCCGTCTGGCCCGCGCCGCCGCCGCTGGCCGGGCTGCGTGCCGCCCAGGCCCGCCCCGCGCTGGAATGCGACTGGCGCCCAGTGCTCGCCCGCCTGCCCGGCACCGAGCCGAACCTGCTGCTGCTCGGCAATGCCGATGGCTTCAACCAGGTGCAGGTGCGCTACGCCTTTCACCGCAGTGGCCGCGCCGTGGAGGTGACGGAGGCCCAGCTGGGCGCCGACCCGCTGCCCCTGGCGGCCGGCATCGACGCGGTCCTGGCGCTCCAGTCGGCCGACACGCGCGACGTGGCGAACTACCGGCGCTACTTCCGCCAGGTGCCGGAAAGCGCCGGCGCCCGGCTTTCGCTGGCCACGGCCGAGAACATCGCGCGGCTGTCGCAGGTGGGGTTCCGAGACGCCGGCGACGTGGCCGCGCCCGGCGAAGGCGCCTGCCACGCCAGGCTGCTGGTTCGCTGAAGCACTATTTGTCTATCGAGCAGCCAGGACGGATGTGCTGCCCTGCAACCGGGAACCCTGCGATGCCCCGCGCGCGGCCATCCGTCCGGCGAGCCTGACCCGGCCCGCCCCCAGCGCGCCAGTTCAGGCGATGGCCGCGATTGCGTTGATCTCGATCAGCGCATCCGGCGTGGTGAACTTGCTGACCTCGACCATGGTGGAGGCCGGCGCCGTGCCGGTGAAGTATTCCCGCCGGACCTTATGGATCTGCGGGAACTGCTCCATGTTGCGGATGTAGACGTCGACGCGGCAGATATCGTCCAGCGTGCCGCCGGCGGCTTCCACGGCGGCCTTCAGGTTCTCGCAGACCTGGCGGGTCTGCGCCTCGATATCGCCGACCCCGACCATGTTGCCCGCGGCATCCTTGGCCAGCATGCCGGAGATGAACAGCAGCCGGCCGCGGGCCTCGATGATGGTCGCCTGGGCAAAGTGCCCGCTCGGCGACGGCAGCAGCGGCGAGGTGACAAGCTGTTTCGGCATGGCGGCGGCTCCGGTCTGGGGCACCCAGGCTAGCCTACAGCCGCTCCCACAACACCGATTCGTCGTCCAGGCGGGCGGTTTCATGGCCATGGAAGTCGCCGCGGGAAACGATGCCCAGCAGCTGCTCGCCATGCATCACCGGCACATGGCGGAAGCCGCTGTCGCGCATCAGCCGCAGCGCCTCGATGGCGGTGTGCTGCGGGCCGAGGCAGGTCGGCCGGTGCGTCATCACATCGCGCAGCATGGTCGCCCGGGGGTCGCGCGCGTCCGCCAGCATCCGCGCCACCGCGTCCCGCCCGGTGAAGATGCCGATTAGCCGGCCGGCATGGTCGGTCACCAGCACGGCCCCCACCCGATTGTTGCGCATGGCGATGCAGGCCTCCTGCACCGTGGCCTCCGGCCGCAGCGTCACCGGGCTGCGCCGATGCATCACCTCATGCATGGGCCGGTTGGTCATGGCTCCCTCCCGTTCGTTGCCGATTTATGGCAACGCGGCAGGGTGCGCCCCGGTGCGCGGCGGGACCTTGACCTGACGCAAGCTATTCCGGCTGGAAATTCGCCGCGCGCAGCAATTCGGCGTTATGGGCCACGTCGCGCGCGATGAAGTCGGCGAAGGCCGCCGGACTTTCCGCCACCGGCTCGAAGCCCAGCTCGGTCAGGCGGCGCACCACGGCGGGGTCGGCCATCACCTGCTGCATCTCGGCGTTGATCCGGCCGACGATACCGCCCGGCAGCCCCCGCGGCCCCCAGATGCCGTACCAGCTGGCGAACTCCAGCCCGGGCATCCCGGCCTCGGCGGCGGTGGGGATTTCCGGCGCGATGGCGCTGCGGGCGGCCGTGGTGATGGCCAGCGCCTTGACCTGGCCGCCCCGCGCCAGCGGCAGCGTTGCCAGGATGGGGTCCAGCATCAGCTGCACGTTGCCCGCGGCCACATCGGCCAGCCCCGGCGCGCTGCCGCGATAGGGCGCGATGGGGATATCCAGCCCGGCCAGCCGGTTGAACTCCAGCGTCGCCAGATGCCCGGCCGAGCCGAGGGAGGATGTGGCAAAGGTCCACTTCGCCGGCTCCCGCCGTGCCGCCGCCACCACGTCCGCAATGCTGGACTGCGGCAGCCGCGGCGGCGCCACCAGCAGCAGCGGCCCGCGGCCGACGCGCGCCACCGGGGTGAAATCCACCAGCGGGTCGTAGGGCGGCGCCTTCATCACCTGCCGCGCCATCACATGGATGGAGGCGGTGAACAGGATGGTGCTGCCATCCGCCGGCGCCTGGACCACCGCCATGCCGCCGACCGTGCCATTGCCGCCGGCCCGGTTTTCCGGCGTGACGCTGACGCCGAGCCGCTCCGACAGCTTCTGCGCCGCCAGCCTGGCCATGGCGTCGGTGGCACCGCCGGGGGTGTAGGGGATCACCATGCGGATGGGGTGCTGCAGCCAGGACTGCGCCCGCGCCACCCGGGGCGCCACTAAAGGCGTCAGCGCCAGGGTTGCGCCCGCCGCCATCAGGTTCCGCCGCAGCATGTCATGCTCCCGCCACTGTTGCGGGGCAGCATAACGGCATTGGAAGGTTGGTGCATGCAGCCTGTGGATCTGGCCCTCTGCCTGGCGGTGGATGTCTCCGCGAGTGTCGACTACGCCGAATTCGGCCTGATGGTCGGCGGCTATGCCGCGGCCTTCCGCGACCCTGGCATCATCGCGGCCTGCACCGCCGGCCCACGCGGCGCGGTGGCGGTCGCCCTGCTGTTCTGGTCCGGCACCACCCCGCCGCCGGAGGTCGCGCTGCCCTGGCACCTGGTGGACGGCGCGGCCGCCGCCGAGGTCCTGGCCGCGGGCATCGAGGACGCGCCGCGCCTGCCGCAGCCCGGCGCCACGGCCATCGGCACCGGCATGGCTGCCGCGCTGGCTTTGCTGGCGCAATGTCCGGCCGATGCTGCCAGGCTGGTGCTGGACGTCTCCGGCGACGGGCGGCACAACCAGGGCAGGGCGCCTGGCCCGGTGCGGGATATCGGCGTCGCCGCCGGGGTCACCATCAACGGCCTGGCGGTGCTGAACGAGGAACCTGACCTGCTGGCGCACTACGCGGCGGAAGTGATCGGCGGCCCCGGCAGCTTCGCCATGGACTGCCCCGACTATGTCGCCTTTGCCGAGGCGATCCGCCTGAAGCTGGCCCGCGAAATCCGCGGCGGCCTTTTCGTCTGAAGGAGTTGCGAGCGATGCTGCTGCTGATCCCCGGCCCGGTGCAGACCCGCCCCGAGGTGCGTGCCGCCATGGCGCAGGACATCGCGCCCTGGGACAACGACTTCAAGGCGGTGCTGACCGGGATCCGCGCCAAGGTGCTGGCGCTTGCCGGCGGCATGGTGGGGCGGCATGAGGCACTGATGCTGCAGGGCTGCGGCCACTTCATCATGGAAGCCGCCATCCGCACCTTCGTCCCGGCCGGCACGGGCAAAATCCTGATCCCGCTGAACGGCACCTATGCTGGCCGGGTGGAGCGCCTGGCGCGCGAGGCCGGCCGCCAGGTGGTGACGCTGACGCTGCCGGAAACCCGCGCCGTGGCGCCTGAGGAGATCGCCGCCGCGCTGGCGGCTGACCCCGGCATTACCCATGTCGCCATGGTCTACAGCGAAACCGGCGGCGGCATCGTCAACGACCCCAACCTGATCGGCCCCGTGGTCCACGCCGCCGGGCGCCGGCTGATCCTGGACGCGGTCTCCGCCTTCGGCGCGCTGCCCTTCTCGCTGGCCGAGCATCCGGAATGCGATGCGGTGATGTTCACCTCCGGCAAGTGCCTGGAGGCGCTGCCGGGCATCGGTTTCGCCGTGGTCGATACCGCCCGGGTGCAGGCCTGCGCCGGCAATGCCGGCAGCTGGAGCTTCGACCTGAACGACGTCTACGGCCAGGTGCTGCGCGCCGGCCCCGGCAGCTTCCGCTTCACCCCCCCGGTGCAGGTACTGGCCGCCTTCGGCGCGGCGCTGGACTACCACGCCGCCGAAGGCCAGCCGGCCCGCCTGGCGCGCTACCGGGAGAACTCGCGGGTGTTCCACCAGGGCATGCGGCGGATCGGCCTGAAGCCCTACCTGGAGGAAGCCCAGCAAGGACCGATCATCAACATCATCCACCAGCCGCCGGACCCGGGCTTCGAGCTGCAGCGCTTCGTCGATGAGCTGAAGCGGCGGGAGGTGCTGATCAGCAACTTCTACAACACGCCGACGCCGACCTTCCGCGTCGGCTGCATCGGCGACGTCACGCCGGCCGACATGGAACGCGCGGTGGCGATGGTGGACGAAACGCTGGCGGCATTGCAGATCCGCCAGCGCGCCTGAAGCCGAAGCGCCGCCCGGGCGCATGCCCGGGCAGCCCCCTCGGCTGCTACAGCGAGAAGCGGTACCGCACGCTCATGCCGACCACCAACGGGTTCAGCTCGGTCGAGGCATGCACCTTCACGCCCAGGTTGGTGCCCACCGCCGCATTCGGCGACAGGAACAGCTTCTTGACATCGAGGTTGATGCCCCAGGGGCCGGAGATCTCGTAGTCGATGCCGGCGTTCAGCGCGAAGCCGAAGCCGTTGTTCACCGCCACGCTGCGCACCGCGGGGTTCGCCCCGCTGAGGCTGGAGCCATAGAAGATCGAGTAGTTCAGGCCGGCGCCGACATAGGGGCTGAAGCGGCTCTGCGGCAGCGGGTGGTACTGCAGGGTCAGGGTTGGCGGCAGCACCCAGATGCTGCCCAGCTGCACATTGCCCAGCGCCGAGCCCTTCACGCTGAGGTCGTGCTGCGTGCTGGCAACGATCAGGTTCAGCGAGATGTTCGGATTGATGAAGTAGGTGAAGTCGACCTGGGCGGTTGCCGAGTTGCTTGCACGGACATGGCCATTGATGGTGTCGACCGAACTGTGGTTGCCGTTCTCCGGCAGTACGCCGATGGCGCCCAGGCCCACCACGAAATCGCCCGCCAGCTTGCCGCGCACGCCATCTTCGGCCAGCGCCGGGGCCGCGCCCATCATCGCCGCCAGGGCTGCCGCGGCCGAAGCCATCCCGATCTTGCTCATCTGCTTCCAGCTTCCATGCTCTGGTGGCCCTTGCCACCGCGACGCATGGGGTAGGACCGGCAGGCTCACGTGTCCTTGAGGTGGCGCAAGCAGCGCTGTTGCCGATGTGCCACCACTGACGTGCCGGGCAGCTATCGCTTGCCGTGGCGCGCCGCCTTGCCCGTGGTCCTGCCGATACCAGCCAGGGTGGCCAGCCGCGCGGGCAAGGCGCCGAGGATGCCGTCGCGCCGCTCGGGCTGCTTCTTCCAGCCCTTCTTGTCCGCCTTGGTCATGCCGCAGCCCAGGCACCAACCGGTGGTTTCATCGTAACGGCAGACATCGATGCAGGGCGAGGACATGCCTACCCGACGCGCCCGCACGCCCGTGGTTCCCGCCCGGCTTGCCTCCCACCCCCCGGCAGCGATAATCCAGGCGCAGCAACCTGGGGGAACGCAACGATGGCCACGGACCTGGAGATCGCTCGCGCCACCAGCCTGCGCCCGATCCACGAGATTGCCGAGCGCGCCGGCATTCCCGCCGAGGGGCTGATCCCGTATGGCCGCACCAAGGCGAAGGTGGATTTCTTCGTGCTCGCCGGCGCGGGCCGGGCGGGCGCCGCCGGGCAAGGCAAGCTGGTGCTGGTCACCGGCATTTCCCCCACCGCCGCCGGCGAAGGCAAGACCACCACCACCATCGGCCTCGGCGACGCGCTGAATGCGCTGGGCACCAGGACCATGATCTGCCTGCGCGAGCCCTCGCTCGGGCCGTGCTTCGGCGTCAAGGGCGGCGCAACCGGCGGCGGCCGCGCCCAGGTGGCGCCCATGGAGGACATCAACCTCCACTTCACCGGCGACTTCCACGCCATCACCAGCGCCAACAACCTGCTGGCAGCCATGGTGGACAACCACCTGTACTGGGGCAACGCGCTCGGCCTCGACCCGCGCCGCGTCACCTGGCGCCGGTCGATGGACATGAACGACCGCAACCTGCGCAACATGGTTGTCGGCCTCGGCGGCGCCGTCCAGGGCGTGCCGCGGGAGGACGGCTTCGACATCACGGTCGCGAGCGAGGTGATGGCGATCTTCTGCCTGGCACGTGACCTGGAGGACCTGCAGGCGCGGCTGGGCCGCATCATCGTCGGCAGCACGCGCGACGGCACCAGCGTCACCGCGCGCGACATCAAGGCCGATGGCGCCATGGCCGCGCTGCTGCGCGACGCGCTGCAGCCCAACCTGGTGCAGACGCTGGAGGGCTCGCCGGCGTTGGTGCATGGCGGGCCCTTCGCCAACATCGCCCATGGCTGCAACAGCGTCATCGCCACCAGGCTCGGCCTTGCCCTGGCCGATGTGGTGGTGACCGAGGCCGGCTTCGGCGCCGATCTCGGCGCCGAGAAGTTCCTCGACATCAAATGCACAGCGGCCGGCCTCACGCCCGATGCCGCCGTGGTCGTCGCCACCGTCCGCGCGCTGAAGATGCATGGCGGCGTGGCCAAGGCCGCGCTGGGCGCCGAGGACGTGGCCGCGGTGGAACGCGGCGTGGTCAACCTGGCGCGCCATGTGGAGAACATGCGCAAGTTCGGCCTGCCCGTCGTCGTCGCGCTGAACCGCTTCACCAGCGACACCGACGCCGAGATCGCCGCCGTGCAGCATGCCATGGCCCGCATCGGCGCCGAGGCCTTCCTCTGCACCCACTGGAGCGACGGCGCCGCCGGCGCCGCCGACTTGGCCCGCGCCGTGCGCCGCCTGCTGGATGAGGGCCACGCGAGGTTCAAGCCGCTCTACCCGCCGGAGCTGCCGCTGGCGGACAAGCTGCGCACCATCGCGCGGGAGATCTATCACGCGGCGGAAGTGCAGATCCCGCCACCCGTCGCCGCCAGGCTGCAGCGGTTCGAGGACCAGGGCTTCGGCCATGTGCCGGTCTGCGTTGCGAAAACGCAGTACAGCTTCAGCAGCGACTCGACCCGGCTGGGTGCCCCGGAAGGCCATGTGCTGCCGGTGCGCGAGGTCCGCCTGTCCGCCGGTGCCGGCTTCGTCGTGGCGGTCTGCGGCGACATCATGACCATGCCTGGCCTGCCGCGGAAGCCGGCGGCCGAGACCATCAACCTGGACGCGGACGGGGCCATCCAGGGGTTGTTCTGACGCACCGCACACACGCGAGGTTGTAGCCAGGCCGGCAGCATCGCCGCCGCGAATGGGCTAGCCTGCCACCGGGACCGCGAGACCAGCCAAAGGAACGGCCGGCGCGGCATGACAGACAACGACCCTGCGGGGGCAGACGCCTTCACCATGGCGGTGGCGGCGGAGATACCACGGCTGCGCCGGTTCGCCCGCGTGCTGCTGCGGCCCGTCGGCGGGTCGGAGGCAGCGGACGACCTGGTGCAGGAGACCCTGTTGCGCGCCATCGTCGCGCGCGACCAATTCTCGCCAGGTACCAACCTGCGGGCCTGGCTGTTCACCATCCTGCGTCATGCGCGGGCCGCTGGTGCGCGACGTGATGCGCGCAGCCCGGTGGTGGCGCGTGGCGAGTTGCCGGACGCCATCATCTCCGGCGGCCAGGAGGAACGCGAGGCGATGCGCGAACTGGCGGACCGCTTCAACGCCCTGCCGCCGGTGCAGCGGGAGGCGCTGTGGCTCGTGGTGGTGGACGGCATGGACTATGCGGAAGCCGCCGCCGTCATGCAGGTGCCGCCGGGCACCCTCCGCTCGCGGTTGTCCCGCGCGCGCGAAAGCCTGCGCCGCGCCGTCGGCCTGCCGCGCGAGGAATAGCTACTTCGCCTGCTGTTCCAGCACCGCGCGCAACGCTTCCGGCACGGGCTCCTGCAGCACGGCGCCGTAGAGCCGGCCCAGGCGATCCTGCAGCCAGCGGTCGAACGCCAGGGAATCCGGCGTGGAGACGGAACAGGCCGGCGGCGCAGGGGGGCGGGGGGTATTGGTGGCATGCATGGGCTTTACAAGCCCCCGTGCCGCCTTCCGGTTCCACCGCTGAGGTTCGCTGCCGACGATCCCGCCGCGGTCGCTGTTGCCAGCCAGCGGGCCGCTGCGCAGAGTGGCGGGATGCCGAACGCCCCGCGCAACGACCCGATGGCCCTGCTGCGCCAGGCCGTGGCCTGCCACCAGCGCGGCGAGGCGGCGGCAGCGGAGCGGCTCTACCGCCAGGCACTGCAGCGCGACCCGAAGCTGGCCGACGCCCACAACCTGCTGGGCGTGCTGGCGCGGCAACGCGGCGACCCGGCCACGGCGCTGCGTCATACCGCCGCCGCACTGGCGCTTCGCCCGGGGGAGCCGGTGTTCCTCGCCAGCCACGGCGCCGCGCTGGCCGAAGCCGGCCACCTTGCCGAAGCCGTCCGCCTGCTGCGCCAGGCGGTGGCGCTGCGGCCGGAGGATGCCGTCAGTCTGCGCAACCTGGGCCAGGCGCTCTGTGCGCTGGGCGACGCGCCCGCCGCGCTGGCGCCGCTGCGGCAGGCCGTGGCGCTGCAACCGCTGGGCGCCGAAGCGCGGCTGGCGTTGGCCCATGCGTTGCGGGAGGCCGGTGACACCGCGGGTGCCGCTGAAGCCGCCACGTCTGCGCTGGCGCATGGCGACGCGGCACTGGCCGCCCAGGCGCGGTTCCTGCTGGCCGCACTCGGCCACGGCGCCGCGCCGGACCGTGCCCCGGCCGACTACGTGCGCGACCTGTTCGACCAGTTCGCCCCGCGCTTCGATGCCGAGCTGACCGGCCGCCTGGCCTACCGCACGCCGGAGGCCCTGGCCGCGCTGCTGCACCAGGCCGGGGTGCCCGGCGGGCTGCGCGTGCTTGACCTGGGTTGCGGCACCGGGCTTTCCGGCCTGGCGCTGGCGCCCTTCGCCGCCCGGCTGGAGGGGCTGGACCTCTCGCCGCGCATGCTGGCGGAAGCGGCCCGGCGCAACCTCTACGCGGCGCTGCACCAGGCTGAGCTGGTCGAATGGCTGCCTGGCCGCCCGGCGGGCTTCGACCTGATCGCTGCCGCCGACGTGCTGAACTACCTGGGCGACCTCGCCCCCGCCCTGGCCGCCATGCATGGCGCGTTGGCGCCCGGCGGCTGGCTTGGCTTCTCCATCGAGGCCGGCACCTCCGCGCCCTACGCGCTGGGCGAGGCGATGCGCTACCGCCATCAGCCCGAACACGTCGGCGGCCTGGCACGCGCCGCCGGCTTCATCGAGGCAGCGCGGCGCGAGGTGGTGCTGCGGACCGAAAAGGGCGCGCCGGTTGCCGGGGTGCTGTTCGCGCTTACTCGCCCTTGATGTGCTGCTCGCGGATGAAGGCGCCGAGCCGGGTCCGTTCCTGCGCGATGAAGCCGGCGAAGCGCTCGGGGCCGCCGCCCACCGGCTCCGCCCCCAGCAGGGTGAAGCGCTCGCGCAGTTCCGGTTTCCGCAGCGCCGCGTCGCACAGCTCGGCCATGCGGCGGACCAGCGCCGGCGGCGTGCCGGCCGGGGCATGCAGCCCGTTCCAGTCGGCCAGGCCGAAGCCGGGAAAGCCCTGCTCCGCCACCGGCACCGCCTCGGGGAAGGCGGTGCTCCGCTGCTCGGTCGAAATCGCCAGCACGCGCAGCTGGCCGTCGCGGATCAGCGGCGCCGGCGTCGGGATGGTCGAGAAGGTGAACAGCGTCTCGCCGGTCAGCACGCTCTGGATCTGCTGCGCGCCACCCCGGTAGGGCACGTGCTGCGCATCCAGCCCGGCCCGCTGCATCAGGATGGCGGCCGAGAGGTGGGAGGCGGTGCCGACGCCGGAACTGCCATAGCTCTCCTTGCCCGGATTGGCCTTCAGGTGCGCCACCAGCGCGCCGAGGTCATGGATCGGCGCGCCGCTGCGCACCAGCAGCAGGGTCGGCAGCACCACGAACTGGGTTACCGGCGTGAAGGCGGTGGCATAGTCGAAGCTCAGGTTCGGCAGCAGGAACTGGTTCACCGCCTGGCCGGAGGCATCGACCATCCAGTTGTAGCCATCGGCCGTCGCGCTGGCGAAGGCGGCGGAGCCGACCGCACCGGTGGCGCCGCCCCGGTTCTCCACCACCACCGGCTGGCCGAGCGCCGGCTGCACCGCGCCCATGACCAGGCGCGTGGTCACGTCCGTGCTGCCGCCGGGCGGCCACGCCACCACCACGCGCACCGGATGGTCCGGCCAGGGCGGCTGCGCCGCGGCGAGCGCAGGCAGGGCGGGCAGGGCGAGCGCGGCCAGCGCGGCGCGGCGGGTGATGGGCATGCGTTGTCCTCCGTTTGGGCAGAGGATAACGCCTTTCACTCGAGCCGGATATTCTCCGCCTGGATCAGCGCCGCCATCCTGACCCGCTGTTCCGCCAGGAAGGCGGCCAGCGCCGCCGGGCCCTCGCCGGCCGGCTCCATCCCCAGGCCCGGCAGCCGCCGCTGCACTGCCGGGTCGCGCAGCGCGGCGGCAACGGCCGCGGCAACCTGCTCCAGGATCGGCGCCGGGGTGCCCGCCGGGGCCAGCATCGCCAGCCATTCGGTTATCGCGAAGCCGGCAAAGCCCTGCTCGGCCACCGTCGGCACCGCGGGGAAGCCGGCCAGCCGATGCCCCGAGGTGGCGGCAAGCGCGCGCAGCCGGCCATCCTGCACCAGCCCCGCCAGGGCGGGCACGGTGGCGCAGGTGAACACCACCTCGCCGGCCAGCACCGCCTGCACCTGCGGCGGGCTGCCGCGATAGGGCACATGCGTCGCCGCCACCCCGGCCTGGCGCAGCAGCATCGCCGCCGCCAGGTGGGCCGCGGTGCCGATGCCCGACGACGAATAGGTGCCACCGCCGGGCTGGCCGTGCAGCAGCGCCAGCAGGCCCGGCACATCCTGCGCCGGACTGTCCGCCCGCACCGCCAGCAGCAGGGGCGCCTGCGCCACCAGGGTGATCGGCACGAAGGCAGTGGCGTAGTCGAAGGCCAGGCCGCGCAGCAGCGCCGGGTTCACCGCCTGGGTGCTGGCATCGCTCAGCAGGGTGTAGCCATCCGGCGCCGCCTGGGCCACCACCGCGGCGCCGATCGAACCCGAGGCGCCGGCGCGGTTCTCCAGCACCACGGTCTGTCCCAGCACCGCCTGCAGCGGGGCCTGGATCGCGCGCAGCAGGCCATCCGTGCTGCCGCCGGCCGGCCAGGCAATGACGATCCTGATCGGATGCGCCGGCCAGGGCGGCTGGGCCCGGGCCAGGGCGGGGCCGGCAAGCAAGGCGAGGGCGGCACGGCGGCTCAGGCGCATGGGGCGGCTCCGGGTTAACGGAACCTTAACACGCAAACGCCATGCCCAAGCGCCAGCGGCAGGATTTGTCGCCGCCGCCGCACTCTGGCATCGTCCGCGCCAATAGGGAGAAAACGCCATGAACCGCCTTCAACGCCGCAGCCTGCTGGCTGGCCTGACCACCCTGCCGCTGGCCGCCCCCGGCCTGCTGCGGGCACAATCCACGTCCCACCCGGTGCAGATCGGCCTGCTCAGCGACATGAGCGGCCCGTTCAAGGATGTCGGTGGCCCCGGCAACCGGGTGGCGGCGGAGCTAGCGATCGCCGACTTCGGCGGCAGCGTGCTGGACCGGCCGATCACGGTCCGCCAGGCCGACAACCAGAACAAGGCCGACGTGGCCGGCGCCCTGGCGCGGGAATGGCTGGACGGGGGGGTGGACTGCCTGGCCGATGGCGGCGCCTCCTCCTCCGGCCTGGCGATGCAGGAGGTCTGCCGCGACAAGAAGCGCATCTTCATCGTCACCGGCCCGGCGACATCCGATATCACCGGCGCCAAGTGCTCGGCCTATGGCATGCATTTCGGCTTCGATACCTATGCACTGGCGCACGGCACCGGCACCGCGCTGACCAAGTCCGGCGGCAACAGCTGGTACTTCATCACCTCGGACTACGCCTTCGGCCACGCGCTGGAGCGCGACACCATGGCCGCCGTGCGCGCCAATGGCGGCGAGGTGAAGGGCGCCGTCCGCGCGCCGCTGAACAACGCGGACTTCTCCGGCTTCCTGCTGCAGGCGCGGGCCTCCGGCGCCAAGGTCATCGGCTTCGCGCTGGCCGGCACCGACCTGCAGAACTGCATCAAGCAGGCCAGCGAGTTCGGCCTGACCCGCGGCGGCGCACGGATCGCCACGCTGCTGATCCAGGTGACCGACATCGTCGCGCTGGGCCACAAGACCTGCGAGGGCATGGTCTTCACCGACAGCTTCTACTGGGACCAGAGCGACGGCGCCCGGGCCTTCGCGGCGCGCTACATGCAGCGCATGCCGGCCTCGCCGCCGGGGCTGCAGCACGCCGCCATGTACACCGGCGTGACCCATTGGCTGAAGGCGGTGAAGGCGGTCGGCAGTGTCGACGCCGATGCCGTGGCGGCGAAGATGAAGGCCACGCCGGTCAACGACTTCTACAACAGCAACGTGGAACTGCGGCAGGACGGCCGCTGCATGCACGTGATGAACCTGTGGCAGGTGAAGCCGGAGAGCGAGGCCAAGGGCCGCTTCGACTTCTGCAAGCTGATCACCCACATTCCGCCGAACGAGGCCTGGCGCCCGCTCAGCGAGGGTGGCTGCGCGCTGGTCCACACCTAACCAAAGCCGCGGCGGCGGGTTATACCAGGGCCATGGCCCCCCGCCGCCCCTCCGACCCGGCCGCCGACCTGTTCGGCGGCCCGCCGGCCGAACCCGACCTGCCGCCGGCGGCCAACCGCCCGCTGGCCGACCGGCTGCGGCCGGCCACGCTGGACCAGGTGGTGGGACAGGACCATCTGCTGGGGCCGGACGGCTCCATCACCCGCATGCTGGAACGCGGTTCGCTGGCCAGCATGGTGCTCTGGGGGCCGCCCGGGGTCGGCAAGACCACCATCGCGCGGCTGTTGGCGGAACGCGCCGGCCTGGTCTTCGTGGCGTTGTCGGCGGTGTTCTCCGGCGTGGCCGACCTGAAGCGCAGCTTCGACGAAGCCCGTCAGCGTCGCCGGGCCGGGCAGGGAACGCTGCTGTTCGTCGACGAGATCCACCGCTTCAACCGGGCGCAGCAGGACGGCTTCCTGCCGGTGGTGGAGGACGGCACCGTGGTGCTGGTGGGCGCCACCACGGAGAACCCCAGCTTCGAGCTAAACGGCGCCCTGCTGTCCCGCAGCCAGGTGATGGTGCTGCGAAGGCTGGACGACCCGGCACTGGAGCTTCTGCTCGTTCGCGCCGAAGCGGAAGCCGGCCACGCCCTGCCGCTGGACGAGGCCGCGCGCGCCACGCTGCGCGCCATGGCGGATGGCGATGGCCGCTATTTGCTGAACCTGACCGAGCAGCTGCTGGCCCTGCCGGAAGGCAGCCCCACGCTGGACCCCGCGGCGCTGGGCAAGCTGCTGGCCAAGCGCGCCACGCTGTACGACAAGGACCGCGAGGAACACTACAACCTCATCTCCGCGCTGCATAAATCCATGCGCGGCAGCGACCCCGACGCCGCGCTGTACTGGTTCGCCCGGATGCTGACCGGCGGCGAGGACCCGCGCTACATCGCCCGCCGCCTGACGCGCTTCGCCGCCGAGGATGTCGGCATGGCCGACCCGCGCGCCCTGCCGCTGGCCGTCGCCGCCTGGGAAACCTATGAACGGCTCGGCAGCCCCGAGGGCGAACTGGCCTTGGCGCAGTTGGTGGTCCACCTTGCCACGGCGCCGAAGTCCAACGCGGTCTACGCCGGGTTCAACGCGGCGATGCGTGCAGCCAAATCCACCGGCGGCCTGATGCCGCCGAAGCACATCCTGAATGCGCCCACCAGGCTGATGAAGCAGATCGGCTACGGCGCCGGGTATGCCTACGACCATGACGAGGACGAGGCCTTCTCCGGCGCCAACTACTTCCCCGATGACATGCAACGCCAAGCCTTCTATCAGCCCAGCGACCGCGGCGCCGAGGCCGCAGTGCGGGAGCGGATGGCACGCTGGGCGGCGATCCGGGAGCAGAAGGCCAAGCGATGACACCCCTGAACATGCTGCTGGTTGCGCTGGGCGGCGCGACAGGTTCGGTGCTGCGCTTCGTGGTCTCGACGCTGGCGGTTGAATGGCTCGGCGGTCGTTTCCCCTGGGGGACGCTGGCGGTGAACATCGTCGGCAGCGCCGCCATCGGGCTGGCTGGCGGCGCCGGCCTGGCGGGCGAATGGCGACTGCTGCTGGTCACCGGCGTGCTGGGCGGCTTCACCACCTTCTCCGCCTTCAGCCTCGAGACCGGTTTGCTGTTCGAGCGCGCCTGGTGGCTGGCGGTGCTCTACGTATTGGCCAGCCTGACCCTGGGGCTGGCCGCCTTCGCGCTGTGTTTCTGGCTGGGCCGGCGGATCTAGCGACTGATCGTCGCCGGTGGAATCATCGGCGGCGCGATCAGCCGCGCAAACAACGGCCTGGAATCCATCAGACGCTTCAGTGAGCGTCTGATGGACTTTGGCGCTCCGCCTCCCGCAGCGGTTGCACCGCCACCTGCGCCGTGCCCTGGTGCCGCATGCCCAACTGGTCGGCCGTGGCCGGGGACAGGTCGATGATCCGGCCGCGCGCGTAGGGGCCGCGATCCTCCACCCGCACCTCCGCGCTGCGGCCGTTCTCCAGGTTGGTCACGCGCGCCGTGGTGCCCAGCGGCAGGTCCCGATGCGCGGCGACGTTGGACTGCGGGTTGAAGCGCTCACCGCTTGCGGTGCGGCGCCCGTTGAACTGCGGGCCGTAGTAGCTGGCCTCGCCCACCTGGGTCGGCGGCGCAGCCGGCGCCGCTTGGGCCGGTTGCTGCGGCGGCTTGTCGCAGCCGGCCAGCAATGCGGCAGCCAGCGCAAGGGCGGGGAGGGTCTGCTTCATCGGCGGCACGTCTCCGTTCGTGGTCCGCGGTCCTGCCGCCACAGCGCCCGGCCTTGTGACGGGTTGCCTTGGCCGCCGCGGGCTGGTTCAAGTCCGGGGCGCCGGCCCGGCTGCCACTTGCCCGCCCGCGCCCCTTCAGGAGGACCCCGCCATGCTGCGCCGCCGCTTGCTCGTGCTGTCCGTTACCGCCCTGCCGGCCCTGCCGGCCGCGGCTCAGCCCTATTGGGGGGACCCGCGCGAGCGCCAGATGGAATATGAGCGCCACCGCGAGGAGGAATGGCGCCGTCGCGCCGGCGACAACCGCCGTGAGCAGTGGCAGGAGGAACGCGAGCGCGCGATGTGGGAAGAGCGCCGCCGCGAGGAACTGCGCCGCGAATACGAAATGCGCCAGCGCCCGCCCGGCGACCGCTACTGAGCCCCGGCCCGGCGCCGGACGACCGCTGAAGCGGCGCCGGGACGACCACCCAATCGGCCTCGGACGACCGCTGAAGCGGCCTCGGACGACCGCTACAGCGGCGTCGGGAAATCCACCCCGGCCCGCTCGCCACGCGCCCGCAGCAAGGGCGGAATGCTCGGGTGCAGCGCCACGCCGCCGAAGCGCTGCGCCGCCTTGCGCGCCAGGCCTCGCTCCCCTGGCAGCCGCAGCGCGTCGCCACCGCGCACCGGCGGGTTGCCATGCACCGCATCGGCCATCCATTGGGTCTCGGCGGCGAAGGCCGCGGCGCCACCGAACCGCGCGGGGTCCAGCACCAGAACCAGCAGCGCGGCACCCCAGCCGGCGCTGGGATCCTTTCGGCCGTAGCCGGACAGGCCGGAGGTCAGCGCCTCCACCAGCAGGCCCAGCGCGGCACCCTTGTGCCCGGCCTGCATCCCGCCCAGCGGCAGCAGCGTCCCGGCGGGTTCGCTGAAGAAGGCGTTGGGGTCGTCGGTCGGCGTACCGGCCGCGTCCAGCAGCGTCGGCGCCGGGAAGCGCGATCCCTCCGCCCGGCGCCGTGCCGTCATGGCGTTGGTGGTGATGGACATGGAAATATCCATCATCACGCCAGACCCGCCGGTGCCCCAGCCCGCTGCGATGGGATTGGGCGTGAACACCCGCTGCGTCCCACCCCAGGGCGCCACCGAGGCGGTCGACGGGTCGCTGCTGAACAACAGCAGCACCTGGCCGCGTTCGGCGATGCGCTGCAGGTAGGCCGCCAGGCAGCCGATATGCCCCGCCCGCTGAATGGAAACGGCGCCCAGCCCGAAGGTCGCCGCCGCGGCGCTCGCCCAGTCGCTGGCCTGGCGCACCAGCCAAGGCCCCGGCAGCTTGCGGCCGTTCCAGGTCTGCACCACCGGCGTCTCGCTCAGCCGTTCCGGCTCGCCCACGCCGCGCAGCTCGCCGCTGGCCAGCGCGTCCAGATACGGCGGAAGGTGTGCCAGGCCATGCGTATCGTGGCCGAGCAGGTCGCCTTCCACCAGCACCTCCGCCACCACCGCGGCCTTGTCCTCCTCCATGCCGGCGTGGCGGAACAGGTCGCGGGCGAAGGCGCGCAGCTCGGTGTCGCGGAACCGCTCGGTCATGCTCAGGCCCTGGGGATGCGGGTGGTGCGGAACGGCTGCAGGCTGTCGATCGCCTCGACCGGCTCATGCCGCCACTTGAAGTAGCGCAGCGTCACCTCGCCCGGCGTGAAGTCGGCGATGGTGAAGCCGTTCTCCTCCAGCGGCTGCAGCGCCTCCCGCACCTCCAGCCCTGCCGGCACCTGCGGCACCATGCCGCGGATGGTCGAGGGAAACCCCGGCCGCCCGGTGCCAAGCGGCCCGCACAGCACGGAGGTGACCGGGTGGCGCGAGAAATCATGCGCGCCGCTGCGCATGATCTGCGTCTCGCCGATGGCGTGCAGGTCGCCACTGATGAAGACCGGCGTGCGGTCGCGCATGGCGCTGGCCGCGGCGAGCAGCCGGTCATGCTGGGCGCGCCAGCCGCTCTGCCAATAAGGCTTCGGCCGCTCGGTCGTCAGCTTGGCGTCGGCTTCCAGGTCGGCGTACCACTCGCCCCACTTGCCCGCGCTCCAGCCCGGCGGGGTCGAGGGCGCGTTGATGAGGTGCGCGACGTCGCTCTCGGCCATGCGCTGCTTCAGCCAGGCCTCGGTGGTCTCGGGGATGAAGCTGGCGCTGGGCCCCATCAGCGTCATGAAGCGGCGGCAGTCGTACATCAGCACCTCCAGCAGCTTGCCGTAGCGCAGCGTGCCGAAGCTTTCGGAGATGCCATCCGACCGGGTGCTGCCGAGGCCGAGCGGCCGCGTCGCATCCGGCAGGAAGGCCGGGTAGTACAGCGCCTGGCTGGCTCGCGCCGCCGCCAGCATGAACGGGTCCGGCGGGAAGGAGATCAGGCGGTCGGTCGCCTCGTCATTCTCGAAGTGGTCGTGGTCGTCCTGCATGAAGAACACCGGCACGCTGCGGCAGCGGGCGCCGTACAGCGGCGCGATCTGCGGCCCGACCGCGCGCTTCAGCACCGCCTCGTTGGGGCCGCCCAGCAGCGGCTGTTCGCGGGCGAATACGCCGGTCACCCGCGTCACCGCTTCCGGCAGCGTCGCGGTGCCGGCAGCCACTTGGCGGCGCTGGTCCCAGTAGACGTGGTCGCCATTGGCCACCAGCACATCGGGCGCGAAGCTCAGCGCCCGCTCCAGCAGCCGCGCCCGCGTCGCCACCGGCAGGAAGCGCCCGGTCAGGTCATGCCCGCCGGCGCAGGTATAGAACAGCACGCGCAGCTTCTGCGGGCTGTCGCCCGGCGCGGGAAAGGTGCTGAGCGGCCAGCTGTCGCACAGCGGCCGGCCCTGCGCATCGGTCAACGCCAAGGTGTAGCGGCGCGAGGGCTCCAACCCCGGCAGGTCGAACTCCCAGTGCTGCCCCAGCGTATCGGTGCGCCGGCCGCTGGCGCGGCGTACGCCGGCATGCAGCACCGGCGGCCGCGCCAGTGGTTCCGAGAGCGAGAGCGTGATGAGGATGCGGTTGTGGCTGACCGTGGGCAGCAGGTGCGCCAGCATGCCGCCGTTCCAGGCCGCGGCCTGCGCGTCGCCCGCCGCCAGACCGGCCAGCGCTGCGCTGCCGGCCAGGAATTCCCTGCGTTGCATGGCCCATCTCTCCCCGTTGGCGCGGATGGTGCCCGCCGGCTAGGCTGGGCGCAAGCAATGGAGCGAACCGCCATGGACCCCAGCATCCTGCCTGCCGACTGGCCGCTTGGCAGCTACGCCGGCCGGATCGCGACGCCGGAAGGCCCGCTGGTGCTGGCCTGGCGGGAAGGCAGCTGCTTCGACATGACGCCGGCCTTCGGCACCGTCTCCGCCTGGCTGAATGAGGGGGATCCCGTCGCCGCCATCGGCGCCCGCGGCACGCCGTTCACGCTGCCCCCAAACGCCACGCTGCTGGCACCGGTGGACCTGCAGGCCATCAAGGCCGCCGGCGTCACCTACGTTCGCAGCATGCTGGAACGCGTCATCGAGGAACGTTGCCGCGGCGACGCGTCGCAGGCCGAAGCGGTGCGCGCCGAGGTACGCAGCATCATCGGCGACGACCTGTCCTCGGTGCAGCCCGGCAGCCCGCAGGCGATGCGGATCAAGGCCGCGCTGGTCGAGAAGGGCTGGTGGAGCCAGTACCTGGAAGTGGGCATCGGCGCCGATGCCGAGATCTTCACCAAATGCCAGCCCATGGCCGCCGTGGGACCTGGTGCCGCGGTGGGCGTGCATCCCGCCAGCCAATGGTCCAACCCGGAGCCGGAAGCGGTGCTGGTGGTCAACTCCGGCGGCCGCATCGTCGGCGCCACGCTGGGCAACGACGTGAACCTGCGCGACATCGAGGGCCGCTCCGCCCTGCTGCTCGGCCGCGCCAAGGACAACAACGCCAGTTGCGCCCTCGGCCCGCTGGTCCGCCTGTTCGACGCGACCTATTCGCTGGACGATGTGCGCGGCTCCATCACCAGCATGACCATCCGCGGCACCGACGGCTTCGCGCTGGAGGAAACCGGCGCGGTCGGCGCCATCAGCCGCGACCCGCAGGACCTGGTCGCGCAGCTGGTCAGCCCGCATCACCAATACCCGGACGGCGTGGTGCTGTTCCTCGGCACGCCGTTCTCCCCCGCCAAGGACCGCGGCGCGCCGGGCCTCGGCTTCACCCACAAGTCCGGCGATGTCGTCCGCATCTCGACCCCGAAGCTGGGCGCGCTGGAGAATACCGTGCTGCCGACCGACCAATGCCCTCCCTGGCGGTTCGGCACCGGCGCGCTCTTCGCCTCGCTCGCCGCCCGGGGCCTGCCGCTGTGAGCGAGGTCTCCGGCAGCATCGACCGCGGCGATGGCGTGCAACTCGCCTATCGCCTCATCGCCGGACGCACACCGGGCGTGATCTTCCTGGGCGGCTTCAACTCCGACATGACCGGCAGCAAGCCGGCAGATCTCGCTGCCTTCTGCGCCGAACAGGGCCACGCCTTCCTCCGCTTCGACTATTCCGGCCATGGCGCCAGCGGCGGCAGCTTCGCCGAGGGCACCATCGGCCGCTGGCTGGACGACGCCACGCTGATGCTGGACCGGCTCAGCGCCGGCCCCGTCGTGCTGGTCGGTTCCTCGATGGGGGGCTGGATCGCGCTGCTGCTGGCGCTGCGCCGGCCGCAGCGCGTTGCCGCCCTGGTCGGCATCGCCGCCGCCCCGGATTTCACCACGCGCATCGACGCGATGCTGCCGCCACAGGCCCGCGAGGAGATGGACCGCACCGGCGTCTGGCTGCGCCCCAGCCAATACGGCGCGCCGTTCCCCATCGCCCGCGCCCTGCTGGAGGAAGGCCGCCGGCACCTGCTGCTGCACCAGCCCATTCCGCTCGGCATTCCCGTCCGCCTGCTGCATGGCCAGCAGGACCCCGACGTGCCCTGGCAGCATTCGATCACCATCGCCGAGCGCATCGCCGGCCCCGATGTCCAGGTGCGGCTGGTGAAGGATGGCGACCACCGCCTCTCCACCCCGCGCGACCTGGCGCTGCTACGGCAGGAGGTAGCCTCCCTCCTCGGCCAGGATCGCGGCTAGCCCCTCCCGGTAGCTCGGATAGCGCCAGCCGATCCCAAGCGCCGCCTTGGTCGCGGCGTTCGCCACCCGCCGGTTCTCGGACCAGAAGCTCCGCGCCATCGGCGACATCCGCGCCTCGGCTTCGGCGAAGGGCACGGCCGGCGGCGGCTCGATGCCGAGCAGCCGCGCGCCATATTCCACCACCACGGCGCTCTCGGCCGGCTCGTCATCCACCAGGTTCAGGGTACGCAGCCCGTTCGGCGCGGCGGTGCGGATGGCCGCCAGCACCGCCAGCGCGATGTCGTCGCGGTGCACCCGGCTGAACGCATGGCCCGGCTTCACCGTCCGCCGCGCCGTGCCGTCCCGCAACTCGTCGAGCACGCTGCGCCCCGGCCCGTAGATGCCGCCCGAGCGCAGGACATCCACCGCACGGTCGGCGGCCAAGGCGGCCCAATCCTGCTCGGCGGCCAGGCGCAGGCGGGTACGGTCCTGCGTCGGCGCCGGCGGCGTCGCCTCGTCCACCCAGCCGCCATCGTGGTCGCCATAGACGCCGGTGGTGGAGACATAGCCGACCCAGGCCAGCCTTGCCCGCCGCACCGCCGCGCCATGGGCGGCCAGCACCGGGTCGCCGGCCGGGCCGGGCGCGGCGGTGACCAGCAGGTGTGTCGCCGCGGGCAACACCCGGGCGAAATCGTCGAAGCCGACCAGCGCCACCCCGGCCGGTGGCCGCGCCCGGCCCGGGTCCCGCGCCGTGCCGGTCACCCGCAACCCCGCGGCCACGGCCGCTTTCGCCACCGCCGTACCGCTGTAGCCCAGGCCCGCGATCAGAAGATGTTGCGCCACGCTGAAGGTCTCGCCATTGCTGCCGCCTGATCTGGCATCGCCGGCGCCGGGCGACTAGACTGCGCCGGTGAAAACCCCCCGTCCCGTGTTGCTCGGCGTGTTCGCGGCCGTCATGCTGGCTGCCGCCGCCGGTGCCTGGTTCATGTTCAGCCCGGCGCTGTTGCCGTCCTCCGAAGTGCTGCCGCTGCCGCCGGAGCCGGTTCGCCTGGCCGAGGGCGAGGATTACGAACGCTGCCTGCAGGCGCTGCGCACCGACCCGACCGGCGCGCTCGCCATCGCCGAGGCCTGGGAAGCGACCGGCGGCGGCGAGGGCGCGCGCCACTGCGCCGCCCTGGCCACCCTGGGCATGGGCGAGCCCGACAAGGCCGCCGAGCAACTGGAGCAACTGGCTACCCGCAGCCGTGGCAGCGCCCCGGCCCGGGCCGCGGTCTTCGCCCAGGCCGGCCAGGCGTGGCTGATGGCCGGCCAGCCCGGCCGCGCCTATGCCGCCAGCACCATGGCGCTGACCCTGACGCCCACCGACGTGGACCTGCTGATCGACCGCGCCGTCGCCCTGGGCACGCTGGGCCGCTACAGCGATTCCATCGAGGATCTGAACCGCGCCCTGGGGCTGGACCCCGACCGTGCCGATGCCTGGGTGTTCCGCGCCGCCAGCTGGCGGCACCTGGACCATGTCGACCAGGCCGAGCGCGACATCGTCCGCGCCCTGGAGTCCGATCCCGACAACGCCGAGGCGCTGCTGGAACGCGGCATCATCCGCCAACTTCAGGGCGACGCGACCGGCGCCCGCGCCGATTGGGAACGCGCCATTACCCTGGCGCCGGACAGCGCCACGGCGGACCTGGCGCAGCAGAACCTGGCGCTGACCGAAGCCGGGCCGTTGCGGCGATAGCCGCACCCTCGAAAGAAGCGGCGATAGCCGCACCCTCGAAAGAAGCGGCGATAGCCGCACCCTCGAAAGAAGCGGCGATAGCCGCACCCTCGAAAGAAGCGGCGATAGCCGCACCCTCGAAAGAAGCGGCGATA
>CAIMOR010000488.1 GCA_903843125.1 uncultured Rhodospirillales bacterium
GAAAACCCAAAGGCGACCCCCACCCCCATCAAAAAGCGGCCTTTCGCAACTACGGCTAAAGCTGCTGTTGTTGGTGGTGTAGGGCGCGGCCTCTCAGCGAACACAGCCGCCCGCCGAGTTCTGACCATCCGACAGGGGGGGCACCAATGATCCGCGCTAAGGACGGCTTCGTCGTCGTGGACGAACCAACGTTCCGCCTGATCGCCTCAATCGTGGAAAGCTACGCGATTGGACACGCGAAGACGACCGAAGTGAAGGCGCCCGAGATAGCCGACTTGGCCTCCGGGATGTGGACGGCGGTTGGCGACGGCGAAGCCGCTTCGCGCTGCACTCGGATAGCCGCAAAGATTGAAGCCGCGCGGGAGGCCGCGCCCAAGAAGCGTTCATGGTGGTAGGTGCGCGGCGCCGTAGCGGGCACCCCAACGCCGTGCTACAAGAACCGCATCCTCGCCAACCAGAAGCTCTTGATATTGCTTCAGAACGCCTGCGCTAGCCCGAGTTCAATCCTCTCTGGCAGCACCAGCTCGCTCCTCGCCTTCTTCAGCAGCTAGGTCCACGCTTCCTGGCATTGCGTTTGCAGCGGACTCCAGCCGGACTCATTGAGCTTGGCGCCTGGTGGCGACCGCTGGCAAGGGTCCGCTCCGTGACTTGGCAGCCCCAAAGCAACCGACGACAACGGCGATTGGGCCATTTTTTCTTTGTAACTTACGGCGATACGCCGGCGTACGAAATGGTTGCGGTTCGTCCGATCGCCGGGAAGCCCTTGCCGGCGTTCGGAGGGGGCTGGGCGTGGCTCCAGGTGGCGCCGATGACGCTCGCATCACCTTCGAGACCTCGGCGCCCAGGCTGGTTGGGTGACCAACCGGGAGGCCGAACCATATTCCTGCCGAATACCTCAACGCCATTCGTTACCATCGGCGAGTCGGAGCGTAGAGCCTTGGACGCCAAGCGATTCCGGAAAGATATCGCGGCATCGCCACTCATCGCCGTCGCTCGTGCGGGGTAGCGTCGGGTGTGGCAATCGTCTCGGCTGGCGCGGCCGATATCGGCGAATTCAGCCCTGGTCTCGGGCAGGATGGCAGTACCGAGCGGCGCCCCCGTCGCTCATCCCCGACCAAAGTAGCCGTAAATGCGGTCCACCACCCAGCGCACGGCGCGCAGTGGATCGCGCTCCGATTCCAGCGCGTCGAACATCGGCGACATATTGTGCAAATCGCGCTCGGCCTGGTGAATGCGCAGGATTTCCTGTGCCACCGCCTCCACCACCTCGGGGTGCGCATCCACCAGCGGCGCCAGGCTCGCCTTGTCGAGCGCCGCGAGAGTGACGGGACCTGACGCCCGCACCGTGGCGAAGCGCGGCGCGCCGGTCAGTGCCGACATGTGGCCACAGATCTCACCACGCTGCTGGGTATAAATCTCCCGCTCTCCGCCCGCCGGATCAGTAAGGCGGACGCTTACCGCCCCTTCGAGCAGCAGGAACATGGCACCGCCGTGTTCGCCTTCCCGCATGATCCTTTCGCCAGCGGCGTAGCTGACCCTCCGCGCCCGCTCGGCCAGCGCAGCCAGTTCAGCATCCGGCAGGTCGCCCCATAGCCGCGTGGCGCGCAGCAGCGCTGCCAGTTCCCCGTGCGGCGGCGGCGCCAGCGCGACCGCACCGGACCCCTCCGGCCCCGCCAGCAAGCGCCGATGCACCGCCACGGGAATGCCGGCACGCTGGAAGGCATACCAAAGCGCCTGGCCGACCTCGTCGCGGCGCAGGATGTACAGGTTTGGATCACGGTGCCAAAACAGTGCCTCGTACAGCACACCGCGTTCCTCGAAATTCTTGAACAGCACCAGCGGTGCCGGCGCGCTCAGCACGCTTTCCATGCCGGCCATCGCCGCCAGCGCCACCGCCTGTACCTGCCCTGGCGGCGCGTCGATCTCGACAACGAAGGGAATGGCGTGTCGCAGCATGTCGGCCGGCGCCTGCAGGTTGGTCAGCCGCGCCGCCGCCACCAGCGTGTTGGGCAACGTCACCTGCGTGCCTTCATAGGTGCGCAGCGTCACCGCTCGCCAATCGGCCTGCATCACCCGGCCCCAGATACCGTCCACCTGCAGGCTGTCGCCGATGCGGAAGGGGCGCGAGAGGCTCAGCGCCAAACCAGCGAAGACCTGGCCCAGCGTCTGCTGCGCCGAGACGCCTAGCACAATAGCGACCACGCCCGAGGTAGCCGCGACCGCGGTGACATCCAGCCCCAGCACCAGCGAGGCGACGGCGAGCGCGGTCAGTCCGTAGCCGCACAACGACGCGAGGCCGATGACGATATCAGGCACGCGCGAGCGCCCGCTTTCGCCCAACCGGCCGTACCACAGCCAGCGCCGGATCGCTCCGTCCACCGCGAAGGCGGCAGCAAAGGCCGATAGCGCCGTCAGCACTTGCGCCAGCGCGGCCGGCGGCATGGCGGGAAGCACCTCGGGCGGCAGCCGCTGCAGCGCGACCCGAGCAAACCAGAGCAGCACGGCGGCGGCCAGACCAAGCCAAAGGCGCCGCGCGCCGGGCGCCACCCGCAGCGCCACCAGGCAAAGCAGCAATGTCGCGCCGCCGCCCAGCAGCAGCGCGTTGTCGAGCGGCCCCAGCCCGTTCACGTCACCGTCCCACTCGGGCCGGCGCGGAACATGCAAGGCAGGTCCACCGTGCTTCGCTCGCCGATCGCGTCGAAGTTGCGGTCCAGCCATTCGCCCGCCGCTTGCCGGCCGATGTCGCGCAGCAGGGTCAGGAACGCCCACTCCGTATTCATCTTGGAGGATGCGCCGAGCGGCACCATCGCATCATTCGCCTCGATGATGTGGATGCGCGTGTCGCGGAACTCACTCCGGAGCAGCTTGCCTTCCGTGACCATTCGGTGGATCAGCTCAAGGCTCGCCAGGTCCTTCAGCAATGAGGCATTGAAGGTGATCTCGTTCACCCGGTTCAGGATATCGCGCGCCGTGCGTGGCGTGCCGCGTCGCACCACCGGGTTGATCTGTACGATGGCGATGTCGGCGCAGCCACTGCCCTCGATCAGCGGGAACAGCACCGGGTTGCCCATGTAGCCGCCGTCCCAATAGGGCTCACCCTCGATCATGACGGCGTGGAACATGAAGGGCAGGCAGGCCGAGGCCATGACCACGTCGAGCGTGATCGCTTCGCCGGTGAACACGCGGGCCTGCCCGGTCTCCACATTGGTGGCCGAGATGTAGATCGGCATGTCCCTGCTGTCCTGCACCTTGGCGAAATCGACGAACTGCTCCACCAGCTCACGCAGCGGGTTCACCTGCAGCGGATTGGTCTCGTAGGGCGAGGCCAGGCGGTTGAGGATGTCGAGCGCGAGGTAGCCGGGCGAATGGTCCAACGACCAGGTGCCCATCATGCGGTCCAGCCAGGTGCGGCGCAGCGGCGAGTGGCGCCCGGCCGCGGAGACCGTGCGCCAGAAGCGCTCCAGCTCAGCCCGCGCGCCGTCGCCGCCGCCATCGTACATGCCCTGGGCGGCGACCACCGCATTCATCGCCCCGGCCGAGGTGCCGGAAATGGCCTCGATCCAGATCCGTCCGTCCTCGAACATCCGGTCGAGCACGCCCCAGGTGAAGGCGCCGTGCGCACCGCCACCCTGCAGGGCGAGGTTGAGGGCCTTGGTATGGTGGGCCTGACGGCCTAGCAGCTTGCTCATCGTCGTCTCCAAATGGCGCATCAACACCGCTCAGCTGCGTCAACCCCTGGCGGGAGCTTGCCCGCATCCGTCGCGGTGGTGTCCGGCAGAACGCGGCACCGTTACGCCACGCCAGGGTGGCGCCGCCGGCGGTGCAGCGGAAATGCCGATGTCTGATGATCGCCATGCCTCTCGGCTATCCCGGCGGCGTTACATGCGCCCGGCTTATCGAACATCAGCCGCACCGGCATTGGCCGGCACCTCTCCCCGCCGCGCAGGATGCCGTCACGCCGCTCCACCGGGGAGCGCCGAGATGCGGGAGTTGCATATGAGCACCACCAAGGCAGCGGCCGGGCAGCGACCAGGCCAGGCAGCACGCGAGTTCGACGGCCGAGTGGCGATCATAACCGGCTCCACCAGCGGGATCGGGCTCGGCATTGCCGAGGCACTGGCAGCGCGCGGCGCGGCGGTGCTGCTGAATGGCTTCGGCGATGCCGCGGCGATAGAGGAGATTTGCGAGCGCCTGCGCTCTGCGTACGGCGTGCCAGTGGGTTATCACGCCGCCGACATGGCGCAGGCCGGGCAGATCGAGGACATGGTGGCGCACGCCACGGCGCAGTTCGGGCCGGTCGATATCCTCGTCAACAATGCCGGCATCCAGCACGTCGCCGCCATCGAGGAATTCCCGCCGGCGAAGTGGGACGCGATCATCGCCATCAACCTCTCGGCGGTATTCCACGCCACGCGCGCGGTACTGGGCGGGATGAAGGCGCGGCGCTGGGGGCGCGTCGTGAACATCGCCTCGGCACACGGGCTGATCGGGTCGCCGTTCAAAGGCGCCTATGTCGCGGCAAAGCACGGTGTTGTCGGCTTCACCAAGGTGACCGCGCTGGAAGCAGCCGAGTTCGGCGTGACCTGCAACGCGGTCTGCCCCGGCTATGTCTGGACCCCGTTGGTCGCCGGCCAGGTGGCGGCGCAGGCCGCGGCGCATGGGCTGTCCGAGGCGGAGGTGACCCGCAAGGTGTTCCTGGCCGAACAGCCGAGCCGTCGATTTGCCGATGTAACGGAAGTCGCCGCCGCGGTGACGTACCTGTGCAGCGCCGGTGCCGGCTCCGTCACTGGCATTTCGCTGCCGGTCGACGGCGGCTGGACCGCGCATTGAACCCCGTGAAGGAGGCCAGCATGGCACCGCGCCGCAAGGCTGAAGCCGGCATCCGCGACTACGGCCAGGTGGTGCTGGCGCTGCAGGGTGGCGGCGCGCTGGGCGCTTACCAGGCCGGGGTCTACCAGGCGATGCACGAGGCCGGCATCGAGCCCGACTGGGTCATCGGCACCTCGATCGGCGCCATCAATGCCAGCCTGATCGCCGGCAACGCACCGGAGCGGCGGCTGGAGCGGCTGCGTGCCTTCTGGGACCGCGTCGGACATGGGCCGGTGCTGAACAGCTTTGCGCAATGGCCGTTGGTGGGACCATGGCTGGTACAGGCGGCCACCTTCGGCGCCGGGATAGACGGCTTCTTCCGGCCCAATCCCAACGCCTTCATGGGCCAGACCGTGCCGTTGGCGCCCGAGGCCGCCGGCTACTACAGCACTGCGCCGCTGGCGAAGAGCCTGGCGGAACTGGTCGATTTCGACCAGGTGGCGACAGGCCCTACTCGCCTGACCGTGGGTGCTGCCTGCGTCCGCACCGCGCAGCTGCACTATTTCGACAGCAGCCATACCAAGCTGGACGCCCGCCACGTGATGGCCTCAGGCGCGCTACCGCCGGCCTTCCCCGCCGTGCGCATAGGTGACGAGCTGTACTGGGATGGCGGCATTCTCTCCAATACCCCGGTCGAAGCGGTGTTCGACGACAATCCGCGGCGCGATTCGGTGGTCTTCGCGGTGCATGTCTGGAACCCAAATGGGCCGGAACCGACCTCGATCGCCGCAGTGATGAACCGCCAGAAGGACCTGCAATATGCCAGCCGGGCGGAAACCCACATCGCCCGGCAACGCCAGATCCACAAGCTGCGGCATATCATCGCCGACCTGGCCAAGCGCCTGCCGGATGCCGAGAAGGCCGACCCCATGGCGCAAGAGATGGCAGGCTATGGCTGCGTCACCCGCATGCATGTGGTGCGGCTGCTGGCGCCCAGCCTGGACAACGAGGACCATGGCAAGGACATCGACTTCAGCCGCGCCGGGATAGCGGCGCGTTGGCAGGCCGGGCTGGCCGACACCCGCCGGGCGTTGGAGCAAAAGCCGTGGACCGCGGAAGCCGACCCGCTGGAAGGCTTCCTGCTGCATGAGTTGCGGCGCGACCTGGTCCTGAACAAGGGCTGAGCGCGCCATGACCTTTCCCCGACGCGGCCTGGCCGCCGCCCTGCTGCCCGCCGCTGCCGCCGCGGCGGACAGTCCGGCCACCATGGCCCGCAACCTCTTCGCCCGCTTCGTCGCGGCGCAGAACGCGCACGACTTCGCGGCCGTGCGCTCCACGCTGTTGGAGTTTCCGCGCTTTCTCTGGGTCAGCGATGGCGTCAGCTACTGGGGCGCCGAAGCGCTGATCCGCCGCAACATGGCCTTCCACGCCCAGCCGCTGTGGCGAATCACCCCGAACGACGCCCTGGCGGCCGCTGTGGAGGTCAACCCCAGCACCGCCCTGCTGCACACGCCCTTGCTGCTCGAAGTTGGCCGGCTGGAAGCGCCGCAGCGCTACCAACTGCTGATCACTGCGCTTTGCACCGCAACCGCAGCCGGCTGGCGGATCGCCGCCCTGCTGACCGCCGACGCCAAACCGGCGCCCGTCTGAACCCGCAATCCCAACCATCGGAGAACCATCATGACCCGTGCCATCACCTTGGCCGCCGCCCTTGCGCTCGGCCTCTTCACCGCCGCCGCAGCCCAGGCCGGCACCTGCCCCGCCGACAAGGTGCTGCGTACGCCGCAGCCGGTGCGCGACGCACCGGATGTGGGCGTGACCCGCGAAATTCTGACCATGGTGCCATTGCAGGGCTGGCGCGGCGTGGGTGAGCTGTTCCTGCGCACCCGCCGCCTGGTCGTGGCACCGCACGGCATCGTGCCGACGCATGAACACGACGACCGGCCCTCGATCGTCTACGTGGTCAGCGGCGAGATCTGGGAGCACAGCGCCTTCTGCCTGGTACCGATCCGCCACCGCGCTGGTGAGTTCACCCCGGAATTCGGCCCCGGCCATCGCCACTGGTGGGAGAACCGCACCAACCAGCGGGTGGTGCTGACCTCGTCGGACGTGGTGCCGCCGGAGATGATGGACGATCCGGCGATGTAGGCCTGCCAAGGGTCGAGCGTGCGATCTACGCCGTTCGACGATTCCGCCTCGGGCGATCCCGTGCCATTTGGCCTATGCTGCCGCCCGCGGATTCTGCAGGGGAAGGCACCATGTCGCTGGCCGTGGCCGAGATCATCGTGGCGCTGGCCACCGCCTATGCCGGGTTGGGCATGGCGGTGGCCATTGCCTTCCTGCTGCTGGGGCTGGAGCGGGTAGACCCCGCTGCCCGAGGCGCCTTTGCGTTCCGGCCCCTGCTGCTGCCCGGGCTGGTGCTGCTCTGGCCGCTGGTGGCGTGGCGCTGGCGCATGCTCTCGCGGACGGGCGCCTGATGCAGCGTCGCCATCGCCGCGCGCATCGCCACGCCTGGCAGGCCCTGGCCGTGCTGCTGCCTCTGCTGCTGGGCCTGGCCCTGGTGCTGCGCCTGACCGCGCCGGCCGATGCCCCGCCAGTGTTGCTCCAGGCGCCGGCACGATGAGCGCGAAATGGGTGCCGGTAGGCTGGAACCGGACCAAGTGGCGCTACGATGCGGCGCTGCTGGTGGGCGCCCTGGGCTATGTGCTGCTCTACCGGCTGGCGGCGCCGGTGGCATTGGATGCGCCGCGGCTCAACATGCAGGCCTATGGCAGCGCCACCTTCCTGATGCTGACCTGGGTCCTGGCGATCGGGCCCGCGGCGCGGCTGGACCCACGCTTCCTGCCGCTGCTCTACAATCGCCGCCACTTCGGCGTACTGACCTGCTGCATGGCGCTGGCCCACGCCCAGGCCGTGCTGGGCTGGTACTTTTCCTACAGCCCGACGCCTGCGCTGGTGGCGGTGCTGGGTGCCGATGCCGGCAGCGGCCAGCTGCACGGCCTGCCCTTCATCCCCTTCGGCATCGCCGCCCTGCTGATCCTGGCGGTGCTGGCCGCTACCAGCCATGATTTCTGGCTGGCCTTCCTCGGCCCGCCGCTGTGGAAGGCGCTGCACATGGGCATCTACGGCGCCTACGCGCTGGCGGTGGCACATGTGGCGTTCGGCCGGCTGCAGGACGGCCCTGGCCTGGTGCTGGCCTCGACGGTTGCGGGCTCCGCGGCAATGCTTGTCGCGCTGCACTTGCTGGCCGCTCGACGCGAAGCCTTGGCCGATGCCGCTATCGCTCCAGCGGCGGCCGAAACCCCCTGGATGCGTGCTGTCCGGCCTGAGCGGATCGCCGAAGGCCGCGCCGTGGTGGTGCACCCGGCCCAGGGCGAGCCGGTGGCGATCTTCCGCCATGAGGGCCGGCTCTCGGCGGTCAGCAACCTCTGCGCCCACCAGAACGGGCCGCTCGGCGAGGGCCAGGTGGTGGATGGCTGCATCACCTGCCCCTGGCATGGCTTCCAGTATCGGTTGGCCGATGGCTGTGCACCGCCACCCTTCACCGAAAGGCTCGCCACCTATCGGCTGCGGCTGGCCGAGGGTTGGGTGGAACTGGACCCGCGCCCCAACCCGCCCGGCACCTTCGTGGAGCCGCTGCCGACATGAGCGAGCCGCATTTCTTCATCGGCTGGGCTGGCCACACCGGCCCGGTGCTGGGGCGGTTCCTGCGCCGCCTGACCGGCGCCGTACTGGCGGCGATGCTGGGCCTGGCACCGCTGCTGGCGGCCAACGGCGGCGACCCGGCCCCGCCCGGCTTCGGCGGCGCGGCCCGCGACGCGCTTGCAGAAGGCCCCCAGCGGCTGGAAGGGGTGCTGACCCTGTTGCCCTATCCGGTGCTGCACCTGCCCGGCGGCCCCAGCGTGCTGCTGGCCGGCGACGGCAAGCGCGGCGCCCCGGCTGAGGTATCCGCCCTGGCAGGCCAGCGCGTGGTGGCCGAAGGGCTGCTGCTGCGTCGCGGTGGCATCGCCATGCTGGTGCTGGACCGGTCGCCGGTGCCGCTGGGGCCCGGCACCCCGCCGCTGCCGGAAGCGCTGGGTCGCTGGCGCGTCACCGGCGAGATCTGCGACGGCAAATGCGCCGCCGGCGCCATGCTGCCCGGCACCGGCCTGGCGCATCGGGCCTGCGCCAGCCTCTGCGTGGAAGGTGGATTGCCGGCGATAATGGTAGCGACGCGAGCGGTTGCCGGCAGCGAGTTCCTGCTGCTGGCCGGGCCTGATGGCGATGCCACCGACTGGTTCCGCCATATCGGGCTGCGGGTAGCGCTGGAGGGCGAGGTGCGGCGCCTTGGCACCATCCTGCTGTTCAACGCCGTGCCGGCACCATGAGCCGCCAGGCGCTGACGCTCGCCCTGTTGGGCCTGGCCGGGGGCGTCTGGTGGCTGGCAGGGTGGCTGTTGGACAAGATCGGGCTGACAGTGTTTGCGCTTCCGCTGAGCGTCGTCGCCCTGGCTTTGGCACTGACCGCGGCCGAGGCCGGGCTGAAACGCTTTGGCCCGCCGGATGACCCCCAATGAGCGGAAGCCGGGCGAAGGGCCCGCTGGCGCCGATGATCGGCCAGGGCTAATCCTGGCCGGCGGCTCCGCCGCCAGAGGACATGACCATGGAAATGCACCAGATCCGCTATTTCCTGGCACTCGCCCGCACCCTCAACTTCACCCGCGCCGCGGCCGAGTGCAACGTGACCCAACCGGCGCTGACCCGCGCGGTCCAGTCGCTGGAGGTGGAACTGGGCGGCGAACTCGTCCGCCGCGAACGGCAACTGACCCACCTGACCGAGTTGGGCAGGCAGATGCTGCCGCTGATCCAACGCTGTTACGACAGTGCCTCGGCCGCGCGCGACCTGGCGCGTTCCATGACCACGCGCGAGGCCGCGCCGCTTTCGGTCGCGGTATCGCACAGCGTGAACCTGGCGCTGTTCATGCCGCCGGTGGCGGAGGTGTTCCGTGCCCACCCCGGGGTGCAGCTGAAGCTGATGCGCGGCGGCGGCGCCGAGGTGCTGAAGCTGCTGAAGGAGGGCGACATCGACCTGGCGATCGCCGGCCCGCTGGACGAACCCTGGGAGCGGCTGGACAGCTGGCCCCTGTTTTCCGAGCGGTTCGAGCTGGCCGTGCATGCCGACCATCCGCTGGCCAACACCAACAACATCGGCGCCGAGCGGCTTGCCGAGGAGAAAATCTTCTTCCAGGCCGGCTGCGAATCCCGGACCGAGGTGATTCGCCGCCTCGGCGTGCACGCCTTCGCCGAGCCAACGGGGCACCAGGTGGTGACCCAGCATGACCTCGTGGCGTTGCTGGAGGCCAATCTGGGCGTTGCGCTGGTGCCGGCCAGCGCCGCACATAGCGCCAGCCTGCGCCGGGTGAGGCTGGAGGATGCCGGGCTGCAGCGCATGGTCTCGATCTACGGCGTCGCCGGGCGGCAGCGCAGCGCGCCGTGCACCACCTTCCTCAACCTGGTGCGTTCGGCCGAATGGGCTTCCATCGCCGCCTAAGATGCGCTGCGAACCGCGGCGAGCATTTCCTCGATCGCCATGCGCCGTCGGTAGTCGGGGTCGACATGACGTGCCACGACGAGACCGTCGGTGCCGATCACGAAGGTTGCGGGCACCGGCAGCATCCAGGACGGGTTGCCCTGATAGGCGGCCAGGTTCCAGCCAGCGGTACCGAGCATCGTCTGCAACTCGGCACCGATCCAGATGACCAGATTCAGCGACATCGCGTAGCCATTGTCGATGTCGGTCAGCACGGGAAAGCGGTCAGCGGCCTCCGCCCGCATCTGCGCGGCGTAGCGGCTGCGCTCGGGGCTGATGATGACCAGCCGGGCACCGGCCGCGGCAATCGCCGGTTCAGCCTGCGCCAGAGCCGCCCGGTGCAGCCGGCAATAGGGGCACCAGTGGCCGCGATGAAAGTTGACCACCAGCGGCCCGGCAGCCAGCAGTTGTGGCATCGCCACCAGCCGCCCGGCCTCATCCGGCAACACGAAGGGCGGCATCGGTTGGCCCGGTGCGGGGGCCGAGGCGCCGACGCCACCGGCCTCAAGCCGCGCCACGAGACGGTCCACCGCCGCGGCGAACTCGGCGCTCAGGGCGGCCACCGCGTCACGGATCATGCCGAGCCGTTGGTCGAGCGGTGCGTCCAGGGCGATCGATTGCCGCAGGGCGGCGTCAATTGCCAGCGCGAGAGGATTTTCGTTCATCGCTCGGGACGCCGCTTGTTGGAGAAGCCGGGAACATCGGCAGCCTTCGACAGTCATCTTTTTGGCGTATCATCGCAGCGGTGGCAAATGCCGGACGCTGTTCGCCGGCGGACGCCTGGACTTGCCGCGGCCAGCACCCCGCGGAGCCGGCGGTATTCGATGCCACGGTGACTACCTTTTCGCGCGCTGAGGTCCAAGTGGTGAGGGGGGCCTGACTTCAGCCTGTGCGCTTGGCGGCACTGGTTCCTGAGCGGGCCCGCGAGGCCGAACTCACCAGCTTGATCGGCGCCCCGGCCGCCTGTCGCAATGGCGGACAGTGCGGCAGGTTGGCGTGGACGGATAC
>CAIMOR010000489.1 GCA_903843125.1 uncultured Rhodospirillales bacterium
CCTGCGCATGATATCTCTCCCTAGGGGCCGATCTGGCTCCGCGGGCAATGTTACCGTGCCCTGTCTCAACGTACAGGTGAAGATTACGCAACGGAGAGCCGGCTGGGCGAAAATGGTGGGCGCGACAGGGATTGAACCTGTGACCCCCTCCGTGTCAGGGAGGTGCTCTCCCGCTGAGCTACGCGCCCGCTCCAGCGAGGCGCCGCTTCTAGCGGGTCGGCGCCGGCTTCGCAAGCGGGCAAGCGCCCGGTGCTGCGACTGCGTCGTGGTTGATGACACGGCGCCCCGGCTGTGGCCAAATCGGCCCACAGATGGATCTTCCGCTCAGCCTCGACTCGGCCGCCGCAGGCCTTTCCGCCCCGGACACGGCGGCACCGTACCTGCTTGCCCGGCCGCAGCGCCGGACCCTGCCGCTGGTGTTCGCCTCGCCGCACAGCGGCCGCAGCTACGCGGAAAGCTTCATCGCCGCCGCCCGGCTGGACCCGATGGCGCTGCGCCGCAGCGAGGACGCCTTCGTCGAGGAGCTGTTCGCCGCCGCGCCCGACTTCGGCGCGCCGCTGCTGGCCGCCACCTTCCCCCGGGTGTTCTGCGACGTGAACCGCGAACCGTGGGAGCTGGACCCCGGCATGTTCGACGGCCCGCTGCCGCACTGGGTCAACAGCTCAAGCCCGCGGGTCGGCGCCGGGCTCGGCACCATCGCCCGCGTGGTCGCCAGCGGCGAGCCGGTCTATCGCCGCAAGCTGAGCTTCGCCGAGGCCGAGGACCGCATCCGCCGGTTCTGGCAGCCCTACCATGCCGCGCTGGCGGCGCTGATCGCCGAGACCAGGGCCGAGTTCGGCTATTGCCTGCTGGTGGATTGCCATTCCATGCCGGCCCACCCGGCCCAGGCCGGCAACCCGCCGGACTTCGTGCTGGGCGATGCGCACGGCACCGCCTGCGCGCCCCGCGTGACCCGGGCGGTGGAGGAAAGCCTGGGCGCCATGGGCTATCGGGTGCGCCGCAACGACCCCTATGCCGGCGGCTACGTCACCCGCCATTACGGCCGGCCGCGGGATGCGGTGCACGCGCTGCAGATCGAGGTGGCACGGCCGCTCTACATGGACGAGCAGCGGCTGGAGCGGCTGCCGGGCATGGATCCCCTGCGGCGGGATCTTGGGCGCCTGATGGCCAACCTGGCTGCGATGGATTGGTCGTTCCTGCGCTGAGCGCGGGCGCCTTGCCGCGTTGAACGCTGGTTGCCGCCGCCGCGTGGCCCTGCTGGCCGCTGGACAAAAAAAGGGCGGTGCCTTGCGGCACCGCCGAGTTTAGGGAGGAAACGTCCAAGAAAGGCAGACAACGCGGCGTACCGTGTTGCTGCGACGCACAATCTAGGCAGGGCGCCGGCAGCCCGCAAGCCAAATTTTGCAGTGCAGCACAAACCTGCCATGCGCAGAACGCGGGTATGACTTGGTGCTCCGCATCCTAGGCATGGCGCCCACAGGTTCCGTCGCCGCCAGCCAAGGCCCCCCCCTGGTCTCCACCGTGCCGTGGTTGCGCCGCGCGCGCAGATACCGCCGACAATGGTGGCACCCGGTCCCGCTTGCTGCGTTGGCCCTGGCATAGCCAGGACGGAGCCGCCCGTGCCGAACCCATCGCGCGCCTCGGCGTGGCCGTTGCCCCAGCCCACCCCCAGCCTCGCCTGGTTGGCGGCCGGGCTGTTCTGGCTCGGCGTTGGCTTCGTCGGCTGGAAGACCAGCGGCTGGGTGACCAGCGACTACCGCGAGTTCCTGCTGCCCTGGTACGACTTCATCCTGGAACACGGCCGCTTCGGCGCCTTTGCGCTGGATTTCTCGAACTACACGCCGCCCTACCTGTACCTGATCAGCCTGGGCACGCTGTTCGACGGCCTGGCCAGCCCGCTTGCCATCATCAAGGCCATCTCGGTGCTGGCGACGCTGCTGGCGGCCTGGCCCGCCGCCCGCATCGCCCGGCGTTGCGGCCTTTCGTCACCGGCCGCGCTGCTGGCCGCGCTGGTGTTCTGCGGCCTGCCGGAGGTGGTGCTGAACGCCGTGGCCTGGGCGCAGTGCGACATCATCTACACCGGCTTCCTGCTGGGCTTCGCGCTGGCGGTGATGCAGCGCCGCGGCGCGCTGGCCATGCTGATGCTGGGCCTGGCCTTCGCCTTCAAGCTGCAGACCGTGCTGGCCGGTCCGGTGGTGCTCTACCTGCTGCTGGTGGGCGTGCTGCGCTGGTGGCAGGTGCTGGTGGTGCCGGCGACCTACCTGGTGATGATGCTGCCGGCCGCGCTGGCGGGCCGGCCGCTGCCGGCGCTGCTGACGATCTACCTGCAGCAATTCGACTACTACCAGTTCCTGTCGATGAACGCGCCGAACCCCTGGATGCTGGTGGACCTGCTGCTGCCCGGCCATTACGCGCTGGGCACCCGGCTGGGCCTGGGGCTGGCGGCGGTGGGTGGGCTGGGGCTGGTCTGGGCCTGCCTGCGCTGTGGCCGCCACCCGGCGCCGGCGACGCTGCTGCTGATGCTGACGGCCAGCCTGGCGCTGCTGCCCTTCCTGCTGCCGAAGATGCACGAGCGCTATTTCTTTCCCGCGGCGTGCTTCGGCTACCTGCTGGCGGTGGCGCGGCCGGCGCTGTGGCCGGTGGCGGTGCTGCTGCAACTGGCCAATGTCATCACCTACCGCGCCTTCCTGCTGGGCCGCTACGAGGCCAACTGGGCCAGCGTGCTGCCGATGACGCTGGCGGTGGCGCTGCTGCTGCGGGCGCTGTGGCGCGAGCCCCGGCGGGTGCCCGAGCCGGTCGCCCTCGGTTCCGGCTGAGGCGCACAGCGGCCACGCAACCGAGCCTCAGCCGGCGAGGAATTCCGCGCGGATGGCCGCGCTGTGCTGCCCCAGCGCCGGCACCGGACCCAACTCGCGCAGGCCGTCGCTGAACAGGGCAGGGGGGGCGGCGACCGGCACCGGGCCACCAGGCGTCTGCAGCACCACGCGGCGCAGCGCCGGATGCTTGCTGAAGGCAGCGACGTCGTTGACGAAGCCGAACGCCGTGCCGGCCTTGGTCAGCAGCTCGGCGCATTCCGCGCGCGAGAGCTGGGCGAAGCGATGGCCGACATGGGCATCCACCTCCGCCCGGTTGGCCACGCGGTCGTTGTTGACGGTGAAGCCCGGGCGCTGGGGCAGGTCAGGCTCCCCCATGAAATGGGTGCACAGGTTGGCCCATTCCCGCTCGTTCTGGATGCTGATCAGCACCAGATCGCCATCCTTGCAGGGAAAGGCGCCGTAGGGGCAGATACTCGGGTGCGCCAGGCCCATGCGGGCGGGGGCTTTCCCGGTGCCCTCGAAGTAGATCAGCGGCACGTTCATCCAATCGGCCATGCCGTCGAACAGGCTGACCGCGATGCCGGTGCCGCGGCCGGTGATGCCGCGCTGGATCAGCGCCTCCAGCACCGCCGAGTAGGCGTTGATGCCGCAGGAGATGTCGCAGGCCGAGACGCCGACGCGCCCCGGGCCTTCCGGCCGGCCGGTCACCGCCGCCAAGCCTGACTCGGCCTGCACCAGCAGGTCGTAGGCCTTCATGCTGGCGTATTCGCCGTCCTCGCCGTAGCCGGAGATGTCCACGGTGATCAGGCGCGGGTGCTTTTCGCGCAGCGCGGCGCTGCCGAAGCCGGCGCGGGCCATGGCGCCGGGCGCGAGGTTCTGGATGAACACATCGGCCTTGGCCAGCATCGCCTCCAGCAGCGCCTTGTCGGCGGGCTGCTTGATGTCCAGGCAGAGGCTCTCCTTGCCGCGGTTCAGCCAGACGAAGTAGCTGGACTGCCCCTTGGCCGAGGTGTCGTAGCCGCGGGCGAAGTCACCCTCGGCGCGCTCGATCTTGATGACGCGGGCGCCGGCATCGGCCAGCCGGCAGGCGCAATAGGGCGCGGCGACGGCCTGCTCCATGGAGACGACGAGCAGGCCCGCGAGCGGCTTCAATCCGGCCATGCTCAATAGCTCCGCGGCATGCCCAGCACGTGCTCGCCGACGTAGCTAAGCACCAGGTTGGTGCTGATCGGCGCCACCTGGTACAGCCGCGCCTCGCGGTACTTGCGCTCGATGTCGTATTCCTCGGCGAAGCCGAAGCCGCCATGCGTCTGGATGCAGGCCTCGGCGGCGGACCAGCTGGCCTCGGCGCACATCATCTTGCCCATGTTGGCCTCCTCGCCGCAGTTCTCGCCGCGCTCGAACTTGGCCAGGCCCTTGTGCAGCAGGGCTTCGGCCGCGCGCATCTGGGCGTAGGCCTTGGCGATGGGGAACTGCACGCCCTGGTTCTGCCCGATCGGGCGGCCGAACAGCACGCGCTCCTTGCTGTAGGCCACGGCCTTCTCGATGAACCAACGGGCGTCGCCGACGCATTCGGCCGAGATCAGCATGCGCTCGGCGTTCATGCCGTCCAGGATGTAGCGGAAGCCCTTGCCCTCCACGCCCACCAGGTTGGCGGCCGGCACCACCATGTTGTCGAAGAACACCTCGGTGGTGTTGTGGTTCATCATGGTTCGGATCGGCCGGATGGTCAGGCCGTTGCCCAGCGCCGCCTTCATGTCGACGATGAAGGTGGAGAGGCCATCGGTGCGCTTGGCCACCTGGTCGCGCGGCGTGGTGCGGGCCAGCAGCAGCATCAGGTCGGAATGCTCGGCGCGCGACGTCCAGATCTTCTGGCCATTGATGATGTAGGTGTCGCCCTCGCGCCGGGCCACGGTGCGCAGCGCGGTGGTGTCGGTGCCGCTGGTCGGCTCGGTCACGCCGAAGGCCTGCAGCCGCAGCTCGCCCGTCGCGATCTTCGGCAGGTACTGCTTCTTCTGCTCGGGGCTGCCGTGCTTGAGGATGGTGCCCATGATGTACATCTGGGCGTGGCAGGCGGCGGCATTGCTGCCGGCGGCGTGGATTTCCTCCAGGATCGCGGCGGCCGCGCTCAGCGGCAGCCCGGCGCCGCCGAATTCCTCGGGGATCAGCGCGCCGAGGTAGCCGGCTTCGGTCAGGGCATTGACGAAGGCGGTGGGGTAGCCGCGCTCGCGGTCCAGTTCGCGCCAGTACTCGCCGGGGAAGCGGCTGCACAGCTTGCGCACCTCCTCACGGATCTCGGCGTGCGGGTCGGTGGCGGTGTGGTCCATTGGCTCGTGCTCCTCGTCGGCGGGATTAGGCCCCGCGCGGCGGGCTGACAAGCCGGCGGCCCCGGCCGAATGCCGGTCAGGCGCCGTAGGGCGGGCGGTGCAGCCCGGCGGGGGAGAGGGTGAAGATCTCGCAGCCGTCCTCGGTCACGCCAACCATGTGCTCGAACTGCGCCGACAGCGTGCGGTCCTTGGTCACCGCGGTCCAGCCGTCGTCCAGTATCTTCACGTCGGGGCGGCCGACATTCACCATGGGTTCGATGGTGAAGAACATGCCGGGCTTCAGCACCGGGCCTTCGCCGGGGCGGCCGAAATGCAGCACGTTCGGTGGCTCGTGGAAGCGCTTGCCGATGCCGTGGCCGCAGAAGTCCCGCACCACGCTGAAGCGGTGCTTCTCGACGAAGACCTGGATCGCGTGGCCGATATCGCCCAGCGTCGCGCCCGGCTTCACCGCCGCCACGCCCAGCATCAGGCTCTCATAGGTTACGTCCAGCAGCAGCCGCGCCTTGGTGGACGCGGTGCCGGCCACGTACATGCGGCTGGTATCGCCATGCCAGCCATCCAGGATCACGGTGACGTCGATGTTGATGACATCGCCATCGGCCAGCACCCGCTCGCCGGGGATGCCGTGGCAGACCACGTGGTTGATGCTGGTGCAGATGCTCTTCGGATAGCCACGATAGCCCAGCGGCGCCGGCGTGGCGCCGTGGGCCAGGATGTAGTCGTGGCAGATTTGGTCCAGTTCCGCGGTGGTGACACCCGGGCGGACATGCGGGACGATCATGTCCAGCGTTGCCGCGGCCAGATGGCCGGCGCGGCGCATGCCCTCGAAGTCGGCGGGGCTGTGGATGGTGATGCGGCGAGAGTCGCCGCCCTGCTGCTCCATTGGTGCTTGTCTCGGCCGGGCGCGGGGTTTGGTCGCGGGGTTTCAGGTCAAGGGCTTAAGATGCGCGCCAGGGCGCCCCGGTGCAAGGTAGCGCCAGGCCAAATCCCTGGCATGCCCGCTCTCAGTGCTGCCGGGGCGGGCCGGCGGCCTCGCCGGCGCTGCGTTCCTCGGCGCCCAGCGCGTCGGCCAGGCGGGCATTGGCGCTGCCGGGGCGGGCCGGCTTGCTCTGGCTTTCGTGCGGCGCCCAGCCGGTCATCACCAGCAGCCGCAGCGGCATCGGGATCGGTGCGCCGGCGGGGGAAAGCGCGGCCAGCGCCTGGGGCAGCATGGCGCGCGGCGGGGTGCGGGGGTCGCGCGCCAGCACGGCGTTGGTCTCGCCGGCGGCGCGCAGGTCCCGCACCAGGCCCAGCGGCGTGGCATAGGCCAGCGGCAGGTCCTCGGCATCCGCCACCGGCAGGGCGAAGCCGGCGCGCTGCAGCAGCCCGGCCAGGTCACGCAGCTCCGGAAACGGCGAAACGCGGGGCGAGATGCCGCCGCGCGCCTCGGCTTCCGCCGCCGCCAGGGCCTCCCGCAACGGTTGCAGCGTGCCGAGCCCGGGCAGCGAGGCCAGGAACAACCCGTCCGGCCGCAGCGCTCGCCTGAGCTGGATCAGCGCGCCCGGCAGGTCGTTGACCCAGTGCAGCGACAGGTTGGCCACCACCAGGTCGAAGCTCCCGGCCGCGAAGGGCAACCATTCCTCGTCGCCGCACACCGCCCGGCCGCCGGCAAGCGCGGCCATCCGGGGCGAGAGGTCCATGCTGGCGACGAAGCCGATGCCGCGCGCCCGCAGCATCGGCGCCACCACGCCGCGGCCGCCGATGTCCAGCGCGCGGTGGAAGCGGTGGGTGATGTCGTCCAGCCGGTCCAGCAGGCGCTCCGCCGCGGCTTCCAGCACCGGCGCCACCTGGGCCACCCGGGTGGCGGCGCGGTCGCGGCGCAGGCGCAGCAGGCGGCGGTCGAAGATCAGCGGGGTGGTCGCGCTCATGGCCGTGACATGCGCCCGGTTCCGTGCCGCTGCAAGGCAGGCTAGCGTGGCGGGAACACGGGGAACCCAGCGCCATGCAGACCATCACCGCCGCCACCCTGAAGGCCTGGATCAACGACGGCCAGGAGCTGGCGATTCTGGACGCGCGGGAGGACGGCGAGTTCGGCCGCTCCCATCTGTTCTGGGCCAATCCGTGCGGGCTTTCCAAGGCGGAGATCCGCGCCCGCCAGATCCTGCCGCGGCTTTCGGTGCGCATCTGCTGCGTCGACGCCGGCGAGGATGGCCTGGCCGGCAGGCTGGCCGCGGTGCTGCGGACGCTCGGCTGCACCGATGTGCATGTGCTGGAAGGCGGCAACCAGGCCTGGGCGGCGGCGGGCTACGTGCTGTTCTCGGGCGTCAACGTGCCGTCCAAGGCGTTCGGCGAATGGGTGGAGCACCACTACCACACCCCCTCGGTGGACCCCGAGGAGCTGAAGGCGATGATGGACGCCGGCACCGACATGGTGGTGCTGGACAGCCGGCCGATGGACGAGTTCCACCGCATGTCCATCCCAACCGGCGTCGATGTGCCGGGGGGTGAGCTGGTCTATCGCATCGGCGACCTGGTGCCGAACCCGGCCACCACCATCGTGGTGAACTGCGCCGGGCGGACCCGGAGCATCATGGGCGCGGAATCGCTGCGCAGCGCCGGCGTGCCGAACAAGGTGGTGGCGCTGCGCAACGGCACCATGGGCTGGGAACTCGCGGGGTTCAGCTGCGACCGCGGCAGCAATGCCAGCTACCCCCGCGGCGTGCCGGCCAGCCTGGAGACCGCGCTGCAGCGCGCCACGGCCTTCGCCGACAAGCATGGGGTCAAGACCCTGCCGGCCGCCGCCTTGCCGGAACTGATGGCGGAGAAGGGCCGTACCACCCACCTGCTGGACGTGCGCGACCCCGAGGAATTCCGCGCCGGCCATATCCCCGGCAGCCGCAGCGCCCCCGGCGGGCAGCTGGTGCAGGGCAGCGATGGCTGGGTGGCCGTGCGCCATGCCCGCCTGGTGCTGGTCTGCGATACCGGCGTGCGGTCGCGCATGACCGGCGGCTGGCTGCGGCAGCTGGGCGGCTGGGAGGTCTTCGTGCTGGAGGGCGGGCTGCAGGGCGCCAGCCTGGCGCATGGCATGCCGCCGGTGGAATGCCCGGAGGCCCGGCTGGTCGAGGCCGACCCGATTCCGCCCGCCGCCGTCGCCGCCGCGCTCGAATCCCACACCGACGTGGCGGTGGTGGACCTGGCCCGCAGCGTGGACTTCCGCGCCGGGCACATCCCCGGCGCCCTGTGGGGCGTGCGGACGCGGCTGGCGAAGTTGCTGCCGCAGTTGCAGGGCAAGGCGCTGGTGGTGGTGGCCGCGCCGGACCTGACGCTGGCCAAGCTGGCGGTGCCCGAACTGCAGGCGTTGCTGCCCAAGGCGCAGGTCCGTCCGCTGGCCGGCGGCATGGCCACCTGGAAGGCCGATGGCCTGCCGCTGGAAGCCGACCGCCGCAACCCCGCCGACGCCGACTGCATCGACTTCTACCTGCGCCCCTACGACCGCAACGACGGCATCGAGGAAGCCATGCGCGAATACCTCAGCTGGGAGATCGACCTGGTGCATGAGGTGGCGCGCGATGGCGATGCCCGCTTCGGCGAGGGTTAGGGCGCTTCTCACCCGCGGCGGCATCGCGGCGCTGGACGCGCTGCTGCCGCCGGCCTGCCTGACCTGCGACGCCGAGGTGGAGGCGCAGGGCAGCCTCTGCGCCGGGTGCTTCGGCACGCTCAGCTTCGTCTCGGCGCCGCTGTGCCACCGTTGCGGCGTGCCCCTGCCCCATGCCGGCGCCGGCACGCTGGGGCAGGGCGGCGAGCTCTGCCCGGCCTGCGCGCTGCGGCTGCCGGCCTTCGGCCAGGCGCGGGCGGCGCTGCGCTACGACGAGGGCGCCAAGCGCCTGGTGCTGCCGTTCAAGCACCTGGACCGCACCGAGCTGGCCGCGCCGCTGGCGCGCCACATGGCCCGTGCCGGCG
>CAIMOR010000490.1 GCA_903843125.1 uncultured Rhodospirillales bacterium
CCCGAATGACGGCCTCTCTATCCTGCTGCCGGACGGCGCCTGGTTCGACATTCCCGTCGTCCCCGGCGCCTATACGGTGAACAGCGGCGACATGCTGCGGCGCTGGACCAACGAAGTGTTCCTCTCCACCCCGCACCGCGTGCGCAACCTGAACCCGGCGGCGCGCTACGCCGTGCCGTTCTTCTTCGACCCCAACCCGGACACGATGATCGAGGCGCTGCCGAGCTGTGTCGGCCCCGACCGCCCGGCGAAGCACGAGCCCATCCTGTTCGACGACTACATCGTCTGGTTCGCCCGGCGGAACTACGTCCACCAGCAGGAAAAGGCGGCGTGACCCCACGCCGTGCCCTGCTGGCGGCCCCGGCGCTGCTGCTGGTGCCGGCCACAGCCCGCGCCTGGCCGGACCGCAGCCTCAGCCTGATGCATGGCTTCGGCGCCGGCGGCGCGGCGGATACCATCTGCCGCCTGCTGGCGCCGCCGCTGGGGGAGAACCTGGGCAAGCCGGTGGTGGTGGAAGCCCGGCCCGGCGCCGGTGGCAACATCGCCAGCCTGGCGCTATCCCGATCCCCCGCCGATGGCCAAACACTCGGCCTGCTCACCGGCAGCCACGGCGTAGCGGCTGCCTTCGGCAAGGCCAATGGCTTCGACCCCGTCGATGGCTTCGACTGGATCACCATAGCACTGCGCTACGCCTTCGTGCTGGTGGTGCGCGCAGACAGCCCGTACCAGGACCTGCCGGCGCTTATCACGGCCGCCAAGCGTGGCGCCGGCACGGTGCAGTACGGCACGCTCGGCCCGGGATCCTCCCACCACCTCACTGGCGAGTTGTTGAGCGCGGCGGCCAGCATCCAGATGACGCCGGTGCCCTACCGCAGCGACGTCGCCGGACTGACCGGCGTGCTGGGCGGCGAGTTGCCAGTGATGATCTCCACGACCGTTGGCGCCATGAGCATGCTGCAGGACGGCAAGTTGCGGCCGCTGGCGGTCACCTCACGCAAGCGGTCTCGCCAACTACCGCAGGTGCCCACGGTGGCCGAAACACTGCCTGGTTATGAGAGCACCACATGGGCCGGCCTGGTCACGCCGCACGGTGCGCCACTGCCGGTGCAGGAAAGACTGCACGGGGCCATGGTGGCGGTACTTGCCCAGCCGGCGCTGAAGCAGCGGCTGGAGGAACTGGTGGATGGCGAAGTAGCGCCGACGCCGCGGGCCGAAACCCGCGGCGTACTGGTGGCCGAGATTGAAAAGTGGAAAGCGCTGATCGCGGCGCGCGGGCTGACGGCCGAATAGAAATTCCGCCGGAACAGGCTGACGGCCAAGTAGTGCCGTCAGCCAGTCCTCACCTCAGCCCTGGCCGTTCGGCCGCGCCGGCTGCACCGCGACAAAGGCGTTGTGCCCATCGCGCATTACCCGCAGCGCCACCGCGCCGCCCTGGCGCACCGCCTCGCTCAGCGCGCGGCCGGCGGCCTGTGCATCGGCCACATCATGGCCGCCCACGCCCAGGATCACGTCGCCAGGCCGCAGCCCGGCATCCTCGGCAGCGCTGCCAGGGCGCACTGCGGTCACCACCGCTCCGTTCACCTTGGCTGCCACACCCAACTGCTGCCGCAGTTCCGGCGTCAGCCCCTGCAGCGCCACGCCGATACCCTGGCGCTGGTCCTGCTGCTCGGTCGCTGCCTGCCGGGTGTCACGCAGCTCGCCCAGCGTTACTTGGACCTGGCGCTCGGCGCCATCGCGGCGCAGCGTCAGCGTTGCCGGGCGGTTCGGGTGCAGGTCACCGATCAGGCGGGCCAATTCGCGCGGCGACTTCACTGCGTGGCCATCCACTGCCGTCACCACGTCACCAGCCTGCAGGCCCGCTTTCGCTGCCGGCCCGTCGGGCTCAGCATCCGCCACCAATGCACCATCCGTGTTGGGCAGGTGCAGCGCGGCGGCCATGCCGGCGTCGATCCCCTGCGTCGCCACGCCCAGCCAGCCGCGGTCGATGTGGCCGTTGGCCTGCAACTGCGCCACCACGTGCTGCACCAGGTTGGACGGAATGGCGAATCCAATGCCGATGGACCCGCCGCTGGGCGAGAAGATCGCGGTATTCACGCCGATCACGCTGCCATCCTGGCCGAACAGCGGACCGCCGGAGTTGCCGCGGTTGATGGGCGCGTCAACCTGCAGGTAGTCATCATAGGGGCCGGACTGGATATCCCGCCCGCGCGCCGAGAGGATACCGGCGGTCACGGTGCCGCCGAGGCCGAACGGGTTGCCGACCGCGACCACCCAGTCGCCGACGCGGACCTTGTCGCTGTCGCCGAGCGAAAGGTGTGGCAGGTTGGTGCCGTCCACCTTCAGCACGGCCAGGTCGGTGCGCGGGTCACGCCCGACGATACGGGCGACGAGCTCGCGGCCGTCGTCCAGCTTCACCGTCACGCGCGTCGCGCCCTCGACGACATGGTTGTTCGTGACGATATGCCCCTCGGCATCGACGATGAAGCCGCTGCCAAGCGCCTGCACGGTCTGCGGGCGTTCCTCGCGGGGGCCACCGAAGTAGCGCTGGAACTGTTGTTCCGGCCCGGCCGCGGCCTGGCGGGTTTCTGTGGTGGTGATGGTGACCACGGCCGGACGTACGCGCGCCACCATGTCGGCGAAGCTCGGCATTGCCGAGGACGGAACAGCAATGGGCGCGGCGTTCTGGCCCTGGCCGGTGGCGGGGGCTGGTTGGGCCTGGGCGGCGGGCAGCGCGTCGCGGGCGGCAAAGCCGCCGAGGGCGGTGCCGGCCAGCAGCAGCGTGGCGAGGGCGGTTTGACGAAAGCGCATGGGCTTCACTCCGAAGGTTCGGGGAATTCCGATGCACCCACCCTGCTGCTGCGGCGCTGGAAGCGGCCGGTCGCGATGATGAAGCGTTCGACAGGCTGTTCAGCCCGTTGGAAACGCAATGGTTACACGCAGCCCCGGCGCTGCATCGCTCAGCCGCAGCGTCGCGCCATGCAACTGCGCCATGGCAGCGACCAGCGCCAAGCCAAGGCCGGTGCCCGGCGTATTGCGGCTGCGGTCCAGTCGGTAGAATCTGCGGGTGACCTTGTCATGCTCCTCGGATGGAATGCCGGCGCCGTTGTCCGCCACCTCCAGCAGCGCGGCACCGGCTTCGCGCCGCAGCGCCAGCCGCACCTGAACGCCTTGGCCGCCATGCAGCAACGCATTCTCCACCAGGTTGGCCAGCGCCTGGCGGAGCAGCGCGGCGTCGCCCGGCACGGTAATGTCCGGCGTGACATCGGCGACAAGGGTGGCGCCCTGGTCCTCAGCCACCGCGGCATAGGTTTCCGCCATCTGCGCCACCAGCGCCGAGAGCGCCACCGGCTGTGGTGGCATGCCGCGCAGCCCGGCCTCGGCGCGGGCGATGCGCAGCAGGGAGGAGAAGGTTACCAGCACAGCGTCCAGTTCCTCGATCGCGGCACCGAGCACCTCGGCATCGGCGCCCGGCTCGCGGGCACTTGCCAGGGCACCTTCCAGCTTCTGCCGCAGGCGGGAAAGTGGGCTGCGCAGGTCGTGGGCGATGTCGTCGGTGACCTGGCGGATCTCGCGCACCAGTTCCTCGATCCGCCCCAGCATGGTGTTGATGGTACCGACCAGCTGGTCGAATTCGTCGCCCGCGCCGTCCAACGGTAGGCGGCGGGTCAGGTCGCCGGCCATGACCGCCTGGGCTGCGGTGGTGACGCCGTGCAGCCGGCGTTCCAACTGCTTGGCGGTGATGAAGCCAAGGCCGAGCGCCGCCAGCCCAGCCAGCGCGCCGGCGGCGGGCAGGGTGCTGGCCAGGGCGGCGGCGGTGCGGTCAGTGGGTTCCAGGTCGGCGGCGACGATCAGGTTCAGCCCGCCGGGCAGCAGCGCGCCCACTGCGCGCCAGGCGCCGCCTTCCTCCGGGTGCAGGGTGGCGTAGCCGCGCAGCGCCGCCGGCGCCGCCGGCACCTGGCCGGCGATGCGCTGGCCGGCCAGCGTCTGCAGCATCACCCGTGTGGCACCGCGGCGCCGGCTGTGCATCACCACCGCCTCGGCCAGGCCGCTCAGGCCGTGTGCCTCGAAGTCGGTAACGAAGCTCTCAGCCTCGGCGCGGACGGAGATGTCTATCTGCGCTCGCAACGCCTCCTGCGCGCGCAGGTAGCCCCAGCCGAAGCCGATGACGCAGACCAGCAGCACCACGCCGGAAGCCGCCAGCGCGGAGCGCAGCGCGAAGCTGCGCGGCCAGGGGCGGAGCCTAATCACCCGAGCCCAGGGCGTAGCCAGCACCGCGTATGGTCCGGATCAATGGGGGCTGGGTGTCGGCGACGCCGTCCAGCACCTGATCCAGCTTGCGGCGTACGCGGCTGACATGCACGTCCACCACGTTGGTATTGGGGTCGAAGTTGAAGTCCCAGACCTGCTCCAGCAGCATGGTGCGCGTCAGCACCTGGCCCGGGTGACGCATCATGTATTCCAGCAGGCGGAACTCGGTGGGCAGCAGTTCGACCGGCTTGCCGGCGCGCTTAACGGTGCGCTTCAGCAGGTCCATCTCCACGTCGGCCACGCGCAGCAGCGTGGCTTCCGTGCTGGCGGCGGGGCGGCGGGCCAGCGCGTCCAACCGCGCGCGCAACTCACTGAAGGCGAAGGGCTTGCCAAGATAGTCGTCGGCGCCGGCGTCCAGGCCTTCCACCCGATGGTCGACATCGCCGAGAGCGGTCAGCACCAGCACCGGCGTGCGGATGCCGCTGGTGCGCAGCGCGCGGAGAATCGCGAGGCCATCCGGCCCGGGCAGCATCCGGTCAGTCACGATGACGTCGTAGCTCTCGTTCAGTGCCAGGAACAGGCCGTCCTTGCCGGTGCGGGCCAGGTCGACGACGTGGCCGGCCTCGATCAGGCCCTTCTGGATGTAGTCGGCGGTGGAGCGGTCATCCTCGATCACCAGCACGCGCAAGGCAGGTCTCCTCCGGTCTTCCTGGCACGTATATCGCAACGGCGGCCCGCTGCGGGTAGTATCCCGCGGCGGCAACGGATCGGGGCAGACGATTGGCGCCAGCGCGGCAGGAGCCAGGCGAGTGGGAAGGCTGGATGGCGGCGGCGCAGGCGGGCGACGCCCGGGCCTATGACCGCCTGCTGCGCGCCGCCCTGCCGCTGCTGCGCGCGGTTGCCCGGCGCCGGATCAACGACTTCGCCGAAGCCGAGGACGCGGTACAGGACGCGCTGGTCACCATTCATCAACTGCGCCATGTCTACGACCCCGAGCGCCCGATCCGGCCCTGGTTCATCGCCATCGCCGAGCGCCGGGCAGTGGACCGACTTCGCCGGCGCGGCCGTCGGGCCGGTCGGGAGAACCCGCTCGACGACTACCGCGAAACCTTGGCCGCACCGCAGGCGAACACCGGAGAACAGGGAATTGCGGCGCGGCAGTTGCGCTCTGCCGTGGCGTCGCTGCCACCGGCGCAGCGTACCGCCTTGGCGCTGGCCAAGCTTGAGGACCTGTCGCTGGCCGAGGCCAGCCGGCGGTCGGGTATGTCTGTGGGCGCGCTGAAGGTGGCGACCCACCGGGCAGTGAAGACGTTGCGGCGTCGGTTCGGTGCGGAGGATGCGGATTGAGCAGCGAGAGCTTGATTACCCGCTTGGCAGAAGGGCTGCAGCCGGTGCGCCGATTGCCTTCACCGGGGCGGCAGGCCGCTCGCTGGTTGGCCCTGGCGATGGCGTGCGCGGCGCTGGCGGCCTACGGGCAGTCCATGACCATGGCCGGCCGCTTGACACTGCGGCTGGGCTTGCCGATGAACAACTGGCAGGCCGGGCTTTCGCTGCTGACCGGTATTGCCGCCGTGGTCGCGGCGGCGTGCCTGGCGCATCCAGACCGGACGCGCCGCTGGCTGTTTGTGCCGCTAGCGCCGCTGGCGGCTTGGCTGGGCCTGCTTGGCTGGAATTGGGCGGCCGAGATCACCCGGGTGGGCGAGGCTGCGCTGCACCCGGGCATCGACCGCGCCTGTCTGACAACGATCCTGCTGGTGGGGGTGCCACTGGCCGCGGTGCAATACCACGCGCTGCGGCATGGCGGCGCGGTGCGGCCAGTGGCGGTGCTGTTGCTGGGGGCGCTGGCCTCCGCCGCGCTGTGTTCCGCGGCCACCAGCCTGGTGCATCCGGCGCGCACGGCCTCCACCATCCTGGCTTGGCACGGAGCGGCCGCGGCGCTGCTGATGCTGCTGGGGCTGGTGCTGGGTCGCTGGCTGCTGCTGGCGCCGGCGCGGGCGGCCTGAGCGCAACCGCCGGCAGGCGGAACCAGTCGGCACGTGCCAGGATGCTTCCGGCAGGCGGAGGCGCGGGATGCAGGACGGGATCGCAGGGCGGGTGGCGGCGCAGGACTGGGCGGCGCTGACGGCCACGCTGGACGCGCACGGGGCGGCGGCCACTGGCCCGCTGCTGACCCAGGCCGAATGCATGGCGGTGCGCGCCATGTGGCCTGAGGAAAACGCCTTTCGCAGCCGTGTGGTCATGGCCCGGCATGGCTTTGGCCGCGGCGAGTACCAGTATTTCGGCTATCCACTGCCACCGCTGGTCGGGGCGCTGCGACGATTGCTCTATCCGCGGCTCGCGGCGGTGGCCAATGCCTGGGCGGTGGCCCTGGGCGAGGCCAGGCGCTTTCCGGCCGAGCATGCCGCGTTCCTCGCCACCTGCCACGCTGCTGGCCAGTCCAGGCCGACACCGCTGCTGCTGCGCTACGGCCCCGGCGACTGGAACGCGCTGCACCAGGACCTGTACGGCGAACAGGTCTTCCCGCTGCAGGTCGCGATCCTGCTGTCCGAGCCGGGGCGGGAGTTCCAGGGCGGCGCCTTCGTGCTGACCGAGCAGCGCCCGCGCATGCAGTCCCGGCCGGAAGTGGTGGACCTGCGCCAAGGCGAAGCAGTGATCTTCGCGGTGAACCGACGGCCGGTACGAGGCGCGCGCGGTGTCCATGGCGTTACGCTGCGGCACGGCGTGAGCCGACTGGTGGGCGGTGAGCGTTTCACGCTGGGGGTGATCTTCCACGATGCCGCCTGAGGGCCCGGCTTGACGAAGCCGACGCCGGCGGCTTGCCTGCCAGCGCGCCCGCAAGGCCGAACCCATGGCCGGGGCGCCCCGGAGGAGACCCCATGCCCGATACCGCCACCCGCATCGGCGGCAACGCTACCGTGGCGCTGCGCCTGGCCGAGGCCTTCGCCCGACACGGGGTGACCCTTACCTTCGGCCAGAGCCTGCCCAGCGCCTTCCACCTGGCGGCCCCGCATGTCGGCATCGACCAAAAGGTGTATCGCCAGGAGAACGCCGGCGGCGCGATGGCGGATGGCTATGCCCGCATATCCCGCAAGGTCGGCGTGGTCACCGCCCAGAACGGTCCCGCCGCCACGCTGCTGGTTGCGCCGTTGGCAGAAGCGCTGAAGGCAAGCGTCCCCGTGCTGGCCCTGGTGCAGGAGGTGACCCGCGACGCCACTGACCGTAACGCCTTCCAGGAGCTGGACCACCTCGGCCTCTTCGCGCCGGTCGCGAAATGGGTGAAGCGGGTGGACCGCGCCGACCGGCTGGAGGACTACGTGGACATGGCCTTCACCGCGGCCTGCTCCGGCCGGCCTGGCCCGGCGGTGCTGCTGGTGCCGGCCGACCTGCTGCTGGACCAAGCGCTGCCCACCGGCCCGCGCGTGGCGCAGCTGGGGCAGGTGCCGCTGGACCGCACGCTGGCGGACCCGGCCCGCATCGCCGAGGCTGCGCGTTTGCTGGCGGCGGCGAAGCGCCCGCTGGTCATCGCCGGCGGCGGCATCCACCTTTCGGACGCCAGCGCCGAACTGGCGGCCCTGCAGGAAGCGGCGCATCTGCCGGTGGGCACCACCGTCATGGGCAAGGGCAGCGTGGACGAGACGCATCCGCTCTCGCTCGGCGTGGTCGGCTACGTCATGGGCCCCGGCGCCCGCACCGAGCATCTGCGCGAAATGGTGCAGCAGGCCGACGTCATCCTGCTGGTCGGCAGTCGCACCAACCAGAACGGCACCGACAGCTGGAAGCTCTATCCGAGGGACGCGACCTTCATCCACCTGGATGCGGACCCGATGGAGATTGGCCGCAACTACGAAGCTTTGCGCCTGCCTGGTGACGCCAGGTTGACCCTGGCGGCGCTGCGCGACGCCATGCTGGCCGAGGGCGTCACGGCCCGCGCCGCCGCACGCCCGGGCGTGGAGGCCGCCATTGCGAAGGCCCACGCCGAGCACGCGAAGACCACCGTCGCGATCACCACTCGCAACAGCAGCCCGGTGCGGCCTGAGCGCTTAATGGCCGAACTGAACAAGCTGCTGCACCCCACCGATATCGTGGTGGCGGATGCCAGCTATTCCAGCATCTGGATCGCCAATGGGCTGACCGCGCGCCTGGGCCAGCGCTTCCTGACGCCCCGCGGCATTGCTGGCCTCGGATGGGGCCTGCCTATGGCCATCGGCGCGCAGATCGCGGCGCCCGAAAGCCGGGTCTGGTGCCTCTGCGGCGATGGCGGCTTCGGCCACTCATGGGCGGAGCTGGAAACGCTGCGCCGCCTGCAACTGCCCATCGTGACCATGGTGCTGAACAACGGCATCCTCGGCTACCAGAAGCACGCCGAGGAGGTGAAGTTCGGCGAGCACACCAAGGCCGTCTTCTTCGCCGAGACCGACCACGCCATGATCGCCCGCGGCTGCGGCTTGGAAGGCTGGAGCCTGCGCAGCGGCGACGAGATCAGCGCCACGCTGCAAAAGGCCTCCGCCCTCGGCGCCCCGGTGCTGCTGGACGTGCTGACCGATCCCGCCGCGCACCCGCCCATCTCGGTCTTCGCCGGCCACTACCCGGAGCCGTTCTGATGCTCTCGCTCCGCAAGACCGCTGCCGGCTTCGGCCTTTCGCTGGATGACGTCGCCGACGCCTTCCCACCAGGCCCCGGCGAGGTGGTAGTGCAGGTGGAGGCCGCGGGCATCTGCGGCAGCGATGTCCACGCCTATGAATGGTCCGGCGGCTACGAGTTCATGGTGCCGCACCTGCCCTTGGTCATGGGTCATGAATTCGCCGGCCGCATCCTAAAGAACGGCACCGGCAGCCCGTTCCAGCCGGGACAGCGCGTCGCGGTCATCCCCTTCGTCGCCTGTGGCCGCTGCGCCAACTGCCTGAGCGACAACGCCCGCAACTGCCTGAACCGCGAGGGCATCGGCCTGACCCGTGACGGTGGCTTCGCCCGCACCGTCCGCGTGCCCGCGCGCTGCTGCGTCGCGGTACCGGAGGCGGTGGATGCGGAGCTGGCGGCGCTGGCGGAGCCGCTCGGCGTTGGGTTGCAGGCGGTCCTGACCACGGAGGTCGGCGTCGGCGACACCTTGCTGGTGCTCGGCCCTGGCACCATCGGCCAAGCCATTGCCCTGGCCGCCCGTGCCGCCGGCGCCACGCGCGTGCTGGTGAGCGGGCGCGCCGACGCGCCACGCTTCGACGTCCTGCGCCAGCTCGGCTTCACCGACCTGGTCGACGTGGCCGAGGCACCGCTGGCTGAGCAGGTGAGGGCGCTGACCGGCGGCCGCGCCGTGGATGTGGTGCTCGAAGCCACCGGCGTGCCCGCCAGCATCAATGAGGGCCTGGGCGTGCTGAAGAAGGGCGGCGTCTTCGGCGTGGTCGGCATCCACGCCGGCGCGCTGACCCTGCCGCTGACCGAGTTCGTCCGCATGCGCTGGCAACTCCGCGCCAGCCATGGCGCCGAGCGCGGCACCTGGGACAAGGTAATGGCCATGCTGGCCGCCGCACCGGAAAGCTTCCGCCCGATGATCACTCACCGCCTGCCGCTGTCCCGCGGCATCGAGGGTTTCGAACTCGCGCGGCAACGCGCCGCCAGCAAGGTGATGTTGACGCCATGAGCAACAGTGACCGCGTGGCCCTGATCACCGGCGCCGCCCGCGGCATCGGCGCCGGCGTGGCCAAGCGCCTGGCCGAAGCCGGCCATCCCGTGGTGCTGGCCGACATGATCGAGGGCGTGGAGGACACCGCCGAGGCCCTGCGCCGCGCCGGGCATGAGGCCCGCGCGATACGGCTGGATGTCTCGGACGAAGCCCAGGTAGCCAACCTGCCACAGATGCTGAAGGACTGGTGGTACAGGCTCGGCGTGCTGGTCAACAACGCGGGCATCTCGCCCAAGCTGAACGGCCGCCCGCGCAGGATCGCCGACATGCCTGTTGCCGAGTGGCGCAAGGTGCTGGAGGTCAACCTGACCGGCGCCTTCCTGGTCTCCCAGGCCTGCATGGTGCCGCTGAGAGCGCGGAAATGGGGCCGCATCATCAACATGACCAGCCAGGCCGCCCGCGCCAAAAGCCAGATCGCAGGCGCCCACTACGCCGCCAGCAAGACCGGCCTGATGGGCTTCACCCGCTCGCTCGCGGTAGAACTCGGCCCCGATGGCATCACCTGCAACGCCATCGCCCCCGGCCGCATCGACACGCCGATGGCCCAGGGCGCTTCGGACGCGGTCAACGCCGCCTTCATCGCACAGGTGCCGATGGGCCGCGTTGGCACGCCGCTGGACGTGGCGGAGGTGGTGGCCTTCCTCGCCAGCGACGCGGCGGGCTATGTCACCGGCGCGACCATCGATGTCGGCGGCGGCAGCTTCATGCCGTGAACGGGAGGACGGAGCCATGAACACCTACGACCTGAAGGGCCGCGTCGCGGTCATCACCGGCGGCGCCCGCGGCATCGGCCTGGCGGTGGCGGAACGCTGCGTCGACGGCGGCGCCCGCGTTGCCATCTGGGACGTGGACCTGGCGGAAGCCCAGGCCCAGGCCACGCGGCTGGGCGGCTTCGCGGCCAAGGTGGACGTGACCAGCGAGGCCGACATCGCCGCCGCCCTGACCGCGACCGAAGCCGCCCTTGGCCCGGTAGACCTGCTGGTCGCCAACGCCGGCATCACCGGCCCCAATGCGCTGGTGGAGAACTACCCCGTCGATGCCTGGCGTCAGGTCATCGACATCGACCTGAACGGTGTCTTCCTGTGCGACCGCGCGGTCATCCCGGGCATGCGGGCGCGCAATTACGGCCGCATCGTCAACATCGCCAGCGTGGCGGGCAAGGAAGGCAACCCCAACGCCGCGGCCTATTCCGCCGCCAAGGCCGGCGTCATCGGCCTGACGAAGTCGCTGGGCAAGGAACTGGCGGAAACCGGGATCCGCGTGAACTGCGTGACCCCCGCCGCCGCCAAGACCGACATCTTCAAGCAGATGACCGAGGCGCAGATCGCATACATGCTCTCGAAAATTCCGATGAACCGATTCGTCCAGGTGGAGGAGATCGCCAACCTGGTCTGCTGGCTGCTGACCGAGGAGTGCAGCTTCTCCACCGGCGCGGTGTTCGATGTGACCGGCGGGCGCAGCACCTATTGAGCGAAGCCCGCCTGCAGCACCTGCCGCTGCCGCTGTTTGCCGCGCCGATGGGCATCGGCGGCCTTGGCATGACGTGGCGGGAAGCCGCCCGCGGCCTCGGCGCGCCAGCCTTCGTCGGGGAAGGCTTGCTGCTGCTCGCGGCGTTCCTGTGGTTGGTGCTGGCCGGACTGCACCTCGCTCGGGCGCTGCGCCACCCGGCAGCCCTGACCGCCGACCTCGCCCATCCGGTGCGCGCGGCCTTCGCTGGTACCATCAGCATCGGCGTCATGATCCTCGCAGGCGGGTTGACGCCCTACCTGCCCGGGCTGGCGGCGGATTTTTGGCTGCTCGGCGTCACCGCGCATGTCGGCATCGGCATCTGGACGGTGCGCGGCCTGCTGCGCTCACCGAAGCAGGCTGCGGTGCTGACGCCGCCGCTGCTGATTCCGCTGGTAGGCAACATCCTGGCGCCAGTGTTCGGCGTGCCGCTGGGCTTCCCGGCATTGAACTGGATGCTGTTTGGCCTTGGCGCCCTGTTGTGGTTCATGCTGCAGCCGCTGCTGCTATACCGGCTGATTATAGGCCCCCCACTGCCAGAGGCGCTGCGACCGGCGCTGGTGATCTTCCTGGCGCCGCCAGCGGTGGGAGCGCTTTCGCTCGCCGGGCTGACCGGCGGCTTCGGCCCGGGTCCGCTGGCCTGCCTCGGCCTGGCCCTGCTGGTGGCGGCGGTCATGCTGACGCTGGCCGGCGACTTCGCCCGCGCGCCCTTCGCCATGTCCTGGTGGGGCTGGACCTTCCCGAGCGCTGCCTTCGCCAGCGCCCTGCAACTGGCCGCCCGAGCCCACCCAGCGGCATGGCAGATGCCGCTGTTGTGGCTGGTACTTCTTGCAGTCAGCGGGCTCATCACCCTGGTCGCGGCCACCACGCTGTGGCGCCTGATGGATGGCCGGCTGCTGGTGCCGGACGCCTAAGGCAGCAGCGCCTCGGCCGCGGACCAGATGCGCCGCACCACTTCGCCGGCAGGCTCGGCGCGGGCGAGGGCGGCGCCCTGGCCAGCCCAACTCTGCATCCGTGTGCTGTCGTTGGCGGCCGCGGCGGCGTCCCGTACCTTGGCCATCAGCGCACGCTGTACCGGGTAGGGTGCCGGCGCCACTGTCCCGGAGAAGGCCTCCGTCACCTGGTTTCGCACGCTGCGGCCGAGCCGGCCGCTGAAGCCGCGGGTCAGCACGGTGTCTTCCGGTTGGGTCCGGCCCACCGCCTCGGCATAGGCAGGATGCACGGCGGTTTCCGGGCAGCGCAGGAAGGCGGTGCCCAACTGCACAGCGCTGGCGCCAAGTGTCAGCGCTGCGGCCACGGCACGGCCATCCATGATACCGCCCGCAGCCACTACCGGCACGCTGAGCGCATCCGCCATCTGCGGCAGCAGCGCAAACAGGCCGACCAGTTGCTGCTCTGCCGCTGCATTGACATAGCTGCCACGGTGACCCCCGGCCTCGGCGCCCTGCGCCACTACCGCATCGGCACCAGCGGCCTCGGCGGCAAGCGCTTCCGTCACCGTCGTGGCATTGGCGATCCACTTCATGCCGCGCGCCTTCATCTGCGCCACGACCGCTGGTGGGAACAGCCCCATGATGGAACTCGCCGTGGCTGGCGCGGCTTCCAGCATGGCAGTGCATTGCGCCTCGAAATCCTGCAGGAAGGGGCCGTTGCCAGCCGGCGGCACCTCGGCTCCGGCTAGGCGCGAGATGACGTGGCGCACCTGTTCTTCATGCCTGGGGTCGCGCAGTGGGGCGGGTTCGGGTATCCACAAGTTGATCTGGAAAGCACCATTGCTGGTGCTGCGGAAAGTGCGCACCCAGTCGCGGATGCCCTTCCCGTCGTTCATCAGTGCCCCGAGGCCGCCCATGCCGCCGGCGCCGGCCACTGCGGCGGCAAGCGCCGGCGGGGAGGCACTGGCCATCGGCGCCTGCAGTATCGGCACACGGAGGCCGAAGGCGGCGCAGAAAGCAGTGGCACGAGCGCGGGCGTTGGTCATGGCGGCTCTCCCTTTCGATCCAGCCTGCTTTGGCGAGGCGGGCTGCACCAATGAGAAACCCGGATGGCTGCTATACGCGCAAGCGGCACGGCACGGCGGCTATCGCGTCCAGACCGACATTGGCGAAGGCTAGCCGCAGGTGACGCTGCTGCCCCGGACCAAAGAAGGGGCCGGGCAGACACATCAGGCCACGCTCGGCGGCAAGCGTCTCGGCCACGGTCATCGCGTCCGGCGAATCCTCCGGCAGTCGAAGGTAAGCGAAGTAGGCGCCCAATGCGTCCAGCTGCCAGCCTTGCAACGGGGCCACTGCGGCACGAAAGGCCTCGGCGCGGTCGGCCATCAGGTCACGGTTGGCCTGGCGCCAATCGAGCAACGTCGGTACTGCCCAGGCAAGGGCGTGCTGCGCGGCACGGGGCGGGCAGATTTGCCAGGTATCCAGTGCCTTGACCAACTCGGCGCGAACGGCCGGCCCACACACCACGGCGCCAACCCGATGCCCCGGAACGCAATACGCCTTCGAGAAACTGTACAGGTGCACCACATGGTCGCGCCACGAAGGGTTGCTGAACAGCGCATGCGGCGGCGACTGCGCTTCGGCCAGGAAGTCGCGATAGGTCTCGTCCAGCACCAGCCAGGCGCCGGCCTCTCGGCAAGCAGCGGCGAGCTCCTCGATCAGCGACGGCGGATAGACGGCGCCGGTCGGGTTGTTCGGCGTCACCAGCACAAGCACGCGGGCGCCCTGGGCCAGCAGCGCCCGGGCCGCGGCGGCGCTGGGAACGAAGCCCTGCTCGGCCCGACATGGCAGCGGCAGCACCGCAACACCCAGCATGGTTAGCGCCATCTGATGGTTGAAGTACCAAGGCACCGGCAGCGCCACCTTGTCGCCCTGGTCGCACAGCACGGCCATGACCATGCTGAAGGCGAGGTTGCCACCAGCCGTTATCGCCACATCGTCAGTTTCAAGGAACGCGCCATAGTAACGCGTCATTTCCGCCGCCAGGGCCGCGCGCAGCGCCGGGTCGCCGTCGATTGGTCCGTAGCCTGAGAAGGCGGCATCCCCGGCGGCGCGGGAAAGTTTCGCCAGCAGGGCAGGGTGGGGCGGATAGCCAGGCACGGCTTGCGTCAGGTCGAGCGCCGGCCCGGCCTGCCCGGAGTAGCGGGCCGCCCAAGTGCGGGCCGCCGGTATCGCGGGCTCAGCGGTGGAACGCAGGCGCGACGAAAGTTTCACGCCCGCTTCGCCGCGCGGGCGGCCACCAGCGCTTCAATCTGTGTCTCGGTGTAGCCGAGTTCGCCCAGTACCTCGGCGGTATGCTCGCCCAACCGCGGCACGTGGCGGCGGATGCTGGCTGGCGTGGCGGCGAACTTCGTCGGCGGCTTGGCGACGCGGATGGCGCCCTCGGTCGGGTGCTCCGAGACGGGGAACATCCCCACCGCCTTCAAGTGCGGTTGCTCGGTCACCTCGGTCTGCCGGGTGAAGGTGGTGTGCGGCACATCGATGCTCAGCAGCAGTTCCACCCATTCAGCGTTGGTCCGGGTCATCGAGATCTCGCGCATCGCCGCATAGACCAGGTCGATGTTCTGGTTGCGCCTCACCGGGTCCTGGACGCCCAGTTGCTCGATCATCTCGGGCCGGCCCACGGCCTCGAAGAAGCGACACCAGTTGGCGGTGGAATAGGGCAACATGGTCAGCCAGCCATCCTTGGTCTGTGCCGGCCTGCGGTGCTTCAGCCGCTTGTAGCCAGGCTCGCCGAGACTGGGCTCGAA
>CAIMOR010000491.1 GCA_903843125.1 uncultured Rhodospirillales bacterium
GCATCACGTCGGGCCGCATCAGCAGGATGCGGGCGAGGGCCACGCGCATCTTCCAGCCGCCGGAAAGCGCGCCGACATCGCCGTCCATCATCTCCTGCGTGAAGGAGAGCCCGTCCAGCACCTCCCGTGCCTTGCCTTCCAGCGCATAGCCGCCCAACTCCTCGAAGCGCGCCTGCACCTCGCCGAAGCGCTCGATCAGCGCCTCCATCTCGTCGGCGCGGTCGGGGTCGGCCAGGGCGCCTTCCAGCTCGGCCAGTTCGGCCGCCACGGTGGAGACATCGCCGGCGCCGTTCATCACCTCGGCCACCGCGCTGCGGCCGAACATCTCGCCGACATCCTGACTGAAGAACCCGATGGAGATGCCGCGGTCGGCGAAGACCTGGCCCTCGTCCGGCGCTTCCTCGCCGGTGATCATCCGGAACAGCGTGGTCTTGCCCGCGCCGTTGGGGCCGACCAGGCCGATCTTCTCGCCCTTCTGCAGCGCGGCCGAAGCCTCGATGAACAAAAGGCGCTGGCCGTTCTGCTTGCTGATGTTGTCGAGGCGGATCATGGCGGGACGGGGGCTTTGGGCAGTTGCGGCGCGCTTGTGCCACGCGCCGCCCGGCAGGGCTACCGTGCCGGGTTGGCCGCCACCGCCAGTTCCAGGTTGCGGTTCACCTTCAGGGTCAGTGCCACCAGGCCCCCCACCAGCGCGCAGCCGCCCAGCACCAGCAAGCCCGCGGTGAAGTTGCCGGTGGCGTCGCGCAGATAGCCCATCAGGAACGGACCCGCGAAGCCCGAGAGATTGCCGAGCGCATTGATGGCGGCGATGCCGGCGGCGGCCGAAGTGCCGGTCAGGAAGGCGCTGGGGATGGGCCACAGCAGCGGCGGCGTGGCGGAAACGCCGATCTGGCTCAGGCACAGCAGCCCCAGCACCATCACCGGGGAGGACACCTGCGCGGCGCCGACGACCCCGGCGGCGGCCAGCACCATGGCAAAGCACACGTGCTCGCGCCGCATCAGCGTGCGGTCCGAATTCCGCCCCAGCAGCACCATGCCGACCGCGCCGAACACGAAGGGCAGCGCCGCCAGCAGCCCGGTCTGCACGTTGGAGAATCCGAAGCCCTTGACGATGGTGGGCAGGAAGAAGGCCACGCCGTAGCTGGCGGCGTTCAGGCAGAAATAGACGAAGGCGCAGGCCAAGACCCGGGGGTCGCTGAGCGCCTTGAGGATGCCGAAATGCTCGGCCTGCGCCTTGGTCCGCGCCTCGCTTTCCAGCCGCATCTCCAGCCAGCCGCGCTCGTCGGCCGCCAGCCAGCGGGCCTGGGCCGGCCGGTCGGTCAGGTAGAACACCACGAGGACCGCCATCAGCATGGAAGGCACGGCTTCGAGAATGAACAGCCATTGCCAGCCGGCCAGGCCGGCGCCGGTCAGGTTCAGCAGCGCGCCCGAGATCGGCGCCCCGATGATGGAGGAGAACGGGATGGCCAGCATGAACAGCGCCACCACCCGCGCCCGGTAGACCGAGGGGAACCAGAGCGTGAGGTAGAAGATGATGCCGGGAAAGAAGCCGGCCTCGGCGATGCCGAGCAGGAAGCGCAGGCTGTAGAACACCGTGGCGTTGGACAGCCCGGTGAACCCGGCGATCCGCCCGATGAAGGCGAACATGCCGGAGACGATGCCCCAGCTCAGCATGATCCGCGCGATCCACAGCCGGGCGCCGAAGCGGTCCAGCGCCAGGTTGGACGGCACTTCCAGCAGGAAATAGGCGATGAAGAACAGTCCGGCGCCGAAGCCGAAGGCGGCCTCCGAAAGCCCCAGCGCCTGGTTCATCTGCAGGCTGGCGAAGCCGACATTCACCCGGTCGAGGTAGGCGACGAAGTAGCAGACAACCAGGAACGGCATCAGCCGCCACATCACCTTCCGGATCGTCCGGCCTTCAACCGTGTCCATCACGCCGCCTCCCGCGTTGCGGGGACGGAAGCGCCCCCGGGCCGGCCCGGTTGCATGCCCGGCGGCCCCGGGCGCCTGCGCCTGTTGCGCGCCCCGGCGGAAGCGGCCCGGCGGAAGCGGCCCGGCGGAAATGGCCCGGCGGAGTTGGCCCAGCCGGTCTGCCGCTTGCGCTGGCCGCGCCGGCATGGGTCAATCGGCGCGGGGGAAACCAGATGCAGACCTACGACTACATCATCGTGGGCGCCGGTTCGGCCGGCGCCGTGCTGGCCAACCGCCTCTCGGCCGATGCGCGCAACCGGGTATTGCTGCTGGAAGCCGGGCCGGCGAGCCACCCTTGGGCGCATATCCCCATCGGCTACGCCAAGCTGCTGACCAACCCGGCCGCGAACTGGCTGTACGCCGCGGAACCCGAACCTGCCACCAATGGCCGCCGCATCCCGGTGCCGCGTGGGCGCATCCTCGGCGGCTCCAGTGCCATCAACGGCCTCGCCTTCGTCCGCGGCCAGGCCCAGGACTTCGACAGCTGGGCGCAGATGGGCAATCGCGGCTGGAGCTATGACGAGGTGCTGCCCTTCTTCCGCCGCATGGAAAGCTACGCGGGCGCCGGCGACGACCACTACCGCGGGCGGGAGGGCCCGCTGCGCGTGACCAACCCGCCGCCGACCGACCCGCTGCTGGCCGCGATCATCCAGGCCGCCGGCCAGGCGGGCATTCCGCACAACCCGGACTACAACGGCGCCAGCCAGGACGGCATCGCGATGAGCCAGGCGACCATCGCCAGCCGGCGGCGCATGAGCACGGCGCAGTGCTACCTGGCGCCGATCCGTCGTCGCCCCAACCTGCACATCGAAACCGGTGCCCTGGCGGAGCAATTGCTGCTTGAAGGCACCCGCTGCACCGGCGTGCGCTACCGGGTCGGTGATGCGGTGCACGAGGCGCGGGCCGGGCGCGAGGTGGTGGTCTCCGGCGGCAGCATCAACTCGCCGCAACTGCTGGAGCTTTCCGGCATCGGCCAGCCGGAACGGCTGGCGGCGCTGGGCCTGCAGGTGCGCCAGGCGCTGCCCGGCGTGGGCGAGAACCTGCGCGACCACTATGCGCCACGCACCCGTTGGTCGGTCGCCGCCCGCGGCTACACCCTGAACGACCGCGGCCGGGGTCTTGGCCTGGTGCGGCAGGCGCTGCGCTACGCGGTCCTCGGCAGCGGCATGCTGGCCGCCGTGGCCGCGCCGCTGCGCGCCTTCGTGCGCTCGCGCGAAGGGCTGGAGGCGCCGGACCTGCTGCTCGGCTGGGTGCCGATGCTGACCGAGCCGGGGCCGCGTGGCCCGCGCATTTCCGCACGTTCGGGCATGACCTGCTACGCCCACCCGATGCGGCCGGAAAGCCGCGGCCATATCCACATCACCAGCGCGGATGCGCGCCAGGCGCCCGCGATCACCTTCAATTTCCTGTCTGCCGCGGTGGATGCGGCGCTGACGGTCAAGGCCATTCGCGTCGCCCGCGCGGTGATGACGGCGCCGGCGCTGGCGGCGCTGGGGGTGAAGGAAACCGCGCCGGGCGAGCCCCTGCAGCGCGACGACGAGATCATCGACTGGGTCAAGCGCGCCGCCGAGACAACCTACCATCCCGTCGGCACCTGCCGCATGGGGCAGGACGGCATGGCGGTGGTGGATGCGGAGTTGCGCGTTCACGGCATCGCCGGGCTGCGGGTCGCCGATGCCTCGATCATGCCGACGCTGACCAGCGGCAACACCAATGCGCCGGCGATCATGATCGGCGAGAAGGCGGCCGACATGGTGCTGCGTGCCGCCGCCTGACGGCGGCCCGACAAGTGCCACGGTTGCCCGGCTTTTGCCGCGGCGGCGGAACGCCTAGGCTGCGACGCAGCATCGAGGCTCCCGCCATGACCGACCCGCGCCTGCAGCATATCGCCGACCTGCTGACCTTGAAGGCCGAGGGAAGCTATGGCCTTTCCGCCATCAACCAGCGCCAGCACGCGCTGCAGGCAGCGCTGCTGGCCGAACAGCAGGGCTGCCCGGAGCCGCTGATCGTCGCCAGCCTGCTGCACGACATCGGCCACATGGTGCACAACCTGGGGGAGAACCCGGCAGAGGCCGGCGTGGACGACGAGCATGAGCGGCTCGGCCATGAGTTCCTGCGGACCATGTTCGGGCCGGAGGTGACCGAGCCGGTGCGGCTGCACGTGGCCGCCAAGCGCTACCTCTGCGCCAGGGAGCCCGACTATTTCGCCCGGCTGTCGAAGGACTCGGTGGTGAGCCTGGCGTTGCAGGGCGGCCCGATGTCGGCCGCCGAGGTCGCCGCCTTCGAGGCGCTGCCGGAGCATGCCGCCGCGGTGCAGCTGCGTCGCTTCGACGAACAGGCCAAGGTCAAGGGCCTGGCCACGCCGGAGGTGGCCCACTTCATGCCCTTCGTCGCCCGCGCCATTCGGCCGGACTGAGGCAGGCCCAACCGGAAAGCCACAGCGGCCGCGTTCTCGCCGTATTTGCCCCATTTCAGCCGCAATTGATTTGCGTTTCTCACGGACTTTTGTATACTAATCGACGTCTCAACGGGAGCCGTCGCCCATGCCTGCCGCCCTGGCGGAAACTCCCTCGCTAGGCGCGGTGCGCCGCAGCCTGCGCCTGGCCCGCGGCTGGTTCGGTTCCGAGGAGCGTTGGCTGGCGCGCGGGCTTGCCGCGGCGACCGTGGTGCTGACCCTGGCGCAGATCGGCATCGCGCTGCAGGTGAACGCTTGGCATCGCAACTTCTTCGACGCGCTGGACCGGCACGACAGTGCGGCCATGGCGTCGCTCGCCTGGGTCTTCCCGGCCCTGGCGGTGCTGACCGTGGCGCTGTCGGTGGCGCAGCTTTGGGCGCGGCAGATGCTGTCGCTGTCCTGGCGGCGGTGGCTGGTGCTGCACCTGCAGGACGCTTGGCTGCAGGGCGCCCGGGCCTGGCACCTCGGCCTGATGCCCGACGCCGCCGACAACCCGGACCAGCGGATCAGCGAGAACACCCGCTGGGCCACCGTGATGGCGGTGGACCTGGTGACCGGGTTGCTGCATGCGGCGCTGACGCTGGCCTGCTTCACCGGGCTGCTGTGGACGCTGTCCGGCACGGTGCAGGTGGCCGGGCTGGCGCTGCCCGGCAGCATGGTCGGCGTGGCGCTGCTCTATGCCACGGCGGGCAACGCGCTGACCTGGCTGGTCGGGCGGCGGTTGGTCGGGATCAACATCGCCCGCAACCAGGCGGAATCGGACCACCGCTTCGCCCTGCTGCGGGTACGCGAGAATGCCGAGGCGGTGGCGCTGAGCAGTGGCGGCACCGACGAGGCGCGCGGGCTGCGCGGCAGTTTCGGCCAGGTGGTCAGCGTGATGCACGACCTGCTGAAGCGGGAACGCCAGCTGATGTGGCTCGGCTCCGGCTACGGCATGGTGGCCGCCGTGCTGCCGCTGCTGCTGGCCAGCCCGCGCTATTTCGCCGGGGTGCTGTCGCTCGGCGCGCTGATGCAGATGGCGCAGGCCTTCGCCGAGGTGACCGGCGCGCTGTCGTGGTTCCAGCAGAACTGGCCGCGCCTGGCGGATTGGCGCAGCCATGTCGAGCGCATCGTGGCGCTGGAGGACAGCCTGGCCGCGGCCACCGCGCTTGGCGCTAGCGGTGGCATTGCGGTGCGGACCGGCGCGCCGGCGCTGGCGCTGGCCGGGCTGACGCTGTGGACGCCGGACGGCCGCGTGCTGCTGGACGACGCCGAGGCGACCATCCTGCCCGGCGAGCGGGTGCTGCTGCAGGGCGCCAGCGGGTGCGGCAAGTCCACGCTGTTCCGCGCTGCCGCCGGGCTGTGGCCCTGGGGCGTCGGCAGCATCGCCATGCCGGCCGCGGCGGCGACGATGCTGCTGCCGCAGCGCCCCTACCTGCCGCTCGGCCCGCTGCGCACGGCGCTGTGCTACCCGGCCGGGCCGGAGCGCTTCGGCGACGCCGCCCTGGCTGCCGCGCTGCTGCGTTGCGGCCTGCCCGGCCTGGCCCGCCGGCTGGACGAGGTGCAGCGCTGGGACCGCAGCCTGTCGCTCGGCGAACAGCAGCGGCTGGGCTTTGCGCGGCTGTTGCTGCACCGACCGGACTGGGTGCTGCTGGACGAGGCGACCTCGGCGCTGGACGAGGCCGCCGAGGCCAGCCTGATGCGGATCTTCGAGGTGGAGCTTGCCGGGGCGGCGTTGCTCTCCATCGGGCATCGCCCGGGGTTGGCGAGATGGCACCAGCGCGTGCTGCGGCTGGAGGACGGGCGGCTGCAGGAGGAGGTGCCGCCCCTGCCGGCGCCAGGCCGCCAGCGCGTTGCCCACGCCCATGCGCTGCCGGAACCGAGGCCGGTGCCGCGTCCGGAGCGCGCGCTCAGCCTGGGCCAACCGGCGGGGTGAACCGCTGCGGCCGGCCGCCGTTGGGGCGGCATGAGCGGCCTTGAGATCATCGACCTGACGGCGCCCTCGGCGCCCGGAGCCGGCTTTCTCGGCGCCAGCCTGATCCCGACACGGGCGCTGATGCTGCTGTACCTGCGCGCCCGGCTGGCCGATGGGCGCGAGGTTGCGGTCATCCACGCACCGGAGCGCAGCCTGGTGCCCGGGCTGCTCGATGGCGGGGCGGCGGACTTCCAGGGCAATGCGTCCTTCAGCTTCGGCGGGGCGGTCCTGGCGCCCTTCGCCAACCGCATCCGCGGCCGCTTCGACGCCGCGAGCCGCAGCATCGAGACCAGCATCGCCGGGCACCGGCTGCGGTTGCCCGCCAATGGCGGCGGCGCCGCGCCGGGGGCCGAGCGCTACGCGATCCATGGCCGCATCCTGGCGACACCGGTGACCGGCCTGCAGGTGCAGCCCGGCAGCGCCAGCGGCGTGATCGACGCGGGCGATTTCGGCGTCGGCTGGCCATCCTCGACCCGCCTGGGCATCAGCTGGACGCTGAGCGCCGTGGCGCTGACCCTGCGCGTCGAGGCCAGCAATGTCGGCCGGGAGCCGACGCCGATCGGGCTTGGCTGGCACCCCTACTTCGCGCTGCCGAGCGGCCAACGGGCCCAAGCCCGGCTGCGCCTGCCGGCTTCCGCGCGCCTGCCGGTGAACGACTACGACGAGGTGCTGCCGACCGGCCAGGTGCTGCCGGTGGCCGGCACGTCGTTCGACTTTCGCGGCGGTGCCGCGTTGGGGGACCGCTACCTGGACGACTGCTTCACGGCGTTGGACCGGAACGCAGAGGGTGCGGTGGTCTGCGAAGTCATCGACGCCGCCGCCGCCTATGGCCTGCGCGTCACCTCAACTTCCCCGCATATCCGGGCGGTGCAGACCTTCACCGCGCCGGGCCGGCCCTTCGTGGTGGTGGAACCGCAGTTCAACCTGGCCAACCCCTATGGCGCCGAATGGGGCGGCCGGGAAACCGGCATGGTGCTGCTGCCGCCCGGCGCCACCGTGAGCTACGACGCCACGTTGACGCTGTTCACGCCCAGCGCCTGAGCCGGCGCTGCACCGCCCGCAGCCGGCGGCCGAACCAGCCGGGCCGCCGCAGCCGCAACAGGGCGCCCTTCAGCCGATGCAGCGCGCCGCGCAGCGCGACCCAGGCGGGAATACCGTCCAGCAACCGATGCCCGGCCTCCACCAGCCCGGTGACCCAGCCGTAGAGGCGGGCGAACCAACGTACCTGCAGCAGCTTCGGCTTGGCGATGGCGAAGACCCGGGTGGAGAACGCCGCCCCGACCACCTTGGCGCCGACGATGACGACGGCCGCGAGCAGATAGTGATGCTGCCGGATCAACCAGAGTTCGCCCAGCTTCAGCAGCGGGATGATCGGCACGAAGGGCAGCACGAAGACCAGCACCAGCGTGTTCGGGCTCAGCCGCGCCACCAGGCGTTCCAGCGCGGCGAACAGCGGCAGCCGCGCCAGCAGCCGCCCCAGCGCGTTGAGCCAACGCCAGATCGTCGCCTCCAGCAGCAGCAGCACCGCCGCCAGCAGGAACAGCAGCGGCGTCAGCGCGCGACGCAGCCAGGGCCGGGCCGGCAGCGGGGCGCCAGGCTGGAGCGGCGGCGGGTGCGGCGGCGGCATCATCGGCGCCGTTGTGGCAGGCCGCCCCACCCCGCCGCAAGCACGCCGATTGCGGCGCCGGCGATCCCGGTGTCCACTTCGGCGCAGGCCGCGCGGGCGCCATCGCAGCGGCATGGGCAGGAGACGATGATGAGCCACGACACCAGCCGGTGGGACCGCAGCGGCCCGATCCGCTACCCAGACCCCGACGTTCTCGTGCTGGATGAGCGCTTCCGGCACGTGGTGCTGGGCCATGCCGCCATCGAGCGCGTCGCCACCGGCTTCCGCTTCACCGAGGGCCCGAGCTATTTCGGCGACACGCGCCAGCTGCTGTTCGCGGACATCCCGAACGACGCGCTGCTGCGCTGGGACGAGGTGACCGGCCAGACCACCACCTTGCGCCAGCCCTGCGGCAACATCGATGGCAACACGCGCGACCGCGAAGGCCGGCTGATCAGCTGCGAACTGGGTAGCCGAACGCTGACCCGCACCGAGCATGACGGCAGCGTCACCGTGCTGGCCAGCCACTTCCAGGGCGTGCAGCTGACCGGGCCGAACGACGTGGTGGTGAAGCGCGACGGCACCATCTGGTTCAGCGACAACGGCGCGGGCATCCGCGGCAACTACCTGGGCAACAAGGCAACGCCGGAGTTGCCCTACCGCGTCTACCGGCTGGACCCGGCGACGCGTGAGCTGACCATTGCGGTGGACGACATGGCCAGGCCGAACGGTCTCTGCTTCTCGCCCGACGAAACCCGGCTTTACGTGGTGGACACGCCCGCCGCGCCGAAGATCACCCGGGTCTACGACATGGTGGACGGCATGCCGGTGAATGGCCGGCTGTTCTTCGACCTCAACCCGGGCTGGGCGGATGGCATTCGCTGCGACATGGAGGGCAATGTCTGGGCCGGGATCACCGGCGGGCCGGGGCATGACGGCGTGGCGATCATCGCCCCCGATGGCACCCTGATCGGCCGCATCCTGCTGCCGGAACGCTGCGCCAACCTGGCCTTCGGCGGCCGCAAGCGGAACCGGCTGTTCATGACCGCGAGCCAGTCGGTCTATGCGCTGTACGTGGAAGCGCAGGGCGTACCGGGGAGCTGAAGCCGGCAAGGTTGGGGAGGAAAAAGCATTTCCTCCCCAAACCCCATCAATGCCTTTTTGCGTTTTCAACTCACAGAAATAGATGAGGGGTCCGGGGAGAATACCTTCTCCCCGGCCTTCAACGCCCCGCGCGCACCAGCTTGCCAGGCAGCGCGCCGGTGTGGACGCCATTTTCGAAGACCGGCACGCCCGAGACGATGGTGGCGTCATAGCCATCCACCCGCTGCACCAGGCGGCGGCCACCGGCCGGCAGGTCGTAGCGCACCTCCGGAAGGTGCAGGCGCATGCCTTCATAATTGATGATGTTGATGTCGGCCTTCTTGCCCACTTCCAACACGCCGCGGTCGTTGAAGCCGAAGAACTTCGCGGTCTCGCTGGTCTGCCGCTTGACCATGAACTCCAGCGGCAGCCGCGGACCGCGGTGCCGGTCCCGCGCCCAGTGCGTGAGCATGTACGAAGGAATGCCGGCATCGATGATCGACGAGCAATGCGCGCCGCCATCGCCCAGGCCCAGCACCGTGGCTTCATCGGTCAGCATGGTGTGGATGATGTCGTGGTTGTCCACATTGTAGCCGGTGACCGGGAAGAACAGGAAATGCGCGGGGTCCTCGGCCAGGTAGTCATAGGCCACCTCGTCCGGGGTGCGGCCTTCCCGTTCGGCGATCGCGGCGATGCTCTCGCTCGCCGGCGGCTCGTAGTCCGGCGGGTCGCCCAGCTTGAACATGCGGTGCCAGCGGCGGACGATGTGCTGGCGGAACTGGCTGAGCTTCTTCAGGTATTCCTCGGCCGGTGCCTCGGCCAGGATCTGCGCGCGCATGGCGGGGTCGCGCAGGCGGGTCATGCGCTCCTCCACCGGCAGCTTCAGCAGCGCCTGATAACTGGGGCGGATGCTGAACGGGTTCAGCGCGGTATCGGCGCCGAGCAGCACGCCGACGGGGCGGCCCGCCACCTGCGCCGTCACCATGGCGCCGGCGGCGCGCGCGGCATGCACGCCTTCCATCAACCGCTTCCAACGCTCGTTGTCGGTGGGCCGGTCGGTCAGCAGGAACCAGACGGGGCGCCCCGTCTCCTGCCCCAGCTTCGTCATCCAGCCGAGTTCCTCGGTCTCGATGTCGAAGTCGCTGTTCATGCCGAAGGCGCCGTAGCCCACCTCCCCCAGTGCGCTGCCGATGCCCATCAGCTCGTCCACATGGCTGAAGCGCGACGGCACCATGCCGCCGGTCAGCGTCTTGTGGCTGTTGGTGCGGCTGGTGGTGAAGCCGAAGGCGCCGGCCTGCATGCCCTCCAGCGTCAGCCGACGCATCTCCGCGATGTCGTCGGCCGTCGCGGCTTCCAGGTTGATGGCGCGCTCGCCCATCACGTAGACGCGCAGCGGGTGATGCGGGATCTGCGCTGCCACATCGATGGTGCGGGGGAAGGCGTCGAGCGCGTCGAGGAACTCGGGAAAGCTCTCCCAATTCCACTTCAGCCCCTCGGCCAGGGCGATGCCGGGGATTTCCTCCACCGCCTCCATCAGCCCGATCAGCTGATTGTGGTCCGCCTTGCGCACGGGCGCGAAGCCCACCCCGCAATTGCCGAACAGGATGGTGGTGACGCCGTGCCAACTGGATGGCGCCAGCACTGGGTCCCAGGTCGCCTGGCCGTCGTAGTGCGTGTGCGCGTCCACCCAGCCCGGCGTGACGATGCGGCCTTCGGCCTGGAACTCCCGTCGGCCCGGCGCGGCCGTGCCGCCCACCTGGGTGATGCGGTCGCCATCCACCGCCAGGTCGCCGACGAACCCCGGCGCGCCGGTGCCGTCGATGATGGTGCCGCCGCGTATCACCAGGTCATGCATCAGCCCGCTCCGTTTCCTGCCCTTTTGCCGGATTGAAGGCCCTGGGCCCCAACGGGTCAACCGCGCAGCTCAGTCGCCGGCATTGTCCTCATACACCTCGGCCAGCATCTCCAACGCCGAGAGCGGTACGTCCAGCAGCAGCGCCCGGCGCCGTGCCGCGCCGCGGTCGGACTTCACCGGCACGGCGCGGGCGAAGGGCACCACATTGCCGATCGGCGCTGCGCTGCCGGCCACCGCCGCCGTCGTGCCCCAGGTGGCCTCGGCCAGTTCGCGCTGCACTGCCTGGCGCTGCCGGGCATCCATCGACCAGGCCAGGAATGGCGATTGCGCCGTCCGCGCCACCGAGCGTTCCCACAGGCGCCGCGGCAGCAGCGCGCGCTGGTTGTGGCTGCCGGCCACCAGCAGGCGCCAGCTGCGCATGAACATCGGCAGCGCGGGCACCGGGCGGGCGGGCCGCAGCGTGGCGTCCGGGCAGCGCAGCGCCAGCGCCTTCACGTCCGGGTGCAGCGGGCCGAGCAGCTGGCGCAACTGGCATACCAGGCCGTTCAGGGCGGACAGATCGCGGCCCGGGTCGTATTCCTGTTCCAGCAGCAGCAGGTGCCCGGCCAGGATGCCGGCCAGCGGGTCGACCACGCGGCCGGTCAGCGCCGCCTCCAGCGTTGGGGTCAGGATCCGCCGGCGGTCGGCCAGGGCCACGGTCATGGCTGCCACCAGCGCATCCTGCTCGGCACTCGGCGCCGGCCCGCCCAGCGGGCGCATCTGCATCCCGACCGGCGACGGCACCGCGGCTGGCACCAGCGGCGGCACCACGACGTCCAGCGCCCACCCCGGCACCAGCACCAGGCTCTGCTCCATCACCGGCGGCACGCCTGGCCGCGCCGGCAGCGCGGCGGCCGCGGCGCCGGCGCGCGGTGGCCCAAGCCGACGGCGCAGGAAATAGCCGCCCGGTGGCAAGGCGATGGCGCAGCTGGCCAGGTCCTCACCAACGGGCCGCCCGGGCAGCGGCACGCCGTCGTAGGCCAGGTCCAGCACGGTCAGCCCATGCATATCCACCACCGAGACGCCCTGCCGCGCCGGCCCGGTCAGCCGCAGCACCGCCCTCGTCCCGGCAGCGCCCGGCGGCAGCAGGTCCGGCACCGCCGGCGCTGCTGGCGCCGGGGCCGCGCCGAGGGCCAGCGTGGTCTCCCGGTCCAGCAGCAGCACCTGGTCGCTCAACGTGCGGCCTTGCCGGCTGCGCAGCTTGTACAGGCCGAACGGCAACCGGGCCTCCAGCCCGCCGATGCCGCGGCGCGCCAGGGCGAAGCCATGGTCGACCACGGCGCAGGCCAGCGTCGGATCAGCCGTGCGCAGGCTCAGCGGCAATGCGCGGCCGAAGGCCTCGGCCAGCACCGGCGGCCCCGCCTGCTCCAGCGCCAGCTCGGTCGGCCCAGTCACCTCGAAGCCCTGGCGCAGCCCGGCGCCCGGCACTTCCGCCAGGTAGAGCCCCGGCGGCAGCGCCAGGTTCAACACCGGCTGGCCCAGCCCCAGCCCCGGGTCCAGCCGGGCCGGCGCGCCGTGCCACAGCCGCACCGGCAGCCCCTGCGCCGCCGGTGGCAGCCGCAGCCGTACGGGATAATGCGGCGCCGTCACGCCTTCGGCCAGCAGCAGCGCCGCGTCCGCCTGGATCACCTCCGGCTCCCGCGCCAGACCAGCCGCGGCCCCGGCCGGCAGCCGCGCGGCCCGGGCATGCCGCAGCCAATCGGCCAGGCTGCGACCGGTCACCTGGCCATGGCGATCCGCCGCGGCGCCACGCAGCCCCTCCAGCAGCGCCCAGGTCAGCGCACCATGGGCCGGCGTCAGCGCCTGGTCCGGGCAGTTCATCGCCGACCGGCACAGCCGGCCCGCTGCCAACGCCACCATGCCCGGCCCCTTGGCCAGCGCCGCGGCGGCCAGCGGCGGCGGCTCCCGCCGCGCCAGGTAGGTCGGGTTGTCCGGCCCGCAATCCAGCCACAGCACCACCTCGTGGAACATGCCGCTGAGCTGCGCCCAGGCCAGCCACGCATTGGCCAGCAGCGGGGCGCCGGGCCGGGCCGGGGTACCGGGGCGATAGCGCCCGGGCAGGCAGGCCTGGCCGGACATGTAGAGCGTCAGCCGCCGGCCGACCCGCGGCCCACGTCCGGCGATCAGATGCCGGCGCGACTGCGCCTCCAGCTCCGTCACCGCCGCTTCCAGCTGCGCCAGCAGCGGCCGCGTTCGCGGCCGGCCCGGCACGGCGCCCGGCTCCGGCGCCATCCAGCGCAGGCATTCCGGCGCCACCCGGCCGCCGGCGGGGCTGAGCAACCAGGCGCGCATGGCGGCCACATCGGCGGCCACCCGGCGGATTTCGGCCATGCTGTCGGGCACTGCCGTGGCACTGCGCGGCAGGCCGACCACAATCGCGAAATCGTCGCTCCGCATACCCGCTGCCTGCCTCCCCCTGTTCCTGGTTTCGCCCGCCCTGCCGTTGCCGCGGGTTCAGGCCACCGTGGCGCCGATGCTGCGTTCGACGAACTCGCCCAGCCAGGGCCGCCGCTGGGCCGTGATGCTCCAGGCCCGGGCACCGTCGGCGCCTTCCGGCGGGCAGGGCACGTCGGCACAGGCCAGCCGGCCATTGCTGCGCCCCAGCATGTGCGCGTGCCGCCCGGCGGCGACCAACCCCAGCCCCCCGGTGGGTCCCACCAGCCGCACGAAGCCGTCGGTCGGCAGGAACAGGCCGGCCACCGGCATGTCCGGCGGCAGGTGCCGCAGCAGCAGGAAGCAGGGCTCCAGCGCCGGGCCCGCGGTGCGCACGCCGAAGAAGGTCTCGCGCGGCTGCAGGTTGTCCGGTGCCACGCCATCCCCCGGCGCTGGCCGCCCGGTGCGCGACAGGCTGAGGTACTCCGCTGCAAGCCCCCAGCGCGAGACGATGACCCATTCGGGCTGCGTCGGTTGCGCCGCGAAGGGCGCGCCGTACGGCGCGTCCGACAACTCCGCACGCATGGCCAGCACGAAGGCTTCGGCCACGCGGCGCTCAGCCAGGCTCATCGCCTGCTTTTCGGGAGGGTATCCGTCCATGCCCGGCACGGTGGGCGCGGGGGTGTGAGGCGAGCGTGAATTCGGCCGCCGCATCGAATCACGCTGGCCTCACGGACGCTTGAGCAAGCTGCCTGCCGGTTCGAGGAGAGGCAAGACGATGCAGGCGCATGGCGGCGCGGTACGGGTCTGTCCGTTCAGCGGGCAGGGTGGCGCAGGGCCGGAGCAGGCGCAGCAGCCGCCGGCGAATGCCGCGGCGACGCCGGCCGGCTTCCGCCACTTCCTCGGCGCGCCGACGCCGGCCCAGCGCTTCCAGGTGGATGGCGAGGACCCGCGGCTCTCGGCGACGGCGCTGGCCACCCTGCGGCGCCGGTTGCGCGGCGTGGCGATCCTGATGGGCAACCGCGACGAGGAATGGCCGGACAACCCCGACCTGCCCGCCGGCTACACCTACACCCTGCAATTCCTGGCGCATGACCTGGTGCAGTCCAGCCTGCCGGTCTGGGCCAGCCACGGCGGTGGCGCCGAGGTTGAGAACCTGCGCCCGCGCGCGCTGCGGCTGGATACGCTGTACGGCAGCGGTCCCACGGGCTGCCCCTTCCCCTTCGCCCCCGACGACCCGCAGGACCTCAGCCGCAGCCGGTTCCGCATGTCGCGCATCGGGCCGTTCGACCCGACCACGCCCGCCAAGGACAGCGACTACCGCGACATCGGGCGGGCCAGCACCATCGGCACCAGCGGCGGCACCGATGGCTTCCCCGAGCCGCTGGTGGCGGACCAGCGCAACGACAGCCATTCGCTGATCTCGCAGGTCACCTCGCTGTTCCAGCTGCTGCACAACGCGCTGGTGGCGCTGCAGCCGGAAGGCAACACCGCGACCATCGGCCACCGCATCCGCGGCCACAACCTGCGTTTCGCCGTGGCACGGGACGCGACGACGCTGATCTGGCGCCACCTGGTCCGGCAGGACATCCTGCCGCGCATCCTGCACCCGGCGGTGCGCGAGCTTTACGCCGCCGGCGCCGCACCGCTGCTCGAGACCGAGGCCGGCCCCGGCATTCCGCTGGAGTTCACCCACGGCGCCTTCCGCTTCGGCCACGCCATGGCGCGGGACAGCTACCACTTCGGCGACGCCGATGAGCCGCTGCCGCTCGGCACCACGCTGCGCCAATCCTCCGGCCGCAGCCCGGACCTGATGCCGATCCGCCGCATCTGGGTGGCGCAGTGGTCGCGCTTCTTCCGGCTGGAGGGCCAGCAGGAGCCGAACCTCAGCAAGCGCATCGGCCCGCAGATGAGCGGCAATTTCGTCACCGACGGGCTGTTCGACCCGCTGGCCGAGGGTGACCCCTGGGGCCTGGCCTACCGCGACCTGATCAGCGCCGGCCTGGCCGGCATGCATTCGGTCGACAGCCTTTGCGCCCGCGTCCTGCACCTTCAACCCGGGCTGGCGCAGCATTCGCCGATGCTGGCCGACCGCGCGGCGCGGCAACAGGCGCTGATCGGCTGGCTCGGCCAGCGGCCGCGCGTCAGCCGGCTGGGCGCCGCCGACATCGCCGCGCTGGCGGTGGAGCCGCCGCTGCCGTTCTACGTGATGTTCGAGGCCGAACGCGAAGCCGAGGGCAGGCACCTCGGCGTGCTCGGCTCGCTGATCGTGGCCGAGACGCTGCACGGCGCCATGGCACGCGACCCACTGCCGGCGGAATCCGGCGGTGGCGACCTGGCGGCACAGCTGGACCGGCTGTGCGCCGAATGGCTGGGCGCCTTCCGCTTCCGCCCCTTGCCGGACATCCGCGACATGGCCGGCCTGGTTGGCTTCCTGGCCCGGCACTACCGCCTGGAGCAGGTCGACCCGCCCTTCATCTGATCGCCTTCCACCCCCCGAGAGAAAGGACTTCTCCCATGATCAACATGCTTGAGCCGATCAATATCGCCGCCATCAACTATGAGAACTGGGGCCGCCTGGTGAAGACCTGGTCGACCGGCCGCAGCTACTTCGACGACGGCACCGTCTACCCGATTCCGCAGACGCTGGAAGAGATGCAGGAGCAGCTGGATGCGGTGCAGTCCGGCCTGCGGCTGCCCAAGCGCATGCAGCACCTGCACGTGGTGAAGATGGCGCCGGACACCATGACGCTGCGCCTGCCGCCGGCCGAGCTGGTCGAGGCCTCCGAGCGCCGGCTGGAGAAGGAGGACTACACCTTCCCGCCGTTCTACGACGAGGCCTACCAGCATCAGCCGGCGCCGCTGCAGACCCATGAGGACCGGATGAAGTTCCACGCCCGCCGGATCGGCGACTACACCATCGCCAACTGCGTGTGAGGCCTGGCGGCGCGGTCCGCTGGCGGCGGGCCGCTACGCCGAGGGGCGTCCGCCGCGGCGGGCCGCATGGTGCCGAAGGCTCACCAATCCGCGTGCCGGCGTCCCGCGGTGGGCAACCCCGCCGCGGCGACGCCGTCGCGCAGCTTCTCCCAGTCGCGCGCCTCGGCGATGGGGTAGAGGTGCAGCAGCCAGTCCATGACCGCCTCGTCGGTTGGCGGCATGGCGCCGAACCAGTGGTCCCGCACCGTCCGCAGGAAGCGCGTGGCGGAAACCGCCGCTTCGCCATGGCGGCCGAGATTGGCCAGCGCCGCGGCGCGCCAGGCCGGCAGCGTGCGGATCACGTCCTCCGCCCGGTCGCAGGCATCCAGCGTGCCCAGGTAGTCGCCGCGCAGGTAGCGCAGCGTCACCTGGTAGGCCCAGTGCAGCGTGGTTGGCAGCAACGTCATCTCCATGGACTGCGCCGCCAATTCCTCGGCGCGCTCGTGCTGGCCATGGAAGCAGTAGAACAGCGCAGAGGACATCAGCACCCAGGAATCCAGCGGGTTCAGGTCCGTGGCCAGCCGCATGTGGATTTCCGCCTGGGCATGCCGGCCGGCCATGGCCAGCGCCCAGCCCAGGCTGAGCTGCGAACGGGCATCGGTCGCGTCCAGCTGGGCCGCGCGGCGGGCATTGTCCAGCGCGCGGTTCTCCTTGGTGCGGTCGCGCCTGACCCCCGGGCGCATGATGTGGGCGCCGCTGTCCATCTGCGCCAGCGTGCTCCAGGCCGGGGCGAAGTGCGGTGAATCCGCGACGGTCTCATGCAGCAGCGCCAGGTTGCGTTCCCAGACATCCCCGCGGAAGCCGAAGATCATCGCCTGGCTGCGCAGCCAACGGTCGAAGGCGGGCAACGAGACGTCCGGCTCATGCGCCAGCCGCGCCATGCGCGCGCTGGAGACCTGCAGGTTCAGCGCCACCGCCATGCGCCGGACGATGCGGGTCTGGGTCTCGAACCAGGTTTCCAGCGTCAGGTCGATCCGGTCGCTCCAGACGCAGATGCCGCTCTCGTCCTCGGACAGCGTCAGCACCATGCTGATGCCGCGGCCGGCGCGATAGGCGGTGGCGCTGATGCGGTAGCGGGCCGAGACCCGCTGCGCGGTCTGCGCCGGCGGCGGCAGCGCCGGGCCATCCACCACGAACCATTCGCGGAACCGCACCAGGCAGGCCACCAGGTCGTGGCGGAAGCCCTGGGTCAGGTGCTGCTGTTCCAGTTCCACGCCGTTCAGCAGGAAGGGTTCCACCAGCAGCGCGATGCGCGAGGGCAGCGGCACCGCGGGCGTGGGCTGCGGCGGCGGCGGCGCCAGGGCCGCGGGCTCCAGCCGGCCCAGCTTGATCTCGGCCACCAGCTTCTGCGTCGCGGCGGTGGGTTCGGTGTCGAACTCCTTGTCCAGCACGGTCCACAGCGCCTCATAGGTGCGCAGCGCGGCGGCGGTGTCGCCGGCGGCGGCCAGGCTGCGCATCAGGGCGCGGCAGGCTTCCTCATGCGTCGGGTCCAGCCGCAGCAGCGCCTGCGCCACAAGCTGGCGCGCCGCCGCCGGCCGGGATGCATCGGCCAGCCGCGGCTCCAGGGCGCGGGCCAGCCGGTCCTGCAACCCCTGGCGGACCGTCAGCAGCCAGACGCGGAAGGCCGGGTCCAGCCCGTCCAGCCCCTGCAGCAGCGTCTCCGGCAGCAGCGCCGTGTTCAGCAGCCGGTCCGGCACGCCGCCGGCATCAACCTCCCGCAGCACCTCGGCGTAGTCGGTCTGCACCGTCTCCGGCGGCAGCACCAGGCTCAGCCGGTCCGGGTGCAGGTGCGGGCAACCCGCGGCTTCCAGCGCCTCGCGCAGTTCGCGCAGCGCCTGCCGCAGGGAGGCGCGGGCATGGTCCTCGTCGCTCTCGCTCCACAGCAGCCCTACCAGGCGTTCGCGCGTTTCCTCGCCGGTGCCGCTGATCGCGAGATAGCCGAGCACCGCGCGGGCCTTGCGGCTGCGCAGGCGGATCTCCTGGCCCCCGTAGCGCAGCTGCAACGGGCCGAAAAGGCTGACGTGCAGCGTCATCAGCCCTGCATCAGGCCGGCGGCGTCGGGCTGCGGTGGCGGTTGGGGAACGCATGGCAACCCGGCATCCGTCCTCACAAAAAGTCCATCAACGCGTCACATCAGCGGAATTCCACCCGTTAGGCAATCGCCGCCTCCGGTTTCCGTGATCATTGCCGCCAGCCGTGGCCCGGCGGTCTGCGCCGGCTCCAACTCCAGCCCTGGGCAGAGCACCCGGACCACCGGCACGCCAAGCGACGGCCGGGTAAGCGGCAGCAGCAGGGCGTCGAAACCCCGCGCCGCCAGCCCGGCCACCAGCGCGGCCAGGCTCGCCGCCGGCTCGGCTGTCGCGGGCTCAGGCAGCGGCGGCGCCGGCGCCCCCAGCGGGTGCAGCAGCGCGCAGCGCCCGGCATGGATGCCGGTGAAGCGCGCCTGGTGCGACAGGTCGCGCGGGTTCAGCGCGGCCTCGCCGCCTTCCGCCCGCTTGGCCGCCACCACCGTCAGCGCCAGTTCCATCTGGCACAATTCCAGCAGGGCCGCGCGGCAGGCCGCGGCCAGTCCCGGCCGCGCCGCCAGGCCGCAGCAGAAGCCGGTGCCCTCCGGCCCGACCGAAACCGCCGCCACCGTTGGCACGCCAAGCTCCGTGGTGATGTCCAGCAGCCAGCTATGCCTGCCGGCATGGCCCCGCCGCAGCCGCGCCAGCCAGGCGGCCGCGCCGGCCAGGGCCGGATGCTCCAGCGCCAGCGGGCGCGGCCGCCGGCCGCCGCGCCACCACAACGCGGCGGCATCCCGCTCGATGAGTTCCAGCAGGCCATGCAGCGCCGCCGCATCGGCGCTGGGCCCGGCGGCACAGCCGATGCTCAGCGGCCACGGCGGGGTGGCGCCCGGCCGGCGGAAGCACAGGCCCGCCGGCACCCATTCGGTCGCGCCGTCCCGCAGCCGGCGCACCGGCATCCAGCCCGCGCCGGCAGCCTGGCCGGCGCCCCGCCAGGCCGCGGGCAGCGCCGTGGCC
>CAIMOR010000492.1 GCA_903843125.1 uncultured Rhodospirillales bacterium
GTCCTCGCTGCGGCGCAGCGCCACCGGGTCCAGCCGGGCGGCGGCGATGAAGCTCTCGGCGTAGCTGCGGCCGCTGTGCGGCGAGGCGAACACCAGCGGCAGCGTCCGGCGCTGCGGCCGGGCAAGCATGTACGGCGCCACCGTGTCCGGGGTGGACAGGCCTGCGGCGGCCGAGTCGAGGCTGAGCGGAAGATCCATCTGTGGACGGATTTGGCCACAGCCGCGGCGCCGTGTCATCAACCACGAAGCAGGCGCGGCAACCGCCGCTTGCCCGCTTGCGAAGCCGGCGCCGACCCGCTAGAAGCGGCGCCTCGCTGGAGCGGGCGCGTAGCTCAGCGGGAGAGCACCTCCCTGACACGGAGGGGGTCACAGGTTCAATCCCTGTCGCGCCCACCATCTTTTCCGTGCGCCCGGCTCTCCGTTGCGTAATCTTCACCTGTACGTTGCAACAGGGCACGGTAACATTCCCGTCGGAGCCAGACCGGCCCCTAGGGAGAGACATTATGCGCAGGACTTTTCTGGCCGCCTTCACGGCCGTTTTCGTTGCCCTGGCCGGCGTTGCCATGGCTGCCGACCAGGACTTCACCCTGGTGAACCGCACCGGCTTCGTCATCGACCAGCTGTTCGTCAGCCCGCATTCCAGCAACAACTGGGGCAGCGACGTGCTCGGGCAGGACGTGCTGCCGGCCGGCAACCAGACTGACATCACCTTCCCGAACGGCACGCGCCCCTGCGCCTGGGACCTCAAGGTGGTCTACAGCGACGGCGGTTCCGCCACCTGGATGAACGTCAACCTGTGCTCGATCTCGAAGGTGACGCTGTTCTACAACCGCCAGACCGACGTGACCCGCGCCGTCACCGAGTAGGAATGGCCGCCCCGGGTGCGAGCACGCGCCCGGGGTCCAGCCTCATGCCGCCGCGCGCACCAGCTTGCGGGTCGGTTCTTCCAGCATGGCCGGCACCTCGGCGGCCGGGCGCGGCCGGCTGAACAGGTAGCCCTGAGCCTCGTTGGCGCCTTCCTGGGTCAGCCGCAGCAGTTGGTCCTGGGTCTCCACGCCTTCCGCCGTCGTCGCGATGTTCAGGTTGCGGCACATGCCGATGATGGCGCGCACGATGACCGTGCCTTCCCCACCTGCCCCGCTGCCCAGGTCGCCGACGAAGCTGCGGTCGATCTTCACCTTGTCGAACGGGAAGCGCAGCAGGTAGTTCAGCGACGAATAGCCTGAGCCGAAGTCGTCCAGCGCCACCCGGGCGCCCAGCGCCCGCAGCGCGCGCAGTTGCTGCAGCGTCTCCTCGCTGTCCTGCAGCAGCACGCCCTCGGTGATCTCCAGCTCCAGCCGTTCCGGCCGCAGACCCGATAGCTCCAGCGCCGCCTGCACCACCGGCACCGCGCCGCCGTCGCGGAACTGCACCGGCGAGAGGTTCACCGCCACCTTGACCCCGGCCGGCCAGCCTGCCGCATCCAGGCAGGCCTGGCGCAGCACCCAGGCGCCGATCGGGGTGATCAGCCCGGTCTCCTCGGCAAGCGGGATGAAGTCGGCCGGCGAGACCAGGCCGATGCCGGGCCGGCGCCAGCGCAGCAGCGCCTCGAAGCCCGTGACACGCCACTGCCGCAGGTCGAACAGCGGCTGGTAGTGCAGCTCCAGCTCCTGCTTCGCCAGGGCATCGCGCAGGCCCAGCTCCATCGCCCGGCGCTGCTGCATGGCGGCGTCCATCGCCGGCTCGAAGAACCGATGCTGGCCGCGGGCTTCAGCCTTGGCGCGGTACAGCGCAATCTCGGCGTTGCGGATCAGCTGCTCCGGGCTGCCGCCGTCCAGCGGTGCCAGCGCAATGCCGATGCTGGCGCTCAGGCTGATGGCATGGCCCTGCACCTGCAGCGGCAACACCAGCGCCGCCAGCAACCGGGCCGCCAACGCGGAGGCATCGCCCGCCTCGCGCATGCCCGGCGTCATCACCGCGAAGACATCGGCGTTCAGGCGAACCAGCGTATCGCTGTCCCGCAGGGTGGTGCGCAGCCGTTGGGCCACGGCGCACAGCGTGGCGTCGCCCACCGGCAGCCCAAGGCTGTCGTTGACCTCCTTGAAGCGATCGAGGTCCAGCAGCAGCAGCCCCACCAGGCCGCCGTCGCGGGCCGTGGCGTTCACCGCGGGGCGCATCACCTCGGTCAGGTGGCGGCGGTTGAACAGGCCGGTCAACGGGTCGCGCACCGCCTCGTCCGCCAGCCGTTCCCGCAGCGCCCGGTTGACGGTGAACATCACTGCCGCCAGCAGCCCGACCAGGCTGGCGATGACCAGCCCGAGGATGACCAGCGCCTGCCGGTGCCGGTAGTCCGCCAGCGCCGCCACCTCGTCGATGGCCGCGAAGGCCACCAGCGGAATGTCCCGCGGCGCGCGGAACGCCGCCAGCACCTGGGTCCGCAGCGTGGGCGGGACGAAGCGCAGCCGGCCCTGGTGCGTGGTGGCGGCGGCGATCACCGCCGGGTGCGCCGGGTTCGGCGGCGAGGCCAGGGCTTCGTCCCGGTCGTGGCTGACCGCGAGCAGGGCTCCGTCCGGCAGGCGGCGCAGGCGGTACACCAGCCCGGGTTGCGGCCCCTGTTCCTGCAGCAGCTGCGACAGCGCCAGCGGGTCCAGCAGCACCACGGCCACGCCGGCGAAGCTGCCATCCGCATTGCGCAGCGGCCGCGTCGCGGTGATGCCGAGGCGCCCGGTGGAACGGCTCACCAGCGGCGGCGAGAGGTAGAGCCCGGCGAAGCCGAGCTGCGAATGCGCGTGGAAATACGGCCGGTCGCCCAGCCAGATGCCGGAACTGCCGCCGGAAGACCAGGACATGCGCCCATCGGCCCCGATGATGCTGACCTGCTGCACGGCGAACCGACCATTGCCGGCCACGCGGACCAAGTGCTGCGCCACCGCCTCGGCGCCGGCCAGGTTGCCGGCCTCCTGCAGGCTATGGCGGCTCTGCATCAGGTCGTGCAGGCTCTCCACCGTCTCGAACACGCGGAACACCAGTTGTTCCAGCGTCTCGGCGGCGGCCTCGGCCTCGGTATAGGCGCGCTGCACCGCGGCGCGGTCCTGGCCATGCAGGTACAGCGTGGCGCCGCCCGCCAGTGCCACGGTCCCGGCAAGCCAGAACAGCAGGGGCACGCCACGACGGAGCGGCAGCGAACGCAGAAGGCGCGGCAGGTCAGCCAGCACGCAAGGGGGTTCCCCGGGAAAATCCAGGGCCCACTCTTCGGCGTGCCGGGTTACCGGCCGGCTAACATGCTGTCCGCATTGGGCTCAACGGCCCAACAATTCGGCATTATGCTGCCCCAGCGCGGGCGCGGGGCGCTGCGACAGCGGTCGCTCCCGGTCGAAGGAGATCGGCAGTCCCGCCACCTGCACGCCGCTTTCGGGCAGGGTCTGCATCATGCCCACCTCGGCGAACTGCTCGCTGCGGGCCAGCTCGCCGATATCGTTGACCGCGGCGCAGGGCACGCCCTGGGCCTCCAGCCGTTCGATCCAATCGTCCCGCCGGGCACTGCCGATGATGGCCTGCATCGCCGCCACCAGCGTGTCCTTGTTGGCCACGCGCTGCGGCCCGGTGGCGAAGCGCGGGTCGGCGGCCCAGTCCGGCTGGCCCAGCACGCGGGCGCAGCGGGCGAACAAGCGGTCGTTGCCGGCGGCGATGACCAAGGGCAGGTCGCTGGCCTGGAACACCTGGTACGGCACGATGACGTTGGCGCCGGTGCCGTGGCGCTTGGTCACCACCCCGGTGGCGACATAGGCGTTGACCGCGCCTTCCACCCAATGCACCGCGGTCTCGAACAGCGAGGTATCCACCACGCAGCCCTGCCCGGTCTGGTCCCGCCGCCGCAGCGCACCCAGCACGCCGATGGTGCAGAACATGCCGGTGGCCTTGTCGTTGATGCTGGCGCCGCAGAAGTTCGGCGCCTCGTCCGGCCGCCCGGTCATGCTCATCATGCCGCCATAGGCCTGCAGCAGCGGGTCGAACCCCGGCCGCGCCTGCAGCGGCCCGACCTGGCCGAAGGCGGAGATGTTGCAATAGACCAGGCGCGGATGGCGCTTCAGCATCGCCTCGCCGCCGATGCCGATCTCCTCGACCACGCCGGGCCGCAGGTTCTGGATCAGGATGTCGGCGGTCTCGCACAGCCGGTGCAGCGCCTCGATATCGGCCGGGTTCTTCAGGTCCAGCGTCACGCTGCGCTTGTTGCGGTTCTGGCTGTGGAAATACAGGCTGGTGGTGCCGTCCGGCCCCCAGGGCGGCCCCCAGAGGCGGGCGTCGTCGCCGCCGTCCGGCTTCTCCACCTTGATCACGTCGGCGCCCATGTCGGCCATCAGCACGCCCGCCAGCGGCCCGGCCAGCGCCTGGCCGATCTCGATGACCCTGACGCCCTCGAGCGGCAGCATGCGGGGCGCCGCGCTCATGGCTGCATGTGGCTCCCGCCCGAGACGGTCATGTTCTCGCCGGTGATGTAGACCGCGGCGTTGGAGACCAGGAAGGCGACCAGGTTGGCCACCTCATGCGGTTCCGCGTAGCGGCCGAGCGGAATGCGGCCCAGCGTGCCGGCGGCGAACTTCTCGCTGCGGATGGTCTCGGTCATCGGCGTCACCACCGTGCCGAAGCCGACCGAGTTAACCCTTATGCCGTAGCGCGCCCATTCCTTGGCGCCGGTCATGGTCATGCCGAACAGCGCCGCCTTGGCCGAGGAGTAGTTGACCTGGCCGATGCTGCCGCGCTTGCCGGCGGTGGAGGAGATGTTGACGATGCCGCCGGTGGTGCCGGCCGGCTGCGGCATGTCCGCCTTGGCGCGGGCGATCATGCTGCGACCGACCGCCTGCATCATCAGGTAGCAGCCGGTCAGGTTCACATCGATCACCGACTGCCACTGCTGCATGGTCATGTTGACGAACATCGCCGGGCGGGTGATGCCGGCGTTGTTGACCAGGCCGTGGATGGCGCCGAACTTCGCCACCGCCTGCTTCACGCAATCCTCGCCGAAGCCTTCCTCGGCGACGTTGCCCAGCACGCCCAGCACGCGGTCCTGCGGCATGGCGCCGACGGTCGCGGCCAGCGTCTCCGGGTTGCGTTCCACCAGCACGACGTTGCCGCCGAGGTCGAGGAACAACTCCGCAAGGGCCTTGCCGATGCCCTGGCCGGCACCGGTGACGATGACGGTGCGGCCCGTCATTTCCATGGGGTTCTTCATCGGCGCGCTCACGGCTGCTCGTTGGAGAACACGATGGTGCCGGAGGCGCTGAACATGCCGCCGACGCCATGCGCCACGCTGACCTTGGCGCCCGGCACCTGGGCCGGCGCGGTGCCGCGCATCTGGCGGATGCTCTCCTGCAGGGCGAACATGCCGTACATGCCGGTGTGGGTGTAGCTGAGGCCGCCGCCATTGGTGTTCAGCGGCAGCTTGCCGCCGGGGCGGGTATGGCCTTCCCAGATGAAGTCCTTGGCCTCGCCGCGCTTGCAGAAGCCGAGGTCCTCCAGCCCGTACAGCGGCAGGTGGGCGAAGGCGTCGTAGATCATCAGGTGGTCGACATCGGCGTGGCTGATGCCGGCCATCTTCATGGCGGTGGGGCCCGCGACGCGGAAGGCGGAGGAACTCGTGAAATCCTTCATCTGGGAGACCATGTTGGTCTCGACGCTCTCGCCGCTGCCCAGCACATAGACCGGCTTGGTCGGGAAGTCCTTCGCCCGCTCGGCGCTGGTCAGGATGATGGCGCCGCCGCCATCGGTCACCAGGCAGCATTGCAGGATCCGGAAGGGGTAGGCGATCATGCGGCTGCCCAGCACGTCGTCGACCGTCAGCGGGTCGCGGAACATGGCGCGCGGGTTCTTGCCGGCCCATTCACGCGTCACCACGCTCACCATCGCCAAATGTTCGTGCGTGGTGCCGGTTTCCTTCATGTAGCGAAGCACCGGGATCGGGAACAGCGTCGGCGGGCCGAACGGGCCGTAGGGAATCTCGAACTGGCCGTTCAGGCTCTCGGGCTCGGCGGGGCGGGGCGTGCCGTTGATGCGCGACTTGCCGCTCTCGCCATGGGTAATGAGGATGGTCTTGGCATAGCCGGCCATGATGGCGGCCGCGGCATGGCGGACATGCAGCATGAACGAACAGCCGCCGACGCCGGTGCCATCCACCCAGCTGGGCGTGATGCCGAGGTAGTGCGCGATCTGCTGCGGCATCATCGGGCCGACGCAGGCGACGCCGTCGATATCGCTGGGCTTCAGGCCGCACTCGGCCATGGCGTTGAGCGCGGCGTCGGCGTGCAGCATGATCTGGCTCATGCCCGGCACGGCGCCGATCTTGGTGGACTCGCTGGCGCCGACAACGGCGACCGAACCTGGCTGGTAGGACATGGTGCTCAGCCCTTCGTCGCGGGGGTGAAGAGCGGCAGGGTGATGTCATCATCCAACGGGGTGAAGGCCACCACCATCGGCATGTCCAGCACCAGGGCTTCCGGCGTCTGCGGGCAGTCCACGATATTGGTCATCATTCGCGGGCCTTCCTCCAGCTCCACCACGGCAATCGCGTAGGGCGGCTCGAACCCCGGCACCGGGCGGTGGTGGATCACGTAGCTGTGCAGCGTGGCGCGGCCGGAGGCCTCGAAGGTCTCGACGTTGCGGCTGCCGGTATAGGGGCTGAACGGGCGCGGCGGGAAATACGCCTTCCCGGTCTCCACGCAGCGTTGCAGCAGCAGCTTGCCGTCCTTGCAGCCATCCCAGAACTGCTTGGTTTCCGGCGTCGGCTTCGGCTTGGGCCGGCCTGGTGCGAGAGCCATGGGGCTTCCTCCTGTGTTCCCGCGCAGTCTCGCCGTGGCGGGCGCGGGCGTCCAGGGGGAGACTGCGCGCCCGGGCTCGCGGCGCCGGGCGCGCGGCCGGCTACTCGGCCGCCAGCTGGATGCGCGGCTCCAGCCCGGCGGCGCCGATCGCGGCCCGGATGCGCCCCAGCTCCGCCGTGCCGAGCTTGCGCAGCGGCGGGCGCACCACGGCGCGCTGCATGCGCCCCAGCATCACCAGCGCCTCCTTCATGCGGTTGTGCATGTCGAAGGCCGGCGGCGCGTAGAACGCCTCCGCGGTCGGGCGGATCAGCGCGTTGAGCCGCTGCGCCTCGGCCAGGTCGTGGCGCTGCACCGCCTCGTACAGCTCCACCTGCAGCTGCGCGATGACGCTGCCGGAGCCGCTCAGCAGCCCCTTGCAGCCGGTCACCAGGCTGGCCATCAGCCAGGCGCTGTGGGTGCTGAGCACGTTCACCGGCCGCGACAGCCCCTGCAGCGCCACCACGTGGCGCTCGGCCAGCACCGGGTCGCCGGAGCCGTCCTTGATGGCCTTGATCTGCGGGATCTCGGCGGCCAGTTCCAGCAGCGTCGCCATCGGGTAGGTCAGGCCGGTGTTGAGGCCGTACTGGAACAGGATCAGCGGCAGGTCGGTGGCGGCGGCCACGGCGCGCACGTGGTCGGCCAGGTTGCCGGGGCTGGCGGCATGGCCGCGCGCCAGCACGTTGGGCGGGAAGACCAGCAGGCAGGAAGCCCCGCCGGCAGCGGCCATCTTTGCGAGCTTCACCGCCTGCATGGTGCTGTCGGAGTAGACGCCATTGATGATCGGCGTGCTGTCGCCGATCGCGTCCATCGTCGCGTCCAGCACCGCCACCTGCTCGGCGAACTCGCAGGAGGAAACCTCCGACGCATGGGCGTTGACGGTGATGCCGTTGATGCCGCGGGTGCCGGCGACATCGCGCAGATGCGCCCGGTAGCCGGCGAAATCGACGGAAAGGTCCTCATGGAACGGCAGCAGGCAGGCGGGGATGACGCCTTCGGCCTGGTAGGCGGGGAATTTGGCGGGCATGGCGGGACGCCTCCTGGTCAGGTTTGGCCCAGCCTAGCCCAGCATTCCGGCGGTTGACCACCGCCGGCCGCTGGGCGCATCTGGCGGCCAAATCCGCCGGAGGACCGCCATGCGCCGCCGTACCCTGCTCGCCACGCCGCTCGCCCTGCCCGCCCTGGCCCAGGCCCAGGCCCAGGCCCAGGCCCAGGCCCAGGCTGCCGCGGTGATGCGGCTGTCCCACCAGTTCCCGCCCAGCCACCACAATGCGCGCGTCATGGCCAGCTTCGCCGAGGACGTGAAGGCGCGCAGCCAGGGCAGCGTGGACGTTCAGGTCTTCCCGGCCGAACAGCTCGCCCGCGCGGCCGAGAACTTCCCCGGCGTCGCCCGCGGCGCCTTCGAGGCCGCCTGCGCGGTGAACTTCCAATGGGGCACCACCCTGCCGGAGATGAACGCGCCGACGATCCCGTACCTGTTCAGCGACATCGCCCGCATCCGCAAGTTCCCCGGCAGCGAGGCGGCGCATCTGCTGGAAGCGCTGCTGCAGCGCCGCGCCGTGCAGAACCTGATGTGGCTGTACACCTCGCGCCAGGCGATCTTCACCTCGAACAGGAAACTGCTGGTGCAGCCCGGCGACTTCCAGGGCCTGAAGGTCCGCGGGCTGAACCCGCTGACCGACAATGCCCTGACCGCGGTCGGCGCGGCGCCCTCCTCCATGCCCGGGCCGGAGGTGCCGCAGGCGCTGCAGTCCGGCGTGCTGGATGCCGGGCTGACCGACCTTTCCGCCGCCGTCTCCCGCCGTTTCTACGAGTTCCAGAAATACGGCACGGTGACGCCGTTCTTCTGCGTCATCAGCCATGTCTACGTGAACCCGCGCTGGTTCGCCGGGCTGCGGGCCGAGCAGCGCGCCGCGATCGAGGCCGCCGCCCGCAAGGCGGAGCAGGACCAGATGGAGGTGACCGAGGCCACCGCCGCCGCCGCCGTGGCCGAGCTGCGCGCCAAGGGCATGACCCTGCACGAGCAGACCCCGGCCGAGGCCGCGGAATGGTCGGCGAAGATGCAGCCGCCGGTACTGGCCGCCTTCCTGCGCCTGGCGCCGGAGAATGGCCGCAAGGTGATCGACGCGCTGGGGATGCTGTGAACCGACTGCAGCGCATCACCGCCGCCATCGCCGGCGCCGCCGCGTGGCTCGCCAGTGCGGCCACCGTGCTGTGCCTGGTGCTGATCTGCGTCTCCGTCGCGGCGCGCTACCTGTTCGGCATTCCCATCGCCTGGATCGACAAGGCCGCGGGCTGGCTGGTGCTGGCCATCGTGCTGCTGGCGGCCGGGGAGACGCAGCGCCGCTTCGAGCACATCGGGGTGGATATCGCGACCACCCGCCTCGGCCCGCGCCTGGCGCGCGGCGCGCACCTGCTCGGCGCGCTGGCGGTGGCGGTGGTGGCGGGGTTGCTGGTGAACTCGGGGCTGGAGACGGTGGCCTTCAGCCGCATGGTCGGCATGCAGACCGAGATCGAGGGCATCCCCGAATGGTGGGTGCAGGCCATCCTGCCGCTGGGCGCCGCCGTGCTGCTGGTGGTGGCGCTGGCGCAGGCCGTGGTGCTGGCGCTGGGCGGTACCCCGGCGCACCTGCCGACCGGTGACGAAGACCCCGCCAGCGGCGACCGGATGCTGCGCGAATGACCTTCCTGCTGCTGCTGCTGGCGCTGATCGCGCTGCTCTACCTCGGCATGCCGATGTTCGCGGCCTTGTTCCTGCTGCCGCTCGGCGTGCTCTATTGGGTGGAAGGCGGCGTGCCGGCGCTGGGCGAGATGGTCATCGGCAAGCTGGATGGCTACCTGCTGGTGGCGATCCCGCTGTTCATGCTGAAGGCGCACATCATGGTGCGCGGCCGCGTGGTGGACGACCTCTACGCCGCCGCCTTCGCGCTGCTGCGCGGGGTGCGCGGCGGCGTAGGCATCGCCACCGTCGCGGCCTGCACGGTCTTCGCCGCCATCACCGGCAGCAGCGTGGCCACCGCGCTGACGGTCGGCAAGATCGCCATTCCGCAGATGCTGCGCTACGGCATGTCCCGGCGCGGCGCCTTCGGCGTGGTGGCGGGCGGCGGCACGCTGGGCATATTGCTGCCGCCCAGCGCCCCGATGGTGCTCTACGCCTACGTTACCGAGGCTTCGGTCAGCTACCTGTTCCTCGCCGGCCTGATGCCCGGGCTGATGATGGCCAGCATGTTCGCCGGCTGGTGCATGCTGACCGAAGGCCGCGCCCGCAGCCCCGAAGGCGAGGCGCCCGCGGCGCCGGATGCCCGCACCTTCCTGCGCTCGCTCTGGGCGGTCTCGCTGCCGGTCTTCGTCCTCGGCGGCATCTACCTCGGCATCTTCACCGCCACCGAGGCCGCCGGCACCGGCACGCTCTACGCGCTGGGCATCGCCGTGTTCGGCTACGGCGCGCTGAAGTGGCGAGACCTGCTGGACGGCGTGCAGGAAGCCACGCGCACCGCCTCCATGCTGCTGCTGATCATCGCCGGCGCCGCGATCTACGGCTACATGCTCACCAAGCTGCGCGTGCCGCAGGAGCTGGTGGCGCTGGTCACCGACTACGGCCTGAACAAGCTGCAATTCCTCATCGCCATGATGGTGCTGCTGTTCCTGCTCGGCCTGGTGCTGGAAAGCTTCTCCATCATCCTGCTGACCATGCCCGCGATACTGCCGGTGATGGGCACGCTGGGCGTCGACAGGATCTGGTACGGCGTGCTGTTGACGCTTTCGCTGGAGATGGCGCTGATCTCGCCGCCGGTGGCGATGAACCTGGTGGTCATCAAGGCCATCACCGGTGCGCCGCTGGCCGAGGTGAACCGCAGCATCCTGCCCTACATGGTCATGCTGATGCTGGGCACCGCGCTGCTGATCGTGTTCCCGGAGATTGCGCTGTGGCTGCCGCGCCAGGCTGGATACGCGGGTTAGCGCGGCGCGGCGTTCAGCGCGTGCGGACCGGCCCGCTGGAGCCGCCGCCGCCACCGCCGCCGGGCAGGCTGGTGGCCAGCGCCGCCGCGGCGCCGGCAGCCAGCGGTACCAGCGCATAGGTCCAGCCGCTCAGGCCGTTCAGGTCGTCCTCCGGCCAGGCCTCGGCCTCGGCCGGCCGGGCGCGGGTGGTGCTGTGAGGCATGGCCTTGGCCCCGGCGCTGCGCGGTGGAATCACCACATCGGCGCCGGCCGGCACCGGCACGGTGCGCAACTGTGCCTGTGCCGGCAAGCCAGCCAGCAACGCCAGGGCGAGTGCGAGGATCGCTTTCACAACCCCAGCATGGCGCCGGCCGGTCCGTCACGGCAAGCGATTATTCCGCGTCCGGCTGCCGCTCCGGCGCAGCCTCGATGAACGCGGGCAGCGCCTGGCAGGCGGCCTCGGCGGCCAGCAGCCGGGGCATGGCGTCCAGCGCTACCTTGAAGCGCCGCGCGTTGTACAACTGCGGCACCAAGGCCAGGTCGGCCAGCGTCGGCGCCGACCCGAAGCAGAACGGTCCGGCTTCCTCGGCCAGCAGCGCCTCGCAGGCTGCCAGTCCCTCGGCGATGACGTCATGCGCCCAGCCGTTCACCACCTCGTCGCCGTGCCCCAGCGCCCGCAGCCGTCCCAGCACCTTCAGGTTCTGCACCGCATGGATCTCGCACGCGATGGCCTGGGCGAAGGCGCGCACCCGGGCGCGCTGCACCGCATCCTCCGGCACCAGGCGCGGCTGCGGGTGGGTCTCATCCAGGTATTCGATGATGGCGAGCGACTGGGTCAGTGCGCTGCCATCCTCCAGCACCAGTGCCGGCACCAGGCCCTGCGGGTTCAGCGGCAGGTAGTCCGGGCTGCGCTGCTCACCGCGGCGCAGATGCCGGAACGCCTGATCCGCGTGCAGGCCCTTCAGGTTCAGCGCAATCCGCACCCGGTACGCCGCGCTGGACCGGAAATAGCCATACAGTTTCATCAACGCCTCCCCAGCATCTGCCGCGCGATGATCACGCGCATGATCTCGTTGGTGCCTTCGAGGATGCGATGCACCCGCAGGTCGCGGACGATCTTCTCGATGCCGTAGTCGGCCAGGTAGCCATAGCCGCCGAGCAGTTGCAGCGCATCATCGGCAATGCGGTGGCAGGTATCGGTCGCGAAGCGCTTGGCCATGGCGGCGAAGGCGCCGGCGTCGGGCGCCTTCTCGTCCAGCTTGGCGCAGGCGCGCCACAGCAGCGTGCGGCTGGCCTCCAGCTCGGTCAGCATGTCCGCCAGCTTGAACTGGGTGTTCTGGTAATCGGCGATCGGCTTGCCGAAGGCGCTGCGTTCCTTCACGTAGGCCAAGGCACGATCCAGCGCTGCCTGCGCGCCACCGACGCTGCACGCGGCGATGTTGAGCCGGCCGCCATCCAGCCCGGCCATGGCGAATTTGAAGCCCTCGCCTTCCTGCCCCAGCAGCGCGTCGCACGGCACCCGCGCGCTGTCGAACAGCACCTGGCGCGTCGGCTGCGCGTTCCATCCCATCTTCTTCTCGTTGGCGCCGAAGCCGACGCCGGGCACGTCGCGCTCAACCAGCAGCGCGCTGATGCCGCGCGGCGTATCGTCGCCGGTGCGCACCATGGTCAGGTACAGGTCGCTGACGCCGGCACCACTGATGAACTGCTTGGCGCCGTCCAGCACGTAGTGGTCGCCATCCCGCCGCGCTCGGGTGCGCAATGCCGCTGCGTCGCTGCCGCTGCCCGGTTCGGTCAGGCAGTAGCTGGCGATCTTGTCCATACCGATGAGCTGCGGCAGCCAATGGCGGCGCTGTGCCTCGGTGCCGAAGCGGTCGATCATCCACGCGACCATGTTGTGGATGGACAGGAACGCCGCGACGGTCGGGCATCCCGTCGACAGCGCCTCGAACACCACCGCGGCATCCAGCCGCGACAGCCCGGCACCGCCGCTCTCCTCCCGCACGTACAGCGCCGCCATGCCGAGCGAAGCGGCCTCGCGCAGCACGTCCACGGGGAAGTGGCGCTGTTCGTCCCAGGCCTGCGCATGCGGCGCCAGCTTGTCGGCGGCGAAGGCAAGCGCGACCTCGCGCAGCTCGCGGGTGGCTTCGGGCAGGTCGAACATCAGGCGGCCTTCGTCTCGGCGGGGGCGGCGGTGATGGCGTCCAGCTTCGCCCGCACCGTCGCCAGGTTGCGCAGCTTGATATGGCCGTAGCCCTTCACGCCGGCCCAGGCTTCCACCCATTCCGCCGCGCGGGCGTAGCTGGCTGGCGTCAACTGCGCCAACCAGGCTTCAACGCCGGCGCGGAACTCGCCGGGCAGCGCGCGTTCCATGCGGCGCTCCTCGGTCCTGCCGAACACATCCAGCGCGGTGCCGCGCAGCGCCTTGCCATGGCGCAGCAGGCGCAGCGCCGCCAGCATCCACGGGCCGAACGCCATCTTGCGCGGCTGGCCCGTGACGGGGTCCAGCTTGGCCAGCATCGGCGGCGCCAGGTTCAGCTCCACCCGCTTCACGTTGGTGAAGTGCTGCGCCAATTCCGCGCGCCATTCCGGCAGGCTGTGCAGCCGGGCCACCTCATACTCGTCCTTGTACGCCATCAGCCGATGCAGTTGCGTGGCGACGCCGCGCGACAGGCGCTCCTCGCCCGGCATGATCGCCGCCTCCGCCCGCCGCACGCTGGCGACGAAGCTGCTGTAGGCGGCGGCATAGGCGGCGTTCTGGTAGGCGCCCAGGTCCGCCACGCGGCGTGCCACCAGCGCGTCCAGCGTCTCCGCTTCCGGCGCCACCACCGCGGGCGGCGCCAGCGCGGCGCCGCGGCCCAGCGCGAAGGCGGCCTTGTTGCGCTCCACCTGCGCGCCGTTCAGCTCCAGCGCGCGGTTGATCGCCTCGCTGCTCAGCGGCAGCAGGCCGCGCTGATAGGCCACGCCGAGCAGCCAGACATTCAGGTAGATCAGGTCACCGAGCGCCTCCTCCACCACCTGGATGCCGGGCATGGTGATGACCTCGCGGCACGCCTTGCGCACGCTGGCCAGCATGCCGTCGCGGTCGTAGCGGGTGGAGGTATCCATCACGAACTGCGCGGTCGGCTGCAGGTCCACGTTCAGCACGGCGCTGGTGCGCTCGGCGCCCAGCAGCGGCCGCGCGGTGCGGCCTTGCGCCACCACCATGTCGGCGCTCAGCAGCAGGTCGGCCTTGCCCATGCCGATGCGCGGCGCATCGATGCTCTCCGGCGCCGCGCCGACGCGGCCGATGCGCAGCTGCGCGAACACGCCGCCGCCCTTCTGCGCCAGGCCGAGCATGTCCACGCTGCGCACCGGCCGGCCTTCGATATGCGCCGCCATGGCAAGAATGGCGCCCAGCGCCGTCACGCCCTGCCCGCCGACGCCGGCCAGCAGGATGTTCCAGGCCGGCTCGCCCGCGCGCGGTTCCGGCCGCGGCGGCTCCGGCAACTGGCCCTCCACCACCGGCACGGCGGGCTTCACCGGCTCGGCGCCCACCAGCGTGACGAAGCTGGGGCAGAAGCCCTGCACGCAGGAGAGGTCCTGGTTGCAGGCGCTCTGGTCGATCGCGCGCTTGCGGCCGAACGCGGTCTCCACCGGCTCCACCGCCAGGCAATTGCTGGTCGCGGAGCAATCGCCGCAATCCTCGCAGACCCGGCTGTTGATGACCGCGCGCTTCAGCGCCAGCGCCTGGGTGCCGCGCTTGCGCTTGCGGCGGCGTTCGGTCGCGCATTGCTGGTCGAAGATCAGGATGGAAACGCCAGGCACTTCGCGCAGCTCGCGCTGCACCTGGTCCAGCTCGGCGCGCGGGCGATATTCCGTAATGCTGGGCATCCGCTCGTCGTCGACATGCCGGTCCGGGTCGTCGCTGACCACGACGATCTTCCCGGCACCCTCGGCGAAGACCTGCGCCGCGATCATCGGCACGGTCATCTCGCCTTCCGGCACCTGGCCGCCGGTCATTGCCACCGCGCTGTTGACCAGGATCTTGTAGGTCATGTTCGCGCCGGCGGCCAAGGCCTGGCGAATGCTGAGCAACCCGCTGTGCGCGTAGGTGCCGTCGCCGATATTGACGAACATGTGCTGCTCGGAAACGAAGGGCGCCATGCCGAGCCAGGGCATCCCCTCGGCGCCCATCTGCGTGTACAGGTCGGTCTGCCGGTCCATGTAGATCGCCAGCGTGTGGCAGCCGATGCCGGCCATGGCGTGGCTGCCTTCCGGCACCCGCGTGCTGGTGTTGTGCGGACAGCCCGGGCAGAAATAGGGTGCCCGCTCATGCACCGGCGGCTGCTGCATCAGCGCCAGCCGATCGAGTTGCTCGATCCGCGCCTTCAGCTGCTCGGTGCGCAGCGCCTCCGGCAGCCGCGCGTACAACGCGCGCAGCACCTGGCCGGTCTCCAGCTCGGTCAGGTCGGACAGCAGCGCCCTGCCCTGCTCATCCTGCTTGCCCACCACGCGCGGCCGCTCGCTCATGTGATACAGCGCGTCGCGCAGCTGCGGCTCGATGACGGGTCGGCGGTCCTCCACCACCAGCACTTCCTCCAGCCCGCGGGCGAAGTCGCGTGCCGCTTCGGCGTCCAGCGGCCAGGCCAGGCCCACCTTCCAGATGCGCAGCCCGGCCATGCGGGCCAGCTCATCGGTGATGCCGGCGTCGTTCAGCGCCTGGCGCAGCGTGGCGTAGCCCTTGCCGCGCGCGGCAATGCCGTAGCGCGCAGTCGGGCTGTCCAGCACCACCTGGTTGAAGCCATTGGCGCGGGCGAAGGCCAGCGCCGCCGGCAGCTTGTAATGCCGCAGCCGCTGTTCCTGCGGAATGGCGTGGTCGCGCAGGCGAATATGCACGCCATCGGCGGGGAACAGGAACTCCGGCGCCACGGTCGCATAGGCCGCCGGGTCGATCCGCACGCTGGCGGAGCCGTCCATCGTCTCGGCGACGCACTTCATGCCCACCCACAGCCCGGCGAAGCGCGACATGTCCAGCGCCTTCATGCCGTACTCAAGAATCTCCTGAGCGCCGGAGGGGTCCAGCACCGGCATCTCCACATCCATGAAGGAGATTTCGCAGCCGCTGGTGATGGTGGAGGACTTGCACGAAGGATCATCCCCGGCCAGCGCCAGCACGCCGCCGCGCGGCGCGGTGCCGGCGCTGTTGGCGTGGCGCAGCGCATCGCCGCTGCGGTCCACGCCCGGGCCCTTGCCGTACCAGATGCCGAAGACACCATCGAACTTCTGCGCACCGTACAGCGCGATCTGCTGCGTGCCCCAGATGGCCGTCGCGGCCAGGTCCTCGTTCAGCGCCGGGCGCACCACGATGTTGGCGGCGGCCATCCGCTGCTTCTGCTGCGCCAGTTGCAGGTCGTAGGTGCCCAAGGGGCTGCCGCGATAGCCGCTGACATAGCCCGCGGTGTTGAAGCCCTGCGCCTTGTCCAGCTCATGCCGCAGCAGCGGCAGCCGCACCAGGGCCTGGATGCCGGACAGCAACGTGGTCTCCCCAGCGGTGGCCGCATGGCCTTCCCAGCGGTCCTCCAGTGTCACGTTCGGCCGGATGATGCTGCCCATGGATGTTCTCCCTCGCGCCCCAGGCTAGAACATTGTGCGGGGGCCGGAAACGCCCCAACCCTGCCCGAGCCGGCAGAAGGGTAGCCCGGCCTGCCCCGCAGTTTTTCCCACAATCTGTTGTGCAGTGCCGAAGGAACGGAATATCCTTCTGCGCCGACCGGTCAGCGCCGCAGTGCTGCCGGGTGCGGCGGGGCCAGCCGGTCGCCGGCGCCGAACAGCTTGTGCCGGTAGCTGCCCGCCGCATGGGCCTGCTTGTACAACCCGCGCCGCTGCAGTTCCGGCACCAGCAGGTCCACCACGCTGTCCAGGCATTCCGGCATCACGGTGCGGCTGAGGTTGAAGCCGTCCACATCCGCCTCGGCCACCCAGGCGGCCAGCTCGTCCGCCACCCCGGCGGCATCGCCGACGATCGGCCGCTGCCGGCTGCCCAGGATGAAGCTCTCCTCCATCCGCCGCCGGGTCCAGTCGGCGCCGAACTGCCGGCGCATCGATTCGACATTGCTGGCAATGGCGTCCGAGCGCTCCACCGCGATCGGCTCGTCCGGCGCAAACCGGGCGAAATCCACCCCCAGCGAGGCGCTGGCATGGGCCATGGCGCCCTCGACGCTGGCGTGGCGGCGATAGTCCTCCAGCAGGTCCCGCGCCTCGGCCGGGGTGCGGCCCAGCACCACCGTGGCCCCCACGAACACCTGCACCCGCCGCGGCGCGGCGCGGGCGCGCAGGTCCGCCACCAGGCGGCCGACATCGGCCCGCGCCATGCCGTTGGCGAAGACGCATTCGGCATGGCGCGCGGCGAAGGCCCGGCCGCGCGGCGAGGCCCCGGCCTGGTACAGCACCGGCGTCCGCTGCGGCGAGGGCTCGCACAGGTGGATCGCCGCCATGCCGGCGCCCTGCACCTCCCGCACGCGCGACGGGTCGGTGAACACGCCGCCCGCGCGGTCGCGCTGCACCGCGTCATCCGCCCAGCTGGCTTCCCACAGCGCATAGACCGCGTCCATGAACGGCTCGGCCGCGTCGTAGCGGTCGTCATGCGCCACCTGGCGGGCCTGGCCCATGGCGCGGGCGGCGCTGTCGAGGTAGCCGGTGACGATGTTCCAGCCGATCCGCCCTGCCGTCAGGTGGTCCAGCGTGGACATCCGCCGGGCGAACAGGGCCGGCGTCTCGTAGCTCAGGTTGCAGGTTACGCCGAAGCCGAGGTGCTCTGTCACCGCCGCCATCGCCGGCACCAGCAGCATCGGGTCCAGCAGCGGCACCTGCACCGCCTGGCGCAGCGCGGCATCCGCATTCGCCCCGAACACGTCGTACACCCCCAGCACGTCGGCCAGGAACAGCCCGTCGAACAGACCGCGTTCCAGCGTACGGGCCAACCCGGTCCAGTACGGCAAGCGGTTGTAGTCGGCGGAGCGGTCGCGCGGGTGCGTCCACATCCCGTGCTGGATATGGCCGACGCAGGCCATGTCGAAGGCGTTCAGTCGGATTTCACGCGGCATCGCGCCAGCCTAGCCTATAATCCCGCCATGGACGCCACCGACCGCCGCATCCTGCGCGCGCTGCATCGCAATGCCCGGCTGACCAATGCCGAACTGGCCGAGGAAGTCGGCCTCTCCGCCTCGCCCTGCTGGACCCGGGTGAAGCGGCTGGAGCAGTCCGGCGCCATCCGCGGCTATGTCGCGGTGCTGGACCAGGCGATGCTGGGCCTGCCGGACACCGTCATCATCGAGGTGATGATGGAGCGCCACGACGACGACAGCCTGACCCGGTTCGAGCGCGAGGTGACGGCGATGCCGGAGGTGGTGGAGGCCTGGCTGGTCAGCGGCGAATACGACTACGTCATCAAGGCCGCGGTCGGCGGCACCGCCGGCGTGGAGAAGCTGCTGCGCGAGAAGATCTACCGCCTGCCCGGCGTGCGCCACACCCGCACCAGCTTCACGCTGCGCTGCCTGAAGCAGACGTATACGCCGGCGCCCTGAGAGGCGCCGTACCGGCCGATTCACGCCTTCGCGCCCTGCGGCGCTCCTGCGATCGGACGGCGCACGCCGGCGCCCTGAGAGGCGCCGGGCCGGCCGATCCACGCCGCCGCGCCCTGCGGCGCTCCAGCGATCGGACGGCGCACGCCGGCGCCCTGAGAGGCGCCGGGCCGGCCGATTCACGCCTCCGCGCCCTGCGGCGCTCCAGCGATCGGACGGCGCACGCCCGCGCCCTGAGAGGTA
>CAIMOR010000493.1 GCA_903843125.1 uncultured Rhodospirillales bacterium
ACCAGCGGCAGGAGGCGGGCGCTCATCGTGCCGCCCTCCGCGCCGCGGGTCGGGCCGGCGCGGCGGGGCGCTGGCCTTCACAGGCGGTGATCTCCGGCGGCACCAGGTTCTTGCCGGCGGCGTAGGCCGCCAGGTCATCGGGAGAGGGCAGCGCCGCCAGCTCGGCCCAGATCGCGCCGTTGCGCGGGCAATAGTCGGTGCCCAGCCGCTGCGCGTTCAACGACCGCAGGTTGGTCACGTCGGTGACGAAGGCGTTCTGCAGCGTCGGGCCGCGGCGGCCATGGTTCTGGTTGAACCAGGTGGTCAACGCCCGGTCGGAGGCGATGAGCTGCGGACGGAAGCGCACGACGAACTCGTTGTACTTGTCCTCCTGCTTGCAGGCCCCAACCGCCAGCACCACCAACTCCGACTTCAGCGCCTGGATGTCGAAGGCCGCCTGGTCTTCGTCGCGGGCGCAGCGGGCGCCGGCGGGGCCCGCCAGCAGGGAGACAGCCAGCACGGCACCGACCAGCCGGCGGCCATGCCGCCTTGTTGCGTCAGACAAATTATCCACCTTTCCGCTGCACTCGAATCGCCGCCCTGTCTGGGGTCGGACGCTCAAGAATATAGCATACTCGACGTTCCCGGGAACCGGCTGTCATCGCGTTGGTGCCGTCCGCGGCACTCAGTCCCGCGCCGCCAGGGCGCGGAACTCGGCGGCGATGTCGTCCAGTTCCAGCAGCGCCTGGCGCACCGGGTCGGCGCCCTCGGCCGGCTCCGGCAGCGGCAGCTCGGCGTGGAACGGCCCGCCATCCTGCAACCCGCCCTCGCGCAGCAGCCGCTGCACGCCCTTGATGGTATACCCCTGGGTGTAGAGCAGGTCGCTGATCTTGCGCAGCAGGCCGATATCCTCGGGCCGGTAGTAGCGCCGCCCGCCGCCGCGCTTCAGCGGCTTCAGCTGGGCGAACTTGGTCTCCCAGAAGCGCAGCACGTGCTGCGGAATGTGCAGGTCGTCGGCCACCTCGGAGATGGTACGGAACGCCGAAGGTGCCTTGCGCGCCCGCCCGCCACGGGCGGTGTCGTCGTCGCTCACGCCTCGGCGTCCTCGGGCGCGGCATCGCCGTTGATGCGGGCCTTCATCACCTGGCTCGGCCGGAAGCTGAGCACCTTGCGCGGCAGGATCGGCACTTCCACGCCGGTCTTCGGGTTGCGCCCCACGCGCTGGCCCTTCTGGCGTACCACGAAGGTGCCGAAGGCGGAGATCTTCACCGCCTCGCCCGCCTCCAGCGCCGCCGACATCTTCTCCAGCACGGATTCGAGCAGGCTGGCCGACTCGTTCCTGGACAGCCCGACCTGGCTGTAGATGGCCTCGGCCAGTTGCGCCCGCGTTAGCGTGTTCATGACTGAGCCGACCCCACCAAGTCCTTCATGTTGCATGAAAATCGGACTTCGCCCCCGGCGTCAACCATCCAGTGCCGCCGGCCCGGCTCAGAACCGTGCCAGGGTGGCGCCCCAGGTCAGCCCGCCGCCGATCGCTTCCATCGCCACCAGGTCGCCCGGCTGCACGCGGCCGTCGTTCACCGCCTCCGCCAGCGCCAGCGGAATGGAGGCGGCCGAGGTGTTGGCATGGCGGTCCACCGTCACCACCACCCGCTCCGGCGGCAGCTTCAGCTTCTTGCCCATGGCGTCGATGATGCGCCGGTTGGCCTGGTGCGGCACCAGCCAGCGCACGTCGGCATGGCCCAGCCCGTTGGCGGCCAGCGCCTCGTCCACCACCGCGGCCAGCTTGGAGACGGCGTGGCGGAACACTTCCTTGCCGGTCATCCGCAGCTTGCCGCACTGCCCGTTGGAGCCGGCGCCGCCATCCACCAGCAATATCTCGCCGAAGCGGCCGTCCGAGTGCAGGTGGCTCGACAGGATGCCGCGATCATCGGCCGTGCCCTGGCCTGCACCGGCCTGCAGCACCACCGCGCCGGCGCCATCGCCGAACAGCACGCAGGTGCCGCGGTCGGTCCAGTCCATGATGCGGGAGAAGACTTCGGTGCCGATCACCAGCGCCGCCTTGACCTGGCCGCTGCGGATGAAGGTGTCGGCGATGTTCAGGCCATAGACGAAGCCGGCGCAGGCGGCCGAGACGTCGAAGCCGAAGCCGGTGGTGTTGCCGAGCAGCTGCTGGATTCGCACGGCGGTGGAGGGAAACGCCGAATCCGGCGTCGCCGTCGCCACCACGATCAGCCCGATATCGGCGGCATCGACGCCGGCGCGTTCCAGCGCATGGCGGGCCGCGGCGGCGCCCATCGTGCTCGCGGTCTCGTCCGCCGCGGCCAGGTGGCGGCGGCGGATGCCGGTGCGCTCGACGATCCATTCGTCGCTGGTGTCCAGCCCGTAGGCGGCGGCCAGTTCATCATTGCTCAGGGAGCGTTCGGGCAGGTAGCCGCCGCAGCCGGTGATCAGGGAACGCATGGTCATGGCGGCGGCTCCGCGTCAGCTCTTGGCCGAACTCAGGTTGGGCACCGGCAGCGCCGAAAGCCGGGCAAGGCCCTCGCGGATTCGGTCGTTGAAGCCGTGCGTGACCATGTCCATTGCCACGTCCACGGCATGGGCGAAACCCAGCGCGTCGGTGCCGCCATGGCTTTTCACCACCACGCCGTTGAGGCCCAGCAGGATGGCGCCGTTGTAGCGCCGCGGGTCCATCCATTCGCGCAGCCGGTCCAGCGCCGGCCGCGCCAGCAGATAGCCCAGCTTGGCCGGCCAGGAGGAGGTGAACACCTGCCGCAGCAGGTCGCGCATCAGCTTCAGCGCGCCCTCCCCGGTCTTCAGCGCCACGTTGCCGGTGAAGCCATCGGTCACGATCACGTCCACGGTGCCGGCCAGGATGTCATGGCCCTCGACGAAGCCGTGGAAGCCGCCGCTGATATGGCTCAGGCGCAGCACCTCGGCGGCCTGGCGCACCCGCTCGTCGCCCTTCAGCTCCTCGGAGCCGACGTTGAGCAGGCCGATGGACGGCTGCGGCAGCCCCAGCACGGCGCGCGCGAAGGCGTCGCCCATGATGGCGAACTCCACCAGGTTGCGCGCGTCGCAGACCACGTTGGCGCCCAGGTCCAGCATCACCACGTCGCCACGGCCCGAGGGTGCGATGGCGGCCAGCGCCGGCCGGGAAATCTCCGGCAGCGTCTTCACCACGATCGTCGCCATCGCCATCAGCGCGCCGGTATTGCCGGCCGAGACGACGCCCGAAGCCTCGCCCGCCGCCACCGCGTCGATCGCGACCCGCATGGAGGAGTTGCGCACGCGCAGCGCCAGGGTCGGCTTCATGTCGCCGGGCACCTTTTCGGGGGCATGCCGGATCTCGCACACCTTCGCCGCCCGCTTGCGCCGCGCCAGAAGCGGGGCCAGCCGCACCTCGTCGCCCACCAGCAGGAAGCGGGCCTGCGGGTGGCGCTCGGCCGCTATCTCAAGCCCGTCGAGCACCACGTCGGGTGCCCCGTCGCCGCCCATGGCGTCGATCGCCAGGGAGAAGGCCAACGCAATGGACCTGGACACCTAGCGTCGTTCTCCCATGGTCAGCGGACCAGGTGAGGTCAGTTGCGCACGGCCGCCTTGAGGGCGTCGCCAGCCGGCACCACTTCGCGACGGTCGTAATGACCGCAATGCGAGCAGATATGGTGCGGGCGCTTCAGCTCACCGCAGTTCGAGCACTCAGCATGAGCCTCGCTGGACAACGCATCATGGCTGCGACGCATGCCGCGGCGAGAGGGCGAAACTTTTTTCTTCGGAACGGCCATTGGCGCCGAGCCTTTCGTGAAACAAACGAGTTGGTCGTAAAGGAGCGCGGGGCATTAGCACCCCACCCCCTGCTCTGCAAGCCATCTCCACCGGTGCCGCCGCCGCGCCGCGCCGGCGAAAAGCCAGCATCCGCAACGAGTGGGCTCAGTTCGGCGGCTGCCGTCCCTTCAGCGCGGACAGCGCGGCGAAGGGGTTCTCCTCGGGGTCGCTGGCCTCGGGCGGCAGGCTGGCATCGGGGTGGCGCGGATAGGGGTCCAGCGCCAGCGCGACCTCCTCGGCCACCAGCTCGCCCAGGTCCACCTGGCCGGCGGTCTCTATCTCGTCCACGTCGTCCTCCGGCGTGTCGGTAGCGCCCTGCCCCGCCGGCAGCAGCCGCAGCGACACCGGCGCCACCACGTGCTCCACCACCGGCTCCTGCGAGACGACGCAGAGCTGCACCACCGTGGCGCGGATTTCCCCGGTCACCATGACGGGACCCTCCGGCTCCGGCCGCAGCCGCAGCCGCGCCTTCAGCTTGCGCACCGCCTCGATGCCGAATCGGCCGGCCAGCGCCACCGCCTCGGCCGGGCTGGCCACGATCTCAAGCTCCCGCCCGGCCGGCGGCACATGGCCGAGGATCAGCGGCCGCGACAGTTCAGGCGGCATCGCTGGCGCCCCCGTGGGTGGCTGGCGTGGGCGGAAAGGTCACGCTGCCGCGCAGCAGCGCCGGCATCGGCTGCGCCGCCAGGTGCCGCACCACGGCCAGGGCATGCGCCGCCATCGCCTCGGCCGCCGGGCCCGGGCCACCGTCCCCCGGCTCCTCGCGCCAGATGTTGCGCCGCAGCGCCTGCGCCAGCGCCCCAGCATCGCCGGCCTCCACCGCGGCCTCATAGGCCTTGGCGCGGCCGTGGAAGGCCTCCCACATCGCCCGGACCTTCTTGCCCACCGAAAGGTCGCCCACGCCCATTTCCCGCAGGTTGACATCCATGTCGGCGAACATGGCGTCGAACACCGCCTGCGCCATCGCCGCGCCATCCGGGCTGGCGTCCCGCCGCAGCCGGTGGATCAGCAGCGCCACGTGCAGCCCCACGGTGTCGAACCGGCCATCCAGCGTGTCCGGCACCGCCAGCTCCCGGTAGAACCAGTCGTCGCGGGCCGCGCCGACGGCGGCGCCGTACAGCATGAAGCCAGGGCGCTCATGCGGCTTCCGGCGGAACAGGCTGAACAGGTTCATGCTCGGTATACCTGGGTTGGGGCCGCGCGGGTCGCAGGCATCAGTTGACCGGGCGGCGGGGGAGTGGCATTCGGCCCAGACATGGAACGCCCTGCCCGAGTGGTCAACGCGATGCCGCTGCCGACCCGCCCCCGCCGCCCCGGATTCCTGGGTTCCGCTGCATCCCGCGGGGTGCTGGTGGCGCTTGCGCTGGGCCTGGGGGGCTGCCGCGTCATCGACGCGCCGCCGGTCCTGCGCGGCCACATGGTCACCGATGAACAGCTGAAGGAGCTGGTGCCCGGTGTGCAGGGCCGCGCGGACGTGCAGGCGCTGCTCGGCTCCCCCACCGCCCGCGGCACCTTCGACGACAACAACTGGTACTACATCAGCGCCATCACCCGGGCGCGGCCGATGCAGCAGGAATCCATCAGCAACCAGCGCGTGGTGGTGGTTGAGTTCGACGACGCCGGCAAGGTCAAGCAGGTCCGCGAGCTCGGCGAGGATGACGGCCGCCGGGTCAGCATGGTCTCCCGCGAGACGCCGGTGCCGGGCAATGAACGCTCGCTGCTGCAATCGCTGTTCGGCAATGTCGGCCGCTTCAACCCGCTGGGCGGCGGCGCCGGCGGC
>CAIMOR010000494.1 GCA_903843125.1 uncultured Rhodospirillales bacterium
CAAGGCGGCGTGGCAGGTCGGCGACACGCCGGCGCTGATCTACCTGGCTGCCGACGAGCGCCCGGGACCGCCGCGTACCGGCTACCTGGAGCGCATCCTGGCCGGCGCCGCGGCGCTTGGTCTCCCGGCCGGCTACCTGGCGGAAATCGGCGGCTGGGCCGGCATCCGCGACTGATTCAGCCCGTTGTCGATCTCGGCGAAGCCGTCCATCGCCGCGCGCACGACCGATACCGCGGTCGGCGCGTCGGCATGGGCGCCGACATGCGGTAAGACCGCCCTCAGCCGATCGGCGCCAGACGGGCGCGCGCATCGAAGCGCCCGACGCGGCCGAGCAGGTATTCCACCTCGGCCCGCGCCTTGGCGCTCATCGCCGCGCCCGGGCGGCGCTGCGCGTCGGAGGCGATGATGCCGCGGCGCATCATGACATATTTCCGCACCGCCAGGCCGACGCCGGGCTGCAACTCGTACCGGATCAACGGCAGGTGGGCGTCGAACAGGTCGTGCGCGCGGTCGCGCTCGCCGGCGGCGCAGAGCTTCACCAGCTCCACCAGCATGTCGGGGAAGGCATAGCCGGTCATCGCGCCATCGGCACCGCGTTCCATCTCGAAATCCAGGAACAGCGCGCCATTGCCGCAGAGGATGCTGATCGGCCGCATCGAGCCATCGGCCTGGAAGCCGCGCAGCGCGCTGATCTTCTCCAGCCCCGGATAGTCCTCGTGCTTCAGCATCACGCAGCTGGGGCTTTCCTGGATGATCCGGCGAATGACGCCCGGCGTCATCTGCACCTGGAACAGCTGCGGGTAGTCCTGCAGGACCCAGGGAATGTCGTCGCCGATGGCTTCCACCGCCTGCCGGAAATAGGTGGCGATCTGGTCGTCCGTCCGCAGCAGGTTGGGCGGCGCGATCATGACCCCGGCGGCGCCGGCATCCATCACGCCCCGCGCCAGCGACCGCATGGCAGCGAAGCCCGGCGCAGTGACGCCGACGATGACCTTCGCCTTGCCCGCGCGCTTCACGATGCGCTCGGCGATGGCGAGCGATTCCGCGCCATCCAGCTTCGGCGCCTCGCCCATCACGCCCAGGATGGTCATGCCGTCGCAGCCGGCTTCCAGGAAGCAGTCGGTCATGCGGTCGGTCGAGGCGTCGTCGATCCGGCCATCCGGGTGGAACGGCGTCGGCGCAATGACGTAGACGCCGCGGGCGGTGTTGTCGAGCAGCATGGCGGGGCTTCCTTGGGGTAACGCCCCACCGCTAGCACAGCCCGGCCCGGCGCGTCAGCCGGGCCGCAGGCCCCGCTTCAGGCCCGGCGCACCCCGGTGAACAGGATCAGCCCCTTGGCCATGTCCACCAGATTGGCCTTGTAGGCGGTCGGCTGGTCGTAGGAACCCAGCGGCAGGTAGGGCACGTCCTGCATCGCCCGTTCCTGCATGGCGCGGGACAGCGTCAGCTGCTTCGCGGCATCCGTTTCATAGAGCCATTGGGTGCGCAGCGCCTCCAACTCGGGCAACTCCGGCCAGCCATTGTAGGCGCTGGCGCCATTGCCGCGCATCAGCTGGTGGGTACCGGGCGTGCTGCAGTCGATCCCGCCGGTAAAGGCCGCGAACATGTTCCAGCCGCCCTTGTCCAGCGGCTGCCGGCTGACCGAGCGCTGCACCACCGTGCCCCAGTCGGTCGCCACCACGTCCACGTTCATGCCCAGCTTGCGCAGCATGTCGATGCCGACGAAGGAGATGGCGTTGATCCGCGGCACGTCGGTCGGCGCCAGGAAGACCACCTTCTCCCCCTTGTAGCCGGCCTCGACCAGCTCGCGCTTCAGTGCCGCCAGGTCGTGCTTGCCGGAAAGTGCTTCCATGCCGCCGTCATTGGCCTGCGGGCTGCTGTGGGTGAACAGGCCGGTGCTGGTGTTGAACGCGGCGTTGCCGCCGACCACCGCGTCCATGAACTCCTTCTGGTTCACCGCCTTCAGCACCACGCGGCGAATGGCCGGGTTGTCGAAGGGCGGGTAGAGGAAGTTGAAGCGCAGGAAGCCGATCAGCCCCTTGGTCTCGGCCACGCTCACCTTGATGCCGCGGTTGGTGCGCAGCGACGGCACCAGGTCCATCAGCGGCTGCTCCACCCAATCCACCTCGCCGGCCTGCAGCGCGGAAACCTGGGTGGCGGCTTCCGGCGTGGTGATCCATTCGACCCGGTCGAAATGCACCACGCGGGCGCCGGCGGTGAAGCTCGGCTTGCCGTCGCGCGGGCGATAGCCCTCGAACTTCGCATAGACGTTCCGGGCGCCGGGCACGCGTTCGGCGGCGATGTAGCGGAACGGGCCGCTGCCGACCATTTCGGTCAGGCGGGAACTCGCCGGCGTCTGCGCCAGGCGCTCGGGCATGATCGCCGCCATCGTGTTGGTCGGGTGCGCCAGCGCGTCCGGCAGCAGGTCGAAGGGCCGCTTCAGGCGAAAGCGCACCACCGTGTCGGAGGTGGCGACCAGCTCATCGGTCACCGTGGCCAGCGCCTGGCCGAAGCCGTCATTGACCCACCACCGCTTCAGGCTGGCCACCGCGTCGCGCGCCAGCACCTTCGTGTTGTCGTGGAACAGCAGGCCGTCGCGCAGCGTCAGCTCCCACACCAGGCCGTCCGCCGAGCGGGTGAAGCCGGCCAGCATCTGCGGCTGCACCTTGCCGTCCTCGTCCACGCCGAACAGCGTGTCGAACACCATCATCACGTGGTTGCGGGTGACGAAGGCGCTGACCGCGGGGTCCAGCAGCGCCAGATCGGCATAGGGCACGAACTTCAGCGTGGTCTGCGCCTGGGCCCGCACCAGGGCGGGGGCTGCAAGCGCGGCGGTGCCGGCAATGCCGGCGGCAAGCATGACACGTCGCTGCATGGGTCACTCCGATCCGCCACGCAGAGGCTGGCTGGCCGGCGTGGGTAGCAGGAGCGCAGCAAACGGTGTGCCAACCCGCGGGCGGCAGCGCAGCGCCACTTGCGCGTACTGCAGCGAGAGAAATCTCGCAAAATGAGATGAAACCTGTGTAACTCACGCGTGGGTTGTGGAATTTTAGCGAAACACCTGCAAGTTGTGCATCTGCAATCGCCTGCCACCTTAGCGGAGCATATCGCGCATGGTCGCTCCTGGTCGACCCAACGTGCCGGTTCGCGCTGCGCCGAGCCGCGTTCGGCCTGCGGCCGCCGCAGCAGGACCCTGACATGCCCGACGACGGCTCGACCTGGGCGATGCCGCTGGCCGCACGGACGGCGGCGGGGGGCATGGCGGCGCTCGGCAGCCAAGGCGCCGGCTTCTCCAGTCCCAGTGGCCCGATTGCCGTCGATCTCCGCCGGTGGGCAAGGCTGCGCCGGTTGGCCCGGGGGGCGGGCAGCGCGACGGCGCTGGGCTTCCTGCGCGACGCCGGCCTGGTGCTGACCGCGACCATCGTGCTGCGTGGCTCCGACTGGCTGGGCGGTGCCCTGCCACTGCCGCCGCTGCAGTCGCTTGGCGTCAGGGCCGGCCATTCGCCGGTCAGCGTGCGGACCGCGCTGGAAACCGCTCAGATGCTCAACCTGCTGGAAAAGATCGCCGACCCCGGCGATGGCCGGCGGGTGAAGTGGGAGCCGACCGCGACGGCCAAGGGCATCCTGCTGTCGCTGGCGGCCGAATGGCGGCAGGCCATCTCTGAGGCCTGTCCCCGCCTGAACCTGACCAGCGATGCTGCTCCTCCGCTGGAAGATGTGCGGCTGTGCGGCCTGCTGCTGGCCTGGCTCGGCGAGACGATCGAGGAACTGGGCGCGCGGGATAGGCACTACCTGGTGCGCAGCTTTGCCCTGTTGCTGCTGGACCTCGCCATGGCGGGGCCCGGGACCGTGGTGCGGGACTTCATCATCCGGGCGGCGGCCGACCTGGGTGTCAGCCAGCAGACCATCCGGCTGAAGCTGGAACAGGCGCAGGCGCTCGGCCTGGTTGAATGGCGCGGCAGCCTCGGCCTCACCGTCGCCGGCGAAGCCTGGGTGCAGACCATGCTGCAGGTCGCCGGCGCCTGCGCCGCGCGCCTGGCGACGGTCGGCTAAGCAGGTCTCCGGTAACGGCTGTTCAAGGATCGCATGCGCGGGCGGCGCCAGTGGCCGCCGCATCGCTGCCGACGGGTTGCTGCTTTCGTTAACGCGGGCGGCCGGCACCCTGCGTCTCCAAACGGGCTGTCTCAGAAGCTGAGCCGGTCCGAGCCGAGGCGGTGACGCGACCGCCGGGCGCGACGCCGTCATCGCCGGTCTTCACGATACCCGGCAAAACCCAGCGCATACAGGCATTTGGACGGAATTCAGCCAGCGCATGCGGCAGGCTCGCCGCGCGGGCATCGTTTCGCAATTTCACGCTGAGAGAGCAAAACAGGCGGATTGAACCAAAAATTTTATCGACGTACATTTAAATAGACATCACCGATGAACGAATCTAAAAATCCTTACCGTCTCAATTTATGCGATCCTCAGCATGTTTTTGGAACCATCGGGCAACGAGCCCTTCCAGAGCCTCTGCCGGCCCCGGGCGCCAGCAGGCACTCCGCCGCGCCCACAGCAATCCGCCGCAACGGCGTGGCCAAGGGGCGCTGCCCCCAGGCCGCTCCGTTGCCTTCCCTTCTGACCATTCGCCCTGACCGGCCCCCCCTCAAAAAATCAGGAACGATGCCATGACCGCCCAGCTTCCGAAGCTCGACATGACGCTGACCCAGACGTCTCCTGCCGCCGGGACGGCGGTGGGGGTCGGTTCGGTCGTCACCTACACGCTGACCATCGACGCCGATGCGGCCGCGACCGCCGCTTCGATCAACAACGCGCTCAGCGTTGACCTGGGCAGCGACCTCACGATCGTCGCCGGCTCGATCTCGGTCAGCGACCCCAGCCATGTCGGCACCGACACGCCGGTCATCGCCGCGGACAGCGGCAGCTTCACGCTCGGCATTCCGAACACCATCCCGGTTGCCGCCAGCCCGATCACGGTCACCTTCCAGGCCACGGTCGGCGCCAGCGCGACGAATGGCGAGGTGCTGCAGCCCACCGCCGACATCACCTACCAGAACGCCAGCCCGGATGAGCTGATCTACGCAACCGCCAACGATACCAGCGGCAGCAATACCGGCAATCCGTTCTTCTACCAGTACGACTACACCACCAACACCCTCAGCCAGTTCGGCACCCCGGTTGATCCGCAGGACAGCCTGGCCTTCGTCGGCACCGGCGAGGTGGTGACCACCTTCAAGGCCTATAACGGCAGCACCGGCGGCGTCGGCCTGTACAACCTGACCACGGGCGTCTCCACCATCCTGGTGAACGACCTGAACAATGGCGGGCTCGACCTCGCCATCTCGAACGACCACACCAAGGTCTACTTCACCGACCAGAACGCCGCCGGCAATCCGTCGCTGCGCGTGGTGGACCTGAACACGCACGCGGTTTCCACCGTCTGGCAGTCGTCCGACCAGAACGGCTACACCGGCATCACCTTCACGCCCGACGGCAAGCTCTACGCCTGCTACGGCAACGACCCGAACAACAACGCAACCTCCGGCCAGTCCTACGTGGTCGAGATCAGCCCGACCGACGGCCACATCATCCGCCAGGCCTCGACGACCAACGGCTCCAACCTCGACGCGCTGCGCTACGACCCCTTCACCGGCCATCTCTTCGTCGGCAACCACTCCGGCGGCGCCAACAACGTCTACGAGGTCGACCCCGCCACGCTGGCGACCGTGCACACCTACTCGGTGGGCCTCGGCAGCACGACCGTGGACGGCATCAACGCCTCCGGCCAGATCGACGGCCTTTCGGCCGACGGCAAGGGCCACCTGTTCGTTACCAGCATCGACAACGCCATCACCGTGCTGGACGTCAACCCGGCCAGCCCGACCTATGGCCAGGAGCTGCACGCGGTCTCCACCCCCGCGGTGGATGACACGGTGCCGGTCTCCTCGGTCGACAACTTCAACACCGTGGCCACCACCACCACCACGGTGCAGGCGGTCGGCTCGCTCAGCGGCCATGTGTTCCTCGACCAGAACGCCGATGGCGTGCAGGTCGCGGGCGACACCAACCTCTCCGGCGTCTCGGTGCAGTTGCTGGACAGCAGCGGCCACGCCATTGCCGGCAAGACCGCCACGACGGACGCCAACGGTGCCTACAGCTTCACCGGCCTGACCGCGGGCAACTACGAAGTGAAGGTCACCGCGCCCAGCGGCGACAGCTTCTCCCCGGTTGGCACCAACGCCAACCCGGCGGTGGACAGCATCGTCAACAGCAGCGGCCAGACTAGCGCCGTGGCGGTTACCGCCAACCACGACACGCCGAACCAGAACGCCGGCGTCTATGCGCCAGGCGCGCTCAGCGGCCACGTCTTCTTCGACAACAATGGCAACGGCGTGCAGGACAGCGGCGACGCCAACGTCTCCGGCATCGCGGTGCAGCTGGAGGACGCCAGCGGCAACCCGATCGCCGGCAAGACCACCACCACCAACAGCAGCGGCGCCTACAGCTTCACCGGCCTGACGCCCGGCAGCTACGAGGTGAAGTTCACCGCCCCGGCCGGCGAGACGTGGTCGCCGGTGGGCACCAACGCCAACCCGGCGGTGGACAGCATCGTCGGCCATGCCGGCGTCACCGCCGCGGTCGCCGTCACCTCCGGCGCCACCACGCCGAACCAGAACGCCGGCCTCGAGGCCGCCAAGGCGCTGCTGCCGAAGCTGGACGCCACGCTTACGCATGACGCCGCCAACAACTGCGACGGCGGCCCCGGCACGGTGAACAGCTTCCACATCACCGTCAGCCCCGACGCGGCGGCGACCGACGGCGCCAGCCAGGTCCACCTGTCGCTGACCATCCCGACCGGCCTGACGCCCGGCAGCTACGAGGTGAAGTTCACCGCCCCGGCCGGCGAGACGTG
>CAIMOR010000495.1 GCA_903843125.1 uncultured Rhodospirillales bacterium
CACATTCAGGCTCAGCGAGCCAACACGAAACCCTTGGCGGGTATTAGCCGCCGAGCGCCTTCACCATGGTCGAGCCCAGCGAGGCCGGGCTGTCGGCCACGTGGATGCCGGCCGCCTTCATCGCGTCCATCTTGGCTTCCGCCGTGTCCTTGCCGCCGCTGATCACGGCGCCGGCATGACCCATGCGGCGGCCCGGAGGCGCCGTGGCGCCGGCGATGAAGCCGACCACCGGCTTGGCGTTCGGCCCCTTGTTCTCGTGCGCCAGGAAATCAGCCGCATTCGCTTCGGACTGGCCGCCGATCTCGCCGATCATGACGATCGACTTCGTCTCGGGGTCGGCCAGGAACATCTCCAGCACCTCGATGAAGTCGGTGCCCTTGACCGGGTCGCCGCCGATGCCGACGCAGGTGGACTGGCCGAGGCCGGCCGCCGTGGTCTGCGCCACCGCCTCATAGGTCAGCGTGCCCGAGCGCGAGACGATGCCGACCGAACCGCGCCGATGGATGTGGCCGGGCATGATGCCGATCTTGCAGGCGTCCGGCGTGATCACGCCCGGGCAGTTCGGCCCGATCAGGCGGGACTTGCTGCCGCTGAGCGCGCGCTTCACGCGGATCATGTCCAGCACCGGGATACCCTCGGTGATGCAGATGATCAGCGGCAGTTCGGCGTCGATGGCTTCCAGGATGGCATCGGCCGCAAACGGCGGCGGCACGTAGATGACGCTGGCATTGGCGCCGGTCTTCTCCACGCAATCAGCCACGGTGTCGAACACCGGCAGGCCGATATGCGTGCTGCCGCCCTTGCCCGGCGTGACGCCGCCGACATAGGTGCTGCCGTAGGCGATGCCCTGCTCGGCGTGGAAGGTGCCCTGGGCCCCGGTGAAGCCCTGGGTCATCACCCGGGTGTTCTTGTCGATTAGGATGGACATGGCTCAGGCCGCCTTCTTGACGGCGGCAACAACCTTCTGCGCCGCATCGGCCAGGTTGTCCGCGGGGATGATGGCCAGGCCGCTCTCGGCCAGGATCTTCTTGCCCAGCTCGACATTGGTGCCTTCGAGCCGCACCACCAGCGGCACGCTCAGCGTCAAGGTCTTGGCCGCGGCGACGATGCCCTCGGCGATCATGTCGCACTTGGCGATGCCGCCGAAGATGTTGACCAGAATGGCCTTCACGTTGGCATCGCTGGTGATGATGCGGAACGCCTCGGTCACCCGGGCCGCGTTGGCGGTGCCGCCGACATCGAGGAAGTTGGCCGGGCTGGAGCCGTAGAGCTTGATGATGTCCATCGTCGCCATGGCCAGCCCGGCGCCATTGACCATGCAGCCGATCTCGCCATCGAGTGCCACGTAGTTCAGGTCGTTCTTGACCGCGTCCAGCTCCTTCGGGTCCATCTCGCTGTCGTCGCGCAGGGCCTCAAGGTCCTTGTGGCGGAACAGCGCGTTGTCGTCGAAGGAGACCTTGGCATCCAGCGCCACGATGTCGCCGGCGCCGGTGACCACCAGCGGGTTGATCTCGACGATGGCGCAGTCGAGCTCGACGAAGGCCTTGTACATGGCCATGACGAACTTCTCGAAGCTGCGCAACTGGCCGCCGGCCAGGCCCAGGCCGAAGCCGAGCTTGCGGGCATGGAAGCCGGAGACGCCGGAGGCCGGGTCGATGGCGACCTTCAGGATCTTCTCGGGGTGGCTGTGCGCCACCTCCTCGATCTCCATGCCACCTTCGGTCGAGGCCATGATCATGATGCGCGAGGTCTCGCGGTCGACCAGCAGGGAAAGGTAGAGCTCCCGCTTGATGTCGCAGCCGGCTTCCACGTAGACGCGGGAGACGACCTTGCCGTGCTCGCCGGTCTGCTTGGTGACCAGGGTGTGGCCGATCATCGCGCCGGCCGCGGCCTTGGCGTCATCCACCGTCTTGACGACGCGGACGCCACCCTTGCCGGCGGGGTCCTCGGCGAAATGGCCGGCGCCACGCCCACCGGCATGGATCTGGCTCTTCACCACATAGACCGGCCCCGGCAGCTTGCGCGCGGCCTCGGCGGCTTCCTCGGCGTTCCAGGCCACGTAGCCGTCGAGCACGGCGACGCCGTAGCGCCGCAGCAACTCCTTCGCCTGGTATTCGTGAATGTTCATGCGCACATCCCTTCTGGGCCGGCTGCAAACGAAGTCCCGGGCAGGTTCGCCAAGGGTCGGGCCGGGTGGTCCCGGCCGCTCCCCTCGGCGCGTATCAGACGCCGAGCTTCTTGAAGTCCTCGATCAGCTTCTTCACGGCGTCGCAGCTCTTGTCGAACGCGGCCTTCTCGGCCGGGCTGAACTGCACTTCCATGATCTTCTCGACGCCGTTCGCCCCGATGACCACGGGCACGCCGACATAGAATCCGGTCTGGCCGTATTCGCCGTTCAGCAGCACGGCGCTGGGCAGCACGCGCTTCTTGTCCAGCAGGTAGCTCTCGGCCATGGCGATGGCGGAAGCGGCGGGGGCGTAGAAGGCGCTGCCGCGTTCCAGCAGCTTGACGATCTCGCCGCCGCCATTGGCGGTGCGCTCGCAGATCGCGTCGACGCGTTCCTGCGTGGTCCAGCCCATCTTGATCAGGTCGGTCACCGGCACGCCGGCCACCGTGGAATAGCGGGTCAGCGGCACCATGGTGTCGCCATGGCCGCCGAGCACGAAGGCGGTGACGTCCTCGACCGAGACGCCGAACTCCTGCGCCAGGAACAGGCGGAAGCGGCTGCTGTCCAGCACGCCGGCCATGCCGACCACCTTGTTGGCCGGCAGGCCGCTGCGCTGCTGCAGCACCCAGACCATGACGTCCAGCGGGTTGGTGATGCAGATGACGAAGGCGTTGGGCGCATAGGTCTTGATGCCCTGGGCCACCTGGTCGATGACGCCGGCATTCTTGGTCAGCAGGTCGTCGCGGCTCATGCCCGGCATGCGCGGGAAGCCGGCGGTGACGATGATGACGTCGGCGCCCGCGATCGCGGCGTAGTCCCCGGTGCCCGACATGTTGCAGTCGAAGCCATCGACCGGGCCGGACTGCATCAGGTCCAGCGCCTTGCCGGCGGCAACGCCCGGGAAGACGTCGAACATGACGACGTCGCCGAGTTCCTTCAGGCCGATCAGGTGGGCAAGCGTGCCACCGATATTGCCGGCGCCGATGAGCGCGATCTTCTTGCGGGCCATGGGAATGCCTTTGCGCATGGATTCTATAGGGGCGGCGGCTTCCTACTCCCGCTTATGCGGTGCGGCAAGCGCATGAAAAAGGCGGCCCGGGTCAATGCCCTGGGCCGCCTCGTTCGGCTATCGCGGCGATAGCCTGGTCAGATCGGCATGCAGCGGGTGATGTTGTCGTGGCCGCGCGCCGGGGTGGCCATGGTGCCATCCGGGCATTCGCTGGCCTGCACGCCGGCAGCCGGCTCCAGCCCGCGGGTCCAGCTCATCGCCGGGCCACGGGCGCAGCTGCGGCGGCCATGCGAGGTGCGGCAGGACTGCGCGTTGCTGACCGCGGCATGGCGGTCCCGCGTCACGGCCAGCTGGCCGCGCATCGGCGCCGCCATGGCGGCCTGGGCGCTGCCGACCAGGCGTGGCAGCCGCGCGGCGCTGCGACCGGCCGGGGCCGGCGCGGTGCGCTGCGGCGCGGCATTCGCCTGGCGCTGCGGCTGGGCATG
>CAIMOR010000496.1 GCA_903843125.1 uncultured Rhodospirillales bacterium
AATGCCAGCACACCGTCGAAATGGCCCTGGCCGAGCGCCGGCGCATGGCTGTCCAACCAGGCCCGCAGCCCGGCGCGGGTCCAGGCCAGCGCGGCCAGGCCGCCGGGGCCGGCGTGGCGCAGCGCCTGCGGCCCGGGCGCCGTGCCCAGCAGCGCGGCCAGCGCCGCATCCCAGCCGGCGCCGCAGGGAAAGGCGTGCTGCGCCAGCAGCAGGAAGCGGTCACTGCTCGCCAGGTCCAACAGCTCCGGCAGCGCCCATAGCGGCTTGTCCGCCTGCTCCACCAGCGCAATGCCGCAGGGTTGGCCAACCGCATCGGCAACGATCCGGGCCAGCACCGGCAACTCGGCCCGGCTGGTGCCGCCATCGGCCAGCAGCAGCACCGCCGGCGGGGCGGCCAGGCGCCGCAGCGCCAGGGCCAGCTCCTCGACCAGCAGCCGGGCGTCGCTGGCATGGGCGGGCACCGCGGCCACCACGCAATGCGGCGCCGAGACCGGGGCGGCGATGACCTCCACCTGCGCCAGGCTGGCCGCCAGGTCCTGCCGCAGCGCGGTGGCGAAGCGGGGGAAGAAGCCCTCGTCGGCCAGGCCGGGGTAGCACAGCAGCACGTCGTCCAGCGGCACCGCATGGCCGATGCGGCGAACCACCTCCGGGTCGATGGCCACGTTGGCCGAGCTGTTGTCGGCGAAATGCGCCTTCAGCACCGGCTCCACCAGGTCCTCCGAGCGCAGCGGCCCCTCCAGCGCCACGGTGAAGCCGGCGCGGTCCAGCAGCAGTGGGGTATGGCCGCCGATGCTGGCCACATCCGGGCGGGCCCGCCGCACCAGGCTGCCGGGGATGCCGCGCAGCACCCGGGCGCCCAGCCGCAGCGAGAACGCGGTCACCGGCTTGCTCGGGCTCAGCAGCCAACCCTCGACGAAGGCGCCGAAGCCCGGCAGCACCAGCACCCGGTCCACCGACGCCTTCATGGCGAAGCCGGCGCGGGGCGAATGCGGCGTCCACTCGCCGGCGTTCAGGTGCAGCACCCGCAGCGGCTGCACCCGCGGGCCGCTGGCCTTGGGCTGCGCGGTGGCGATGTGGTCGCCGATGACCTTGACGTCGACGATCTGCAGCGGTTTCAGGCCACGCAGGTAGAAGCTCAGCTCCGGCGCCAGGAAGCAGTAAACGTCCTGGCTGGCGCTGCCCGGCCGCCAGTCGGAGGTGATGACGCCGATGAACGCCTGGCCGTCCTGCGGTACATCCTCCCGTGGGAAGCCGAAGCAGACCATGGCGCCGGCGTGGCGGCGGCGGTCGACGATGATGACCGGCGCCTCGGTCGGCAGCGTCCGCCGGCTCCAGCCCATGATCCAGACCCGGCCGCCCTCGTCCAGCGCCACGGTCTCGATGTAGCCACCCAGGTTGTCGGCGGTGGCGCGCAGCGGCTTTTCCAGCACCGGCCTGGCCTGGTCCGCCATCTGGCGCAGGTCGGCCAGCAGCGCCGCGGCATCACCGCTCATGCCGGCCACCGCGCTGCCGCTGGTTCAGCCCGAAGAATGCCGCCATTGCCGCCAACCACCTGCCGAGGCCGATGCCCCATGGCGGATTATCTACCAGCAATGGGTGCCCAGGGAAGCTTCCTCAGCCGCTGCGTTCAGATGAACTGGCCGCGCAGGAAGCCCAGGGCCGGCAGCGGGGTCCATTTGCGCGGCAGGTCCGCCCGGCGGATCGGCGCAACGCTGTAGAACGGCATCGGCTGGCGGGCGCGTTCCAGGAAGTCCCGGTAGGCGCGCACCTGCTCGGCGCGCCAGTCGCGGTCCTGCAGCGCCGCGGCGCGGTTGCGGAATATCTCGGCGACGCGATGCTGCCGGCCCACCGTGGCGACCACGGCCCAGAGCGTGTCTTCGTCGCCGCGGGGAACGCTGACCAGGGTGCTCACGACCAGCCCATTGCAGCGGCCCGGCGCGCCCCGGTCAAGCCAAATGGCCAGCGCCCGGGCCGGCTTGAGCGCAGAGGTCAATGATTGTCACGGCATTTTTCAGCTGCCAGCCAGCGCTTTCGCCGCGGCGGGAACGGGTGTACCGCGGCGACGGGATCACGCGCCGGGGCCGCCGGCGCCGTTTTCAGGGGGCTTGCATGGCCGGTGCGGCGATCATTCTGGCGGCGGGGCTGGGCACGCGGATGAAGTCCACGCTGCCGAAGGCGATGCACCCGGTGGCGGGCCGACCGATGCTGCGCCATCTGCTGGCCGCGGTGGAGCCGGTGTTCGAGCGTGTGGTGGTGGTGGTCGGCCCGGATATGCCGGTGCTGGAACAGGCGGCGCGGCCGCACCCCACCGTGGTACAGGCGGACCGCCTGGGCACCGGCCACGCGGCACGCATGGCGGCGCCGCTGCTGGCCGATTTCGGCGGCGACGTCGCGGTACTCTACGCCGACAACCCGCTGATAACGGAAGCAACGATCCGCCGGCTGCGCGCCCGCCGCGCCGAGGCCGGCCTGGTGCTGCTGGCGATGCGCCCGGCCGACCCGGGCAAGTACGGCCGGGTCGTCACCAACCCGGCCGGCGAGGTGGAGCGCGTGGTGGAATGGGCGGATGCCTCCGAGGCCGAGCGCGGCATCGGCCTGTGCAACGCCGGCGTGGTCTGTGCGCCGGGGCCGGACCTGTTCCGCTGGCTGGCGACGTTGAAGGCCGACAATTCCAAGGGCGAATACTACCTGACCGACATCGTCGCCCTGGCCAGGGCGGAGGGGGTGCGCGTGCTGGCTGAGGAAGCGCCGGAGGCCGAGCTGCGCGGCATCAACAGCCGCGCGGAGCTGGCCGCGGCCGAGGCCGAGGTGCAGGCCGCCATGCGCGCCCGCGCGCTGGCCGGTGGCGCCACGCTGATCGCGCCGGAGACGGTGTTCTTCAGCTGGGACACGGTGCTGGGCCAGGACGTGCTGATCCAGCCCAACGTGTTCTTCGGGCCTGGCGTGGTCATCGAGGATGGCGTGGAAATCCGCGCCTTCAGCCACCTCGAGAATTGCATCGTGCGACGCAATGCGCAGATCGGTCCCTTCGCGCGGCTGCGGCCGGGGGCGGATGTGGGCGAGCAGGCGCATGTCGGCAACTTCGTCGAGCTGAAGGCGACCACGCTGGGACGCGGCGCCAAGGCCAACCACCTGAGCTACCTGGGCGATGCCGAGGTCGGCGCCGGCGCCAACATCGGCGCGGGCACGATCACCTGCAATTACGACGGTATCCATAAGCATCGCACGGTGATCGGCGCGGGCGCCTTCATCGGCAGCGACACCGCACTGGTGGCGCCGGTGACGGTCGGCGCACGGGCCTTGGTGGGCGCCGGCAGCGTCATCACCCAGGACGTGCCGGACGACGCCATGGCGCTGGCACGCGGGATGCAGACCAACAAGCCCGGACGTGGATTCAAGGGCAAGAAGGGCTAGCGGCTGCTGGCTGGCCGCAAGGCGCGAAAGCCTGCATCCGCCTGCCCTGCTGCAAGGAGATAAGGTTCATGTGTGGGATCGTGGGTGTTGTCGGCAAGGCCGAAGCGGCGCCATTGCTGCTGGAGGCGCTGCGCCGCCTGGAATACCGCGGCTACGACAGCGCCGGCATCGCCACGCTGGTCGACGGCGAGATCGACCGCCGTCGGGCCGAGGGTAAGCTGGGAAATCTGGCCGCGGTGCTGGAGCGCGACGGGCTGGTCGGCACCACCGGCATCGGCCATACCCGCTGGGCCACCCATGGCGCGCCGACCGAGCGCAACGCGCATCCGCATTCCACCGCGCGCGTCAGCGTGGTGCACAACGGCATCATCGAGAACCACGCCGAACTGCGCGCCGAGCTTGAGGCCAAGGGCGCGGTGTTCGAGACCGAGACCGACACCGAGACCTTCGTGCGGCTGGTGGATGATTTCCTGCACCAGGGCCTGACCCCGCGGGAGGCCTTTGCCGCCGGGCTGAAGCGGGTGCATGGCGCCTTCGCGCTGGCGGCGATCTTCGCCGGCCATCCCAAGCTGCTGCTGGCCGCGCGCCAGGGCGCGCCACTGGCCATCGGCTTCGGCGAGGGCGAGATGTTCGTGGGCTCCGACGCGTTGGCCCTGGCCCCGCTGACGCGGCGTATTGCCTATCTTGAGGAAGGCGACTGGGCGGCGCTGGACGACAGCGGCGCGCATTTCTTCAACGCGCAGCACCAGCCGGTGGAGCGCGCCATCGTCGTGACGGCCGTCTCCGGTGCCGCGGTGGGCAAGGGCAACTACCGCCACTTCATGGAGAAGGAACTGCACGAGCACCCGGCGGTGCTGGGCGACACGCTGCGGCAATACCTGGACCCGAAGACGCTGGAGGTGCGCCTGCCGCGCCTGCCCTTCGACCCCGCGAAGGTGCCGCGGCTGACCATTTCCGCCTGCGGCAGCGCCTTCCTGGCCGGTTCCGTCGGGCGCTACTGGATCGAGCAGCTGGCGCGGCTGCCGGTGGATGCCGACGTGGCCAGCGAGTTCCGCTACCGCAACCCACCGCTGGCCGATGGCGGCGCCGCGATCCTCGTCTCCCAGTCCGGCGAGACGGCGGACACCATGGCGGCGCTGCACCTGCTGAAGTCGGCGGGGCAGAAAGTGCTTTCGGTGGTCAACGTGCCGGAAAGCAGCATGGCGCGGGAAAGCGATGGCGCGGTGCTGACGGTAGCGGGGCCGGAGATCGGCGTCGCCTCCACCAAGGCCTTCACCGCGCAGCTGGCGGTGCTGGCCTGCCTGGCCATCGGTTTCGGCCGGGCGCGTCGGGAGCTTTCCACGCTGGATGAAGGCCGGCTGACCCAGCAGTTGCTGGAAGTGCCGCACAATGCCGCGCTGGTGCTGGAGAAGGACGCGCAGATCCGCGAGCTGGCCGCCGAGGTGGCGAAGGCGCGGGACGTGCTGTTCCTTGGCCGTGGCAGCCTGTTCCCGATTGCGCTGGAAGGCGCGCTGAAGCTGAAGGAGATCAGCTACATCCACGCCGAGGGCTACGCCGCCGGCGAGATGAAGCACGGCCCGATCGCGCTGATCGACAGCAACGTGCCGGTGATTGCGCTGTGCCCGTCCGGCCCGCTGTTCGAGAAGACCGCCAGCAACCTGCAGGAGGCCGCGGCGCGCGGTGGGCGGATCTTTGCCTTCACGGATGCCGATGGCGCCGGCCCGCTCGGCCGTTTCGCCGAACGGGTGATCGAGCTGCCGAAGGTGGGCAGCTTCTCGGCGCCCATCCTGTACACCATTCCGGTGCAGCTGCTTGCCTACCACGTGGCGGTGCTGAAGGGCACGGACGTGGACCAGCCGCGCAACCTGGCGAAGAGCGTCACGGTCGAGTAGCTACGCCTTCACCACATTCGCGGCGCCGACAATGCCGGCGCGTTCGCAGGCATTCCGCGTATCCACCACCAGCGGGCAGCGCGCCACCAGCGTGGCGTAGTCCACCGCGTCGTGGTCGGTGGCGATCAGCGCCGCATGGTAGTGCGGCAGTGCCGCCGCGTCCCACGCCACGCCGCGGCGGCCGAGCAGGGCAGGGTGTTCGCGCAGCGTCGGCAGCTCGGCGATGAAGGGGTCGTGGAAGTCCACCTCGGCGCCGCGGCCTTCCAGCAGTTCCAGCAGGCGGAGCGACGGACTCTCGCGCAGGTCATCGATGTTCTTCTTGTAGGCCATGCCCAGCAGCAGGATGCGGCTGCCGTTCAGTCCGCGCCGATGCACCCGGTCCAGCGCACCGGCCAGCAGGTCCAGCACGTGGCGCGGCATGGCGGTATTGATCTCGCCGGCCAGTTCGATGAAGCGGGTAGCGATGCCGAATTCGCGCGCCTTCCAGGTCAGGTAGAACGGGTCGATCGGGATGCAGTGGCCGCCCAGCCCCGGCCCCGGATAGAACGGCATGTAGCCGAACGGCTTGGTCTTCGCCGCCTCGATCACCTCCCAGATGTCGATCCCCATGGCGGCGTAGACCACCTTCAGCTCGTTCACCAAGGCGATGTTGACGGCGCGGAACACGTTCTCGGTCAGCTTCACCGCCTCGGCCGCGGCCAGGGAGCTGACCGGCACGGTGCGCTTGACCACTTGGCCGTACAGCGCCAGGGCCAGGCGCTGCGCCGCGGCGTCGTCCGCGCCGACCACCTTTGGGATCCCCGCGGTGTCGAAGGCGGTATTGCCGGGGTCTTCGCGTTCCGGCGAATAGGCCAGGAAGAAATCCACGCCGCCGCGCAACCCGCCAGCCTGCAGGATCGGCAGCATCACGTCACGGCAGGTGCCCGGATAGGTGGTGCTCTCCAGCACTACCAGCTGGCCCGGGCGCAGCGTCCGCGCGATCTGCCGCGTCGTCGCCTCCACCATCGAAAGGTCGGGCTCGCGGTGGCGGTTCAGCGGGGTCGGCACGCAGACCAGGATGGCGTCGGCCTCGGCCAGCCGGGCGAAGTCGGCGCTGGCCTGGAAGCGCCCGGCGGCCGCCAGCGCGGCGAAGGCGGCGCCGGGGATGTGGCGGATGTAGCTTTGCCCGGCACCGAGCTGCGCCACCTTGGCCGGGTCGATATCGAAGCCCAGCACGCGGAACCCGCGCTCGCCGATCGCCCGCGCCAGCGGCAGCCCGACATAGCCCAGTCCGATGACGCCGATGACGGCCTCGTGCCGGTGGAAGCGGGCCTCCAGCCTGGCCGCCGCATCCGCCCACCCGCTGCCGCTGCCATCCATCTGCTGCCTTGCACCCGCCGGGGCTGACTCTACCGGCGGTTGAGGCAGCCTAGCCGATGCGCGGCGCGAGGAGAAGACGTTGCGTTTCAGATAAAATACGGCTGGCGACGCCATCCCAGCCGGCCGTGTCGTCCGCGGCCGGTGGCGGCAGGTCGGCAAAGCAGTGGTCGAAGCCCGCCGGCAGTGGCGGCGCAACCTCGGCCTGGGGCCACCACAAGGCCAGCGCGCGCGCGTCGGGCTCGAAGCCGGGGGCCTCGCCCAATACCAGGCTGGCGTCGTCGCCGGCGCCGATGCCGTCCTGCCAGGCCGCGGGTTCGTCGAGGCGCGCGGCGTGGCCTTGCCGGCGCAGTGCCAGCAGCAGCGCCTGGTCCGCCGCCGTGGCCGGCCCACCCAACTTGATGCCGAAGCGCAGCCGCGACGCCGCCTGCCGCAGCTGGTCGGCCACGATGGCAGCGCGGTTCGCCCAGTCATGCCCGGCCAGCACGGCGGCGCGCAGCCGGGTCGCGGCTGCCGCGCGGGCGCTCGGGTCGGACAGGAGACTGGCCGCCAACGCGCCCAGCCCGGCGGCGTCGGAAAAGGTGGGGATCAGCCCGGGCAGCAGTGCCTCCGCCGCGGCGACGTTGTCGGTCAGCGGCAGGCTGCCGCAGGCGGCAGCGTCCAGCACGCGCGGGTCAAGCACGGCCCCTTCGGCCTGCTCCGGCGTCGCCACGTCCAGTACCAGCCGCGCCGCGGCATAGGTGGCGGCCAGGTCGTGGCCAGCCACCTCGCCGCGCCAGAGCGGTTCCGTTGCCGCCCAGCCGGGGCCGAGGATGCTGGCGTGCAGCCCCTGCAGCCCGGCCAGCAGGGCTGGCACGGCGGGGTCGGCCGGGCCGGCGAACAGCAGGTCGGTCTCGGCCGGCGGCGGCTCGGGCGGCGGGGCGAAGCGCTGCGGGTCGGTGCCGGGCGGCAGCAGCACCACGTCGAGACCGGTGGCGCGATGCAGCGCTTCGGCCAGCCGGGGGGAGGCCGCGAAGATCAGGTCGCAGGCCGGCAGTTGCCCGGCCGCGAGCCAGGCGCCGACCTGGCCCTGCACCCAGGCGGCCACCAGCACGCCCGGCGTGGCGTTGACCATGCGGCGCAGGTTGGTGCCGGGGTGCAGCGCCACCAGGGCATCCAGCCCACGCCAATCGGGTTCGCCATGGTCCAGCAGCGCCGCATCCCAGCCGGCCGTCTCGGCCAGCGCGGCGGCGAGCGGTACGGCCAGCGCCGCATCCGCGTCCCGGCCCAGCGCGAAGCCCAGGCGGAAACGGGTCTCGCGCCAGCCGCCTTCGCCTGCCAGCGCGGCCTGGCGCAGGCGCCGCTTCAGCCAGGCGGCCTGCCGCCGCAGGAAATGCTGGCGGTTGGCCACCTCGCGGCCCTGACTGCCGGCCTGCACCGGGTCGGCCAGGGCGGCGGCGAAGCGCAGGCCGCGGGTGGCGCTGCGCTGGTGCATGGCAACGGCATCCCGCGCCACCACCACCTGGCCGCGGTCCCGCCTCAGCCGCAGGCACAGGTCCACATCCTCAAGCCCGTAGTCGAAGCCCTCGTCGAAGCCGCCCAGCGCCAGGAAATCCGCCCGGCGCAGCAGCAGCATGGCGGCGGTGGCGGCGGGTGCGGCGTCGGTGCCCTCGCTCGGGTCGGCGGCATCGGCCTCCACCTCGTGCGGCAGCCATTGGCTGCGGCCGTGGCTGCCGCCATGCAGCAGCCGGAAGCCGATGCCGTCATGGTGCAGCACCGGGCGCAGGCTGCCATCGGCCTGCACCACCGGCTCGGCCAGGCGGGCGCCCACCGCCGCCACGCCGGGCGCGGCCAGGGCGCGCAGCATCGCCGGCAGCGGGTCGTGGGTGAAGGCGATGTCGTTGTTCAGGAACAGCAGGTGCTTGCCGCGGGCCAGCCAGGCACCCCGGTTGTTCGACGCGCTGAAGGAATGGTTCTCCGCCCGCGCATCCACCCGGATATTCAGCTGAGCGGCCCAGCGGGCGGCGACGGCCAGGCTGTCATCGGTGCTGGCGTGGTCGACCAGCACCACCTCCAGCGGCGTCCGGGCGTGGCGGACCAGGCTGGCGAACAGCGCCTCCAGCAGCGCCGCGCCGTTGCGGTTCAGCACGATGGCCGAGACCAGCCCGGGCGCCGGCCGGGCGGCGGGCCGCAGCGGCGGCGGCACCAGGCGGGGCGCCTGGCCCGCGGGCGGTGGCAGCAGCCGGCTGGGGAAGTGCAGCTCCGCCGGCGAGCCCGCCAGTTGCTCCCGCGCGCCGATGATGCGGACCTGCAGCCGCCGATGCCGGCCGTTCCAGCATTCCGCCGGCACCGGCCAGTCGAAGCCATGCTGGCCATGCGGGCTGAGGCTGCGGAATCGCGTCTGGTAGCGGTCCGCCCGGGCCGTGCCGATGACGACGCCATCGAGCTCGATGACCACCTGTACCGGGCGGTCGGCGGCCAGGGTGTCGACCGCCCAGCCGCTGATCCGTTCGGGCGTCGCCTGCTCCAACTGGCCGCGGAAGCGGTGGTCGGCGTCATCGACCTCGGCGGCGCCGAGGCT
>CAIMOR010000497.1 GCA_903843125.1 uncultured Rhodospirillales bacterium
CCGACTGCGCCAGGGCGACCGCGGGCAGCAGGGCGCAGAGGGCAACCAGGCGGCGGGACGACATTGGCCGCAATCTGCCGGCGCGGTACCATCAGGGCAACCCTGGTCAGCGGTCGCCGGCACTCAACTCACCGGAGCGCTGCTGGTGATCCGGCCGTCCTCCATAGCGCCACTGGTGATCCGGCCGTCCTCCATCTCGACGATGCGGTCGGCGATGTCCAGGATGCGAGGGTCGTGCGTCACCAGCAGGATCGGCACGCCGCCGCTACGGGCAAGGTCGCGCAGCAGATGCACGACTTCCTGGCCCGAAACGCGGTCGAGCGCCGCGGTGGGTTCGTCGGCCAGGATCAGGCCCGGGTTGCCGGCCAGGGCGCGGGCCACGGCGACACGCTGGCGCTGGCCACCGGACAGCTTGGAAGGCAATGCATCGGCGCGCGCCCGCAGGCCGACGGCGTCCAGCAGGGTGCCGGCGCGGCCAAGCCGTTCGGCTTCGGTGGTGGCGGGGTCCAGCTCCAGCGACATCGCCACGTTCTGCCGCGCGGTCAGGAAGCCGAGCAGGTTGTGCTGCTGGAAGATGAAGCCGATGCGACGGCGCAGCAGCACGCGCTGGTCCTCGGTGGCGCCCAGCATTTGCTGGCCCAACACCTGGCAGTGGCCTTCCTGCATGGCCCGCAGCGCGCCGACCAGCGTCAGCAGCGTGGTCTTGCCGCTGCCCGACGGGCCGGTCAGCAGGACGATCTCGCCGGCGCCGATCTGCAGCGTGACGTCGCGCAGCACCGGACGGCGCAACTCGCCCTCGCCATAGGCATAGCTCAGGCCTTCGATCGCGACCGGTGCCGGGCTGGTCATCAGAACATGTCCGCCGGGTCGGCGTCGCTCAGCTTGCGCACCGCCAGCAGGCCAGCCGCGGCGCACATGGCGAAGATCATGCCGAAGACCATCAGGCCGCGGTTCAGGTCCATCTCCAGTGGCAGGAAGGTGGCCTGGGCGACAACCCGGTAAAGCCCGATGCTGGTCAAAATCCCCGGGATGAAGCCAAGCCCGGCCAGCATCATCGCCGCCGCCATGACGACGCGGCGCAGATAGGCATGGCCATAGCCCATGGCTTTCAGCGTGGCGTACTCCGGGATGTGGCTGGCGATGTCGCTGAACAGGATCTGATAGACGATGACCATGCCGACCACGAGGCCCATGAGGCTGCCAAACATGAAGATGAAACCGATCGGTGTCGCGGTTTCCCAGTAGTGGCGCTCCCAGGCCACCAGTTCCTCATAGGTCAGCACCGCCACGTCGGCCGGCAGCAGGTGGCGCAGCCGGGCCGCCACGGTGGGGATATCGGCGCCCGGGCGCAGCCTCAGCGCCACAAGGTCCGTATTGGACGCCTTCCGTTGGGTGACGATCCGGCGAAAGTTGGTCTCTGTCATCACCACATTGCCGTCGGCGCCGAAGCTGGGCCCGATATCGATCAGCCCGACCAGATCGAGCAGACGGTCGGCGATCTGCACTTCGAACGGCCCGCGCTCCGCCAGGATTTGCGGCACCGGCCCGAACTCGGGGCGCGACATACGGTCGAAGGCGATGGTGTCAGGACGCTTCAACGCCTCGATCACGGTTTCCAGCCCGGGAAAGGCAACTGCGCCGGTCGCGGTATCAAAGCCGATCAGCTGGATGGTGCGGCGCACGCCGGTGACCGGGTTCCGCCAGGTGCCGAAGCTCAAGTAGATCGGCACCGCCTGGGCCACGTCGGCGTCGGCCAGCGTCTGGAAGGCGCGGATTCGGGGGAATTGCTCCGGCCGGAACAGTGCGGAGGTCAGCGGGTTCAACAGGAACAGCTCGCCGTGCATGGCGCGGGGCAGCGTGGTGGCGCTGTCGAACAAGGCGGCGCGGAAACCGAGCTGCATGAACACCAGCAGGCAGGCGAACATGACGCCGGCAATGGCGGTCCAAAGCCGGGCGCGCTCGGCCCGCAGCTGGCGCCAGGCCAGGCGAGCCGCGAGCAGCAGGTTCGCCGCGCGTGGCGGACGGTTGGCCGGGGTCGTAGCCCGCAGTTCCAGGTGGCGCAGCTGGTTCATGGCCGGATCGCCACCTGGACCTGCATGTTGCTGCGGCGGAGCAGCGCCTGACGCCCTTCCTCCGACAGCGCCAGCCGCACCTCCACCGTGCGGCTGTCGACCGCGGCCACCGGGTCGGTGCCGGCCTGGGTGGTACGGCGGACCAGCCAGCCGATTTCGCGGACCGTGGCCACGTAGCGCCGGGGGTCGCCGGACACGGTCACTTCCGCCTCGGCCCCGAGCCGGAGGCGCGGCAGGTCGGTCTCGTAGACGTCGGCCAGGATGTCGAGGTGGTCGAGATCGGCGATCTCCAGCAGGCCGTCGCTGCCGACCGGGTCGCCGGCGCGGGCGTAGAGTTTCAGGATCGTGCCGTCGATGGGGGCGAAGATGCGGCTGAGTGCGGCATCCGCCTCGGCCTTGGCGAGCTGCGCCCGG
>CAIMOR010000498.1 GCA_903843125.1 uncultured Rhodospirillales bacterium
AGGCCGATGCGGTCCTCGGCGAACAGGCCGGCGAGCCAGTCGCGCGGCGGCAGCGCCGGCGTGGCGGCCAGGAACACCACCGCGAGCAGCCGGCCGTCCCGCAGCAGCGCGGCGCGATGCGTGCCGGCGGCGGCGTCGTCCAGCGTGACCCAGCTGGCATCGGCCTCCGCGACCAGGGCGCGCAGGCGGGCGAAGGCGGCGGCCGGGGCTTCCTCGCCGGCCAGTTCGTGACGCCAGACGCCATGCGCCAGCGGCAGCAGCGCGGACCACTCGGCCAGCGCGCCCGTCAGCTTGGCGCGCACCAGCAAAAATCCGTGCCAGGCCATCGGTACCGGCAGCACCCGCACCGGGGTGTGCTTCAGCTCCGGCTGGCCGCTGATGGGGTCCACCGCCGGGTTCACCGCGGCGTTGATGCGCGCGGTGGGGGCGAAGCGGTCGGTCCAGTGCATCGGCGCGAAGACGCTGCCGGGCGGGATGGCGGCGTCCAGCCGCAGCCGCAGCACCGCGCTGCCCCAGGCGCTTTCGACGCGGGCGAGCGCGCCATCCGCCAGCAGGCCGGCATCGTCCGGGTGGATCGAGAGCAGGGGTTCGGGAATGTGCGCCATCAGCCGGGCGACGCCGCCGGTGCGCGTCATGGTGTGCCACTGGTCGCGCAGGCGGCCGGTCAGCAGGCTGAGCGGGAAGGCTTCGCTGGTGGCGTGCTCCGGCGGGCGTGGCGGCGTCGGCACGCAGCGGGCGATGGGCTGCAGCCGGCCGCCCTGCGCGCCGGGGGCCGGCACCGGCCAGCGGGTCGGCGGCAGGCTGGCATAGGCGGCATCGTCCAGCGCGGCGAAGCCCGCAAGGTCGAACAGGCGCGGGGCGGGGCGGGCCAGGGTGGTGACCGTGGCGTGTTCGCGGAAGATGGCGGCGGGGCCGTCCCAGCCGAAATCCCAGCCGAGGCGTAGGGCCACCTGGCTGATGGCCCACCAATCCGGCCGCGCCTCGCCGGGCCAGGGGCGGAAGCCGCGCTGGCGGCTGATGACGCGTTCGCTGTTGGTGACGGTGCCGTCCTTCTCGCCCCAGCCCAGCGCGGGCAGGCGGATGCGGGCGAGGTCCACGGTATCGCTTTCGCGCGTGCAGTCGCTGGCGACCAGCATGGGGATGCGGCGCAGCGCGCGGCGGACGGCCTCGGCATCGGGCAGGGAGACGGCGGGGTTGGTGGCCATGACCCACATCGCGCCGATGCGGCCGGCGCCGGCGGCCTGGAACAGCTCCACCGCCTTCAGGCCCGGCTGCGTCGCCAGCTTCGGCGCCTGCCAGAACGCGCTGAGTGCGGCGTGCTCGCCGGGCACCGACCAGTCGAGATGGCCGGCCAGCATGTTGGCCAGCGCACCGACCTCGCGCCCACCCATGGCGTTGGGCTGGCCGGTGATGCTGAACGGCCCGGCGCCGGGCAGGCCGATGCGGCCGGTGGCGACGTGGCAGTTGATGATGGCGTTGGCCTTGTCGGTGCCGGCGCTGCTCTGGTTGACGCCCTGGCTGAACAGCGTGACGACGCGGGGCGTGGCGGCGAACCAGGCGAGGAACTGCGCCAGCGCCGCGGCGGGCA
>CAIMOR010000499.1 GCA_903843125.1 uncultured Rhodospirillales bacterium
GGGGCGCGTGATGCCCGACCGCAGCTGGGAACTCGGCCTTCACCAGATGATCGAGGTCAAGGAAGGCTGCCCGACGACCGCCGAGCGGGAAACCCTGGCCAGCGTGAGCTACCAGCGCTTCTTTCGCCACTACCACCACCTCTGCGGCATGACCGGCACGGCGCGCGAGGTTGGTGGCGAATTCTGGTCGCTGTATCGGCTGCCGGTCATGCGCATCCCGACCCACCGGCCGATGCGGCTGCGACGGCTGCCGACCACGCTCTGCGCCGACGATGCGGCAAAATGGCGCCAGGTGGCCGCGCGGGTCCGCGCCCTGCATGCCGCCGGCCGTCCGGTGCTGATCGGTACCCGCACGCTTGGCCAGAGCGAAGCCCTGGCCCTGGCGCTCGACCGCGCCGGCCTGCCGCACGCGCTGCTGAATGCACGGCTGCACGCCCAGGAAGCCGCCATCATCGCCGAGGCCGGCCAGCCCGGGCGGATCACCATCGCCACCAACATGGCCGGGCGCGGCACCGATATCCTGCTGGGTCCCGGCGTGGCCGCAACCGGCGGGCTGCACGTGCTGGGCACCGAACTGCACGACAGCGCCCGGGTCGACCGCCAGCTGGCCGGCCGCTGCGCCCGGCAGGGCGACCCCGGCAGCACCGAGCTGGTCCTCAGCCTGGAGGACCGCCTGCTGACCGAGACGTTGCCGCAGGCTGCCGCCCGGCTTGCGCGTCTGCCGCCCGGTGCCTTGCAGCGCTGGCTGGCGCTGCGCGCCATGCGCCGGGCGCAGTGCCTGCTGGACCGCCGCCACGCCGAGGATCGCGCCCTGCTGCTGCTGGCCGATGCCGACGCGGCCGAGACCCTCGGCTTCGCCGGCGCCGGCTAGAGCCTGATCCGCGGAGGCGGAATCGCCGGAGCGGTGAATCAGCCTCTCAAATAGAGCTAGAGCGTGATCCACCAAAGTGGATCACGCTCTAAAGCGGCCCCCGTGTCCCTGGCCGCCGGCCGGCGATCAGCACGAAGGGCACGTCCAGCATCAGTTCCTGCCGGTGCAGGTCGACGAAGCCCAGCTCCCGCAGCCATGCCAGGTAGCTGGCTGGGTCACGATAGAATCCGTGGAACAGCATGTCCTGCATCTGGCCGTAGCCGAGCGGCGCATCGGACGGCAGCGGCATGCGCTCGAACACCAGCACTTCGCCACCCGGCGGCAGCGCTGCGCGGGCCAGCTCCAGGAAGCGACGCGCCGCGTCATCCGGCCAGTCATGCAGCATCGACTTGAACAGCACCGCATCATGGCCGCCGGGCATCGGCTGGTGCCGCAAATCGGTCGGCAGGAAGTCGATGCGCGGCGCCGCGCCGACATGCCGCCGCCCCAGCGCGCACACGGCCGGCAGGTCCGCCACCGTCACGCGTATCCCGGCGTGGGCGGCAGTCAGTTGCAGGGCGAGCTCACCGCTGTTGCCGCCGGGCTCCAGCAGCCGGCGGCAGCGGCTGAAATCGTGCAGCGCCAGCAGCACCGGGGCCTCATGCCTGGTCAGGGCGGTGGTCAGCCGCATCCAGCGCTCGGTCGCAGCCAGCGCCGCCGCATCCTCGCGCAGCGCCAGGTCGTAGCGGTACAGCCCGAAGATCGCGGCGCGCTCCATGAAGCTCTCGCGGTCGCGCAGCAATGGCGAAAGATGCGCATGGAAATCCGGCAGCGCCAAGGCGGCGGCCTCCAGCTTGGCCTCCAGCAAGGGGCGATGCCGCAGCGCGGCGCGGAAACCAGGGGTCAGTTGCGCGTCGGGCTGCGTGACGCCGGCGCCGCGCAGCAGCGCCAGCAGCAGCCTCAGGCCGGCGGCGGGCAGGTCGGCGACGTGCCCCAGTTCATCGGCGGTCGCCGGACCCTGGGCCAGCCGGTCGACCAGGCCGCAGCGCAGGGCCTCGGCAAGGGCATGGGCGCCGGGGTAGTGGGCGATGAAGGGGGCGATGGCGCGGAACGGCGCCAACGCCTCAGTCAGCAACCGGCGCCACCGAGTTGAGGCGGCATCCGATGCCCGAGGGCATTGCCATACCCGGATTGTCGATGACCACGCGCATGCGGAAGCTCCCGCTGCCGGAATCGACGGCGCGGTCGATGATGCTGACCCGGCCCTGACGGGTTTCGTTCACCGGCGCCCCCAGGGCCAAGGTGGCCCGCATGCCGACGCGAACCCGACCATAGGCCTCCACCCGCAGCGTCACCTCGGCGTGCAGCGGGTCCAGCGCGATCAGCTCGGCGAAGGGTTCGGCGGTGACGTATTCGCCTTGGGTAACCCGGCGTTCCATGATGATCCCGGTCAGCGGGCTGTGGGTGGTCCGGCGTTCCAGCTCCACCCGGGCCCGCGCCGCCTCCAATTCGGCCAGCCGGGCCTCGGTGCGGAGGTCATCAACCTCCTGGCCAGACAGCAACTGCCGCGAGGTCATCTCGCGATTGCGCCCCAGCTTCCGGCGGGCGAAGTCGGCGCGTTCGGCTGAAAGCGTCAGCCCTGCGCGCTCGGCCTCGCTGTTCAGCTCCAGCAGCACATCGCCCGCCTTGACCACATCGCCGCGCTCGAACGCCACCCGACGGGCAATGCCGGGCACCGCGCTGGCCACCAAGACCCGACGGCTTGGCTCCACGAGGCAGCTCAGCACTTCCTGCGCGGAGGGCTGGTAGGGTTGAGCGATGGCGGCAACCGGCAGCAGGGCCATGACGGCAATGGCAAGGCGCATATGGGTTCCTTGCGGCGAACCACCCGTGCCACGCCGCCGTGGCGCAGCGGTGGAGCAGGTGCCCGGAGGGTTCCCCTTGATACCCGCAGCGCGCCGCATTCGCCACCGTCTAAAGGGTGTCGGGTTTCAGAACGCCGGCAGAGCTGCCTTCACCCCGGCAGCCCGCCCCCGGGCGACCACGGCGTCGCCAACCGGCGCAGACGGCAGGGCAGCCCGCCGATATCCACCGAGCCACTCATGGCGTCGGCCGTGGCGCGATAGGACAGCGCCGCGTTCACGTTGATCTCCAGCGCGGCGAAGTCCGGCGCCGGGGCCTCCGGCAGCCACCAGCCCATGCCCGTGGTCAGCACGCCAGGCTGGGTACGGTCGGTCACCGTGGCGCGCAGCCGGCATTCGCCGGGGCCATCGGGCACCGCCACCGCCACCCAGTCGCCCTCGGCGATGCCGTGCGTCGCCGCGGTCTCGGGATGGATCCGCACCTCCGGGTCGGGGGCGACCTTGCGCGCCCAGGCCTGGTCCCGGAAGCGGGAGTGATGATAGGTCTTTTCGCGAAAGCCGGTCTGCAGCAGCAGCGGGAAGGCCCGGTCCGCAGCCGGCGGCGGCGCGACATAGCCCGGCAGCGGGTCCAGCCCGTGCCGCGCCGCGGCCTCGGCAAACAACTCCAGCTTGCCGGTCGGCGTGGCGAAGCCGCGCTGCTCGAAATCACCCAGCTCGTACGGGAACTGCGCCCAGCCATCGCGCCGCAGGTCCTCCAGCGCTATGCCGCTGTCGCCGAGCAGGCAAGCGTTGAACTCGGCCTGGCTGCGCCAGGGCAGCAACTCAGCGCTGACGGCGCCGCGCGCCCGCAGCCGGTCCAGCAGCCCGACCGCTATCTCCATGTCGCTGCGCGCCTCGCCGCGGGCGGGCACGGCGGCAGTATAGGCGATGTTCGGACCGCCCGGGTCGAGCGTGACCTCCTCCTCCTCCAGCGTCGTCGTCTTCGGCAGCACCAGGTCGGCAACGGCGGCGGTCGGCGTCATCGTGTGCGCCGCTACCGCCAGCACCTCCAGCGAGCGCAGCGCCGCCAGGGTGCGCCGCGCATCCGGGTAGGTCACCGCGATGTTGACGCCGCTGATGTAGGCGGCGCGCACCGGGTAGGGCGTGCCGGTCAGCATCGCCTCGATCACCGAGGGATTGTGGCAGGCGGTCTGCCAGCCCTCCGGCCCGGCCCAGAGCGGGTAGCGATCGGCGCCGATGGTCTGGCGCTCGACCTCCTCCGGCAGGCGGAACCGCTTGTCGTGCAGCAGCTCCAGGTAGGTGCGGAAGCCCTGCGGCTTCTTGACCCGCCTGTTGCCGCCGGGGCGGTCGAGGTTGCCGCTGATCGCCACCAGCGCATGGAAGGCGCGAAAGGTCTGCACGCCGTTGCTCGCGGCGTCGATGCCATGGCCGCCGACGAAGGCCGCGGGGCCTGCGGCATAAAGCGTCGCCGCGCGCTCGATGTCGGCTTCGGCCACGCCGGCAATCATGGCCGCCCAGCCCGGCGTGCAGTCGGCCACGCGCGCGGCCAGCGCCTCGAAGCCATGGCACCAGCGGGCGACGAACGCCGCGTCGTAGCTGCGGTCCCGGATCATCGCGTGCAGCATGGCCAGGCCGATCGCGCCATCGGTGCCCGGCCGCGCGGCCAGCCACACATCGGCCATCTCGGCCGCCGGCGTGCGATAGGGGTCGAGCACCACCAGGCGCGCGCCACGCGCCTTGGCGCGCTTCAGCGCGGCCCATTGGATCGGGTCCGCGGCATGCGGGTTGCGCCCGACCAGCAGGGTACAGGCGGTGTTGTCGATGTCCTCGCCGCGGCCGATGTTCAGCCCGGTCAGGCGGTCGCTGACCGCCCGGCAGCCGCCGCACAGGTCCTGGTTGATCATCCAGTTCGGCGAGCCGAGCGAGCGCAGCAGCAGCGCCATGACGGCGCCGCGGCTGAAATAGGCGCCGCTGACGGCACCGGCCAGCGCCAGCGGCCCGTGCCTGGCGCGCGTGGCCGCAAGCCCGTCGGCCAGCTCGTCCAGCGCCTGGTCCCAGGAGACGCGCTGCCATTGGCCGCTGCCCCGCTCCCCGACGCGGCGCAGCGGGTGCAGCAGCCGGTCCGGATGGTCGGTCCATTCCGGCAGGCCGCGGATGCCCTTGACGCAGAAAGCGCCCTTCGAGGTCGGGTGCCGCGGGTTCGGCGCCACCTTGGTGACGTGGTTCGCCGCGTCCACGGTCAGCAGCGCGCCGCAGAGCGTGCCGCATTCCCAGCAGGTACTCGGAATGGTTCGGGTTGCCATGAGGCGAGCTTGTCAGCCCCGGGCCGCGACGTCCATGGCGCGAGCGACCGTTCCGACCGGGGCTCAACCCGGGGCCCGACCCCAGGCCCGATGCCGGACCGTGCTGCCGACGCCGCTGCTTGCCGCGCCGGCTATGGGGATCATTCTCCCCGGGGCAGCCCGTTCAGGCCGCCGGCAGCCAGGGCACCGGCACGAAGAACCTGCCCCCAACCGTCTTCAGCGCGTTGTTGTCGCTGCCCATGGCCGCCGTGCGCAGCGCCACCAGCAGCGCACCGGCCACGGTCTGCCGCCAGAACCAGGCTTCCACCTGACGGGACGAGGGCGCCGGGCCATGCGCCTGCGCCGCCTCGCCGTACATCGCCTTGATGTCGTCGCACAGGAAGCGCAGCGCCAGCGCCGGCGTGGCGTGCTGCGGCACCGTGGGCAGGCCGCCGGCCAGGAACGCCGTGGTGAATTCCGGCCAACGTTCCGGCGGCTGCCCCGCCAGGCCGACAATGCTGCGGCCGAACCGCATCTGCGCCGCTTCCCAGGCCGGCCGCAGCGCCGCCAGCTCAGCGGCGAAGGCGCTCCACCAGTCAGCCGGCGCCGTGGGGCGGGCCGAGGCCGGCGGCAACGGCGGTTGCCAGCCCGCGGTATCCTGCCAGTTGGGGTCTTCCTCGGCGTAGTCGTCCAGGATCACCGGTCCGTCCGCGCGTTCCAGCAGGCCCAGCGCGGCCAGCATCACGCGGCGCTGGAACGCCGCGTCCTCCGGCGTGCCCAAGGGCCGGCCGAGTTGGAAGGGCACGAACAGCGCGCGCGGCGGCCGCGTCTTCTCCGCCTGGTTGCGCGCCAGGGCGATGACGGTGGTGGGCGTGCCGCGTTCCTCAAGCATGTGGGCCAGCGCGCTCACGGCGCGCGTGCAGAGCGGTCAGACCGGGGTCAGCAGCACGGCATCCACGTTTTCCTGCTTCAGCTGGCCACTTACCTGGTCAGCAGCGGCGGCCATGCCCGCAGGGTCCGAGGAGCCCATCACGGTGTAGTGCGTCTCGGCCACGCTGCCGATCATGCCTTCCGCTGCCAGGGCGCGCAGGCGCTCCAGCGGAAAGGCGGTGTTGGCGTCACGGGCGAAGCCATGGCGATCGAAGTTGATCGACACATGGCTCATCAGCAGGGCGTTCGCCGGAACCCCGGCAGGAATGAACCGCGCCTCGGTGCTGCCGAAGGGAAACGGCGCTTCGCCGCGCTGCACCAGCGCCGCCGAGGATACGATGGCAACCTTGCGCTGGCTGAGCGGCTTGCCGGCGAGGAAGGGCGTGGTCTCGAACACCGGGCATTCGATGTTGAGCACCGCCGACCGCGTCGGTTCGGGTATCTCCTCCGGCCGTGCCATGCGCTGCCCTTTCGTTCCAGCATCCAGCCTAGCCGGGGCGCCGGGGTGGTACAAGCCGAGCCTCGGCGGTGGTACCCACGGGAGCCGCCGTGGCCGCCGGGTTCAGCGACGCCTCAGGCACGGCCCTCGGCCTGCCTCACGCGCCGGGGTCTGCCGCCAGCCGCGCCCTCAGCCGGGGCCTCGCGAAGTCCAGGAAGGCGCGCAGCTTCAGCGGCACCAGCGCCTGGCCGGCATGCACCAGGTGCACCGGCATCGGGGCGGGGATGACATCCTGCAGCACGGCCACCAACCGCTTCTCCCGCAGTGCATCGGCGGCCTGGTAAGACGTCAGCCGGATGACGCCAAGGCCGGCAACGGCAGCCTCGATCAGTGATTCCGCCGTGTTCAGCGAGAGCCGCGGCCGGATGGTGATCGCCTCGGCCGCATCGCCCCTGCGGAACGGCCATTCGCGCGCCGGCTGCAGCCCTTCGAAGGCGATGCAGTCATGCGTCGCCAGGTCGGCCGGCGTCGCGGGCACGCCGCGCCTGGCCAGATAGTCCGGGCTGGCGCAGGTCAGCCAGCGGACATCGCCGACGCGCAGCGCGGTCAGCCCGCTGTCCGGCAGGCGGCCGATGCGGACGGCGGCATCCACGTGGTTTTCCACCAGGTCGATGACGTGGTCCGCCAGCACCAGCCGCACGTTCACCTCCGGATACGCCGCCAGGAACTCCAGCACGATGGGCGTGACGTGCAGCTTGCCGAACATGATCGACGCGGTGACCAGCAGGTCGCCGCGCGGCACGCGGTATTCGCCGGACGCGGCGCGTTCGGCCTCCTCCAGGCGGTCCATCACCACGCGGGTCGCGGCGACGAAAGCGGTGCCGGCATCGGTCAGCAGCAGCTTGCGGCTGGTACGCACCAGCAACTGCGTGCCGAGATGCGCTTCCAGCTCCGAGACCTTCCGGCTGACCGTCGGCAACGGCATGCGCAGGTTGCGTGCCGCAGCGGAAAGGCTGCCGCCATCGACGGCAGCCAGCAAGGTCCTGATGGCGTCGAAGCGGTCCACGGCACCTTCCAGCAATTGAAAGCAAGCCTTCCGGAACTAGCGAATGCCGCACTGAAATGGAAGGCCGTATGTCCTTGCCACCGGCCGCGATGGCCACAGCAAGGAAAGGCCCGAAACCAATGTCCGACATTTCCCTGACCGACGATGCGACGCGCCGCGAGGCGCAACCCGCCGACGCCGGCCTGCTGCGCGCCGTCCTGTTCGGCGGCGTTGCCGCCGGCACCCTCGATGCCGTCGACGGCGTGGTGTTCAACGGCCTCGCCAACGGCCTGAACCCGATCCAGGTGTTGCAGTACATCGCCAGCGGCTTCTACGGCGCCGCGTCGTTCAACATGGGCCTTGGCAGTGCCTCGGTGGGCGCGGTGGCGCACTACTTCATCGCCTTGGTGCTGGCGCTGATCTACGTCGTCGCCACCCGCATCGCGCCGGTCATGCAGCGCCACTGGGTCGCGCTCGGCCTGGTCTTCGGCGCCGCGGTCTTCCTCACCATGAACTTCGTCGTGCTGCCGCTGACCAACGTGGTCGAGGCGCCGGTGACGCTGGCCTTCCTGGTCAATGGCCTGATCGGCCACGCGCTGCTGGTCGGCCTGCCCATCGCCCGCGCCGCCCGCTGAACCTTCCCGCCATCATTCCAAGGAGAACCCCGATGACCAAGATTCGCCACAACCGCGTCACCATCGACGGCGTGGAGTTGTACTACCGTGAAGCCGGCGCCGCCGATGCCCCCGCCATCCTGCTGCTGCACGGCTTCCCCACCTCCAGCCACATGTTCCGCAACCTGATCCCGGAGCTCGCCGGCCAGTACCGGGTGATAGCGCCGGACCTGCCGGGCTTCGGCTTCTCGGCGGCGCCGGACCGCGCGAAGTTCAGCTACAGCTTCGCCAACCTAGCCACGCTGCTCGGCCGCTTCGTCGACACCATCGAGCTGGATCGCTTTGCGCTCTACGTCTTCGACTACGGCGCGCCGGTGGGCTTCCGCCTGGCCGCGGCGCGGCCGCAGCAGGTCAGCGCCATCATCAGCCAGAACGGCAATGCCTATGCGGAAGGGCTGAGCGAGGGCTGGAACCCGATCCGCGCCTATTGGGCGGAACCGAGCGACGCCAACCGCCAGGCGCTGCGCATGATGCTGGACCCGAACACCACCGTGTTCCAGTACACCCATGGCGTGCCCGATGCGGCGCAGGTCGCGCCGGAAGGCTACACGCTGGACAACGCGCTGCTGGCACGGCCGGGCATCGACGAGATCCAGCTGGACCTGTTCGGCGACTACCAGTCCAACGTCGCGGCCTACCCGGATTTCCAGGCCTATTTCCGCCGGCACCAGCCGCCCTTCCTGACGGTGTGGGGCGCCAACGACCCGTTCTTCCTGCCGGCCGGCGCCGAGGCGTTCCGCCGCGACCTGCCCGACGCGGAGATCCGCTTCTTCGAGACCGGCCACTTCGCGCTGGAGACGCACGCCGCCGAGATCGGCGCGGCGATGCGCGACTTCCTCGGCCGCACGGCCCGCTGAACCCCCTGCCAGGAGACATCCCATGAGCAAGACCATCCTCATCACCGGTGCGTCCTCCGGCTTCGGCCGCGACACCGCCGAGACCCTTTCCCGCGCCGGCCACAAGGTCTTCGCCGCCATGCGCGACGTGGCCGGCCGCAACCGAGCGCATGCCGAAGCGCTGCGCGGGCAGGGCCTGCATGTCGTCGAGCTGGACGTGACCGACGACGCCTCGGTGGAAGCCGCCGTGGCCCAGGTACTGGCCCAGGCGGGCCGCGTCGACGTGCTGGTCAACAATGCCGGCATCGCCTCGGCCGGCGTGACCGAGGCCTTCACCGCCGACCAGGCCAAGGTGCTGTTCAACACCAACGTGGTCGGCGTGCTGCGCACCACCCGGGCGGTGCTGCCAGCCATGCGTGCCGCCGGCGATGGGCTCATCATCAACATCGGCTCTGTGCTGGGCCGCGTGACCTTCCCGTTCTTCGGCATCTACGGCGCGTCGAAGTTCGCGGTGGAGGCGCTGACCGACAGCTTCCGCTACGAACTCTCGCAACTTGGCGTGGACGTGGTGCTGGTGCAGCCCAGCGCCTACCCCACCAACATGTACACCAGCATCCAGCAGCCCGCCGATGCGGCGCGCGGCCAGGCCTACGGTGCGGTCGGTGAGATCCCGGCCAAGATGTTCGAGACCTTCACGCAGATGTTCTCCGCCGCCGGCGCGCCCAACCCGCACGACGTCGCCGCGGCCATCACCACGCTGGTGGCCACGCCGAAGGGCAGCCGCCCCGCGCGCAGCGTGGTGGGCCAGCCCTTCGGCGCCGATGCGGTCAACGCCGCCACGGCGCCGGTGCAGCAGGGCGTGCTCGACGCTCTGGGCCTCGGCGGACTGGCCACCCTCGCCGCCTGACCGACAACGACAACAGGAGCATTCGCCATGACCAGTCCGGTTGACCTCGTGAAGTCCTTCTACGCCGCCCTTGCCCGCGGCGATGTTCCTGCTGTGGTCGGGGTGCTGCACCCCGACCTGCACTGGACCGAAGCCGAGGGCTTCCCCTACCACAGCGGCACCTGGCGCAGCCCGCAGGAGGTTGTCGACAAGCTGCTGGTGCCGCTGATGCGCGACTGGGACGGCTTCAGCGCGGCGGCGCACGACGTGGTCGCGGCCGAAGGGCGCGTGTTCAGCATCGGCGCCTATGCCGGCACCAGCAAGGCTACCGGCAAGACGATGCGCGCCCCCTTCGTGCACGTCTGGGAAGTCCGCGATGGCAAGCTCAGCCGCTTCGACATGCACACCGACACCTGGTTGGTGCGGCAGGCCCTGGCGGCGTGATCTCGCCGCAAGGTGGAACTCCTGGGTGCCTTCGGCATCCGAGTGAGTGCTGCCCGCCCGGCGCTGCCGCCTGAACGACGGCTCGGCAGAGCGTCACGACGTTGTGCAATGCGTGGCCAACGCGGCCCCGCTGCCGCGGCTGGTACTGGAAGGCTTCAGCCTGGCCTCGTGCCTGACGGCCGGATGCGGGACTCTTTGGCTAACGGCCGCCTGCTGTGCGGACCGGCCGGTTGAGCTCCGCCTTCCGCTGGTTCCGACGTTGCAGTCCCAGCGGATGGGCGGCTGCTTCTGGTTCTGCGTGGCCCACCCGCATTGCGGCGAAGTCGGCAAGCCAGGGTTGGCGCCACCAGGACGGGACGTTACCCTGGCCCCATGACCCTGACGGAACAGCCCAGCGAGGTTGCGCAGCTGCGGGCCCAGCGGGATGCCCTGCTCGCCCGCCAGGCCGCGAGTGTCGCCGTGCTGCGCGCCATTTCCGCCACGCCTGGCGACCCGCAGCCGGCCTTCGCACTGATCGTTCGCCACATGCGGGACCTGGCCGGCGCCAGCACCGCCTCGATCTTCGGCTACGACGGAGAGCGTCTGCACCGGCTGGCCGATGACGGCTACACCCCGGAGGTACTTGCCGCCCTGCGCGCCGGCTTTCCCCGCCCCGCCGGGCCGGATTTCGTGCCCGGCCGCGTGGTGCTGGCGAATGATGTTGTCCAGGTCGCCGACCTCACTTCGGAGCCAGGCGTCTTTGCTCCCGCCCGCGGCATGGGCGCACGGTCATACCTCGGTATCCCGCTGCGGCGTGAAGGACAGGTGGTGGGCGTGCTTGGCCTTGGCCGCGCCGATATCGGCGCCTTCGAGGCCGAGGCGGTGGCGCTGGCGCAATCCTTCGCCGAGCAAGCGGTGATCGCCCTGGAAAACGCCCGGCTGATCGCCGAACAGCACGAGGCGCTGGAGCAGCAGACCGCGACCGCCGAGGTGCTGCAGGTCATCAATGCCTCCCCGGGCAACCTGGCGCCGGTGTTCGATGCCATGCTGGAAAAGGCCATGCGCCTGTGTGAGGCCGCCTTCGGCCAGCTGGCAACCTTCGATGGCAACCGGTTCCACCACGCGGCCGCGCACGGCGTGCCCCTGGCCTATGCCGCCTACAAGTCCGACCATCCGCCGCAATACGGGCCAGGCACCGGGCCGGCGCTGCTGCTGGCCGGGGCACCGATCGTCCATGTCGCCGACCTGAAGGCCGAAGCCGTCTATCAGCGGGGCGAGCCCAACCGCCGGGCATTGGTCGATCTCGGCGGCGCCCGCACCTCGCTCGTTGTGCCCTTGCGCAAGGAAGGCACCGTCCTCGGCTGTATCCAGGTGTACCGCCAGAACGTCCGGCCGTTCTCCGACAAGCAGATCGCGCTGTTGCAGAACTTCGCCGCCCAGGCGGTGATCGCGATGGAAAACGCACGGCTGCTCACCGAGCAGCGCGAGGCGCTGGAGCGCCAGACCGCAACAGCCGAAGTGCTGCAGGTCATCAATGCCAATCCCGGCAAGCTGGCGCCGGTCTTCGCCGTGATCCTGGAGAAGGCCCACGCGGTGTGCGGCGCCGAGGTCGGCGCCCTCTTCCTGACCGAGGGCGAGGTGGCACGCGCCGCGGCGACTCATGGCTACCCGGCGGAGATCGAAGCGATCCTGCGCACGCCGCGCGCCTATACCAGCATCTCCGGCAGGCTGCAGGAATGGCAGCTCCCGGTGCATCGGCTGGACATACGCGAAGGTGCGGCACCCGACAGCGTCGATGCCCGGCTCGCCGCCTTCGGGGTGCGTACCAGCCTGGCGGTTCCGTTGCGGGAGAAGGCGCGGCTGGTCGGCTACCTCACCGCCAACCGGCTGTCGGTGAAGCCCTATACCGCGGCCGAGATCGCGCTGCTCGAAAGCTTCGCCGCGCAGGCGTTGATCGCAATGGAGAATGCCCGCCTGCTGACCGAGCAGCGCGAGGCGCTGGAGCGCCAGACCGCCACGGCCGAGGTGTTGCAGGTCATCAACGAGAACCCGGGCAACCTCGCTCCGGTCTTCGCAACCATCCTCGAAAAGGCCCATGCGCTCTGCGGTGCGGCCATGGGCTGCTTCTTCCTGTTCGACGGCGATGTCGTGAAGGGGGTGGCAACACGCGGCTACGCGCCCGAGATCGATGCCGTGCTGCGGCGCCCTCATCCGGCCCAGGCGATCGGGCAGCGCCTGCGGGACGGTACGCGCTACATCCACAACCACGATGTGAAGGCCTCCACCCAGACGCCGACCAACCCGATCAGCCGCGCCATCCGCGACATGTCGCCGGTACGCACCAACCTGCTGCTGCCGCTGCGGACGGACGGCGCACTGGTCGGCGTCATCTCGGCCAACCGCCCAGAGGTGCGGCCATATACCGAGGCCGAGATCGCGCTGCTGGAGAGCTTCGCCGCCCAGGCGGTGATCGCCGTGGAGAACGCCCGGCTGCTGACCGAGCTGCGCGCCCGCACCGAGGAACTCGGCATCCAGAACACCCACCAGGCCGCGACGATAGACGTGCTGAAGGTCATGTCTTCCGCCAGCAGCGACACGCAACCGGTCTTCGACATCATCCTCAGGCGCGCCGTGGAACTCTGCGAGGCGATGTTCGGCGGCGTCTTCGAGATCGTCGATGGCATGGTGCACATCCGCGGCATCATCGGCTGGGGCGAGGCGGAGACCAACGCCTACGTCAAGCTCTATCCAAGGCCGATCTCGAGTGAATGGCTCATGGACCGCGCCATGCTCGCGGGTCGGGTGGACTACATCCCGAACATCCTGAAGGCCCGGCCCGATGCACCGCAGCAGGTGCGCGACCTCGGCTTCCTCTCCCAGATCACCGTCCCACTCATGCGCGACGGCAGCGCGGCCGGTGGCCTGCTGCTGCTGCACCGCGCCGATGCCGCCTTCACCGAGGCCCAGGTCGCGCTGCTGAAGACCTTCGCCGAGCAGGCGGTGATCGCGATGACCAGTGCGGCCACCTTCGGCGCCCTTCAAGCCCGCACCAGCGACCTGGCCGAGGCGTTGGAGCAGCAGACGGCAGCCGGGTACATCCTGCGCATCATCAACCGCTCCCCGTCCGATGTCACACCGGTGTTCGACGCCATTGCCGAGCGCGCCCGCGTATTGTGCGGCGCGCTGCTGGGCGCGACGACCAGGTTCGACGGCAAGCTGCTGCACCTGATCGGCTATCACGGCGTTTCGCCCGCGGCTGAGGCGATCATGCGTTCGTCCTTTCCGCGCGCGCCCGACCTCAGTTCCATCAACGGCCGATGCATATTGGCACGGGCGCCGGTCCAGATCGCCGATATCGCAACCGACCCGCACTACCAACTGATGGCCGCCGCAACGGCAGCCAACTATCGTGCCCTGCTCGCGGTCCCCATGCTGCGGAACGAAGCGGTCATCGGTGTGATAGCGGTAACCCGGGAGGAGCCCGGGGCGTTTTCCGCCAAGCTGATCGAGCTGCTGCAGACCTTTGCCGACCAGGCTGTCATCGCCATCCAGAATGCCGATCTCTTCAACGAGGCACAGCTGCGCGCGAAGGAACTGTCGGCTTCCCTCGACAACCTGCGCCTGGCGCAGGACCGCCTGGTGCAGACGGAAAAGCTCGCCTCCCTCGGCCAGCTTACCGCCGGCATCGCGCACGAGATCAAGAACCCGCTCAATTTCGTCAACAACTTCGCCGAGCTTTCGGCCGAGCTGCTGGGCGAGCTGGAGGCGGCGGTAGCCGCCGGCGATGCCGAGGAACTCGCCGAGATCTCCACCATGCTGCGCGACAACCTGGCCAAGATCGCCCAGCACGGCAAGCGCGCCGACAGCATCGTGCGCAACATGCTGCAGCACTCCCGCTCCGGCACCAGCGAGGCGCGGCTGGTCGATCTCAACGCCCTGGCCGAGGAAGCGCTGAAGCTGGCCTATCACGGCGCCCGCGCGGCGGAGCCAGGCTTCAACATCACGCTGGAGCAGACGTTCGACCCGGCGGTGGGCGAGGTCGAGCTCTTCCCGCAGGAGATCACCCGCGTCCTGCTCAACCTCATCGGCAATGGCTTCTACGCCGCGCGCAAGCGGGCCGCGCGGCCTGCGGGCGACGAGCCGAGCCTGCACTTGGCCACACGCGACCTGGGCGGGCAGGTGGAAATCCGCGTTCGCGACAATGGCACCGGCATGACGGATGCGGTACGCGAGCGGATCTTCGAGCCCTTCTTCACCACCAAGCCAACGGGCGAAGGAACCGGGCTGGGCTTGTCGCTCAGCCACGATATCATCGTGAAGCAGCATGGCGGGCAGATCGAGGTCGCGAGCGAGGTGGGCAACTTCACCGAGTTCGCCATCCGCCTGCCACGCCGGCTGATCCAGAACGAGGGCGTGACCGCATGATGCTCCGGGTGCTGGTTGTCGATGACGAACCCGATATCGAACAGCTGTTCCGCCAGCAATTCCGGCGCGAACTGCGCGAGGGCGTGTGCGTGCTGGACTTCGCGCTTTCGGCCGAAGCCGCGCTGGAGAAGCTTGATGCCGCGGTGGCCGGCCAGATCATCCTGCTGGTGTCGGACATCAACATGCCGGGCATGAGCGGCCTGGACCTGCTGCCGCTGGTGAAGGCGCGGCGGCCCGACCTGCCGGTGTTCATGATCTCCGCCTATGGCGATGGCGAGACCATGGCCCAGGCAGCCGCCCGCGGCGCCAGCAAGTTCCTGACCAAGCCGGTCGATTTCCCGCAGTTGAAGCGTGAGGTCGGCGTGGTGGTGGCGGGGGCGCGGGGCGCCGCATGACCGCCCGCATCCTGGTGGTGGATGACGAGCCGGACCTGGAGTCCCTGATCACCCAGCGCTTCCGCCGCCAGGTACGCGCGGGCGAGTTCAGCTTCCGCTTCGCAGCCGATGGCGTGGCGGCACTTTCGATGCTGGCCGAGGATGCGGCCATCGACATGGTGCTGACCGACATCAACATGCCGCGCATGGACGGGCTGACGCTGCTGCAGCAAATCCAGGCCCGCGCCGACAGTCGCGCCACGGTCATCATCTCGGCCTATGGCGACATGTCCAATATCCGCACCGCCATGAACCGCGGTGCCTTCGACTTCCTCACCAAGCCGATCGACTTCGACGACCTGGCAGCCACCATCGCCAAGACGCTGCGCAGCCTTGAACGATTGCGCTCCCTGCAGCAGCGCCAGCAGGAGGCCGAGCGCGCGCGCTCCCAGTTGGCACGCTATTTCTCGCCAGCCGTGGCGACCAGCCTGGCCGCCGCCGAGGACCCCGCCCTGCTGGCACCACAGCGGCGTGAGGTGACCGCGCTGTTCACCGACATCGCCGGCTTCACGACCCTCGCCGAAGGCCTGCCGCCGGCAGAGATCGCCGAGTTGCTGAACGAATACCTGGTGGCGCTGACCGAGGTGGTCTTCGCCCAGGGCGGCACGCTGATAAAAATCATCGGCGACGCACTGCACGTGCTGTTCGGTGCGCCGGCCGACCAGCCCGACCACGCCGCCCGCGCCGTGGCCTGTGCCCTGGCGCTGGATGCGCGGGCCGAAGCGGTGCGCGCCGCCTGGGCCGCGCGCGGTGTCGCGCTCGGCGTCACCCGCATCGGCCTGCACAGCGGGCCGGCGCTCGTCGGCAGCTTCGGCGGCAGCGGCTTCTTCGACTACACGGCCTACGGCGACACCATCAACACCGCGTCCCGCTTGGAAGGCGCGAACAAGCTGCTGGGTACGCGGATCTGCGCCAGCGCGGCGGTGGTGGCGCAGGTGCCGGGCTTCCTCGGGCGCCCCGTCGGTCGGCTTCGCCTGCGTGGCCGCTCCGAGCCGCTGGAAGCCTTCGAGCCACTGACGGAGACGCGCGCCACCGCGCCGCTGGCGGCCGCCTATGCCGAGGCCTTCCGCCTGGCCGATGCGGCCGATGCCGCGGCCGTCGGAGCCTTTGCGGCGCTGCTGGGGCAGGCGCGGGATGATGGCCTGATCAGCTTCCACCTGCGCCGGCTGCTGGATGGCCAGCAGGGGATGACGGTGGACCTGGGTTGACACGCCGCGGCCCTGGTTGTTGGCCGCTGCCCGGTCGGCAATGGCGACACCGGTGATGGCTACCGGTTTGGCGACCCCTGCGTTCGCCTCGACGATGGCGTCGCAGGTACCGAGAACGCGGCTGCCGCGGTGGTTCTGACGGGAACCGCAGACGTTCCCCACCGGGTCCCGTCCGGCGAGTCTGGTGGCAGCGGCGGCGACGCCGCTGACGGCGGAACTGGCGCAAGGGTCCCCCCGTTCCCATCGCTGGCATGGCCACTGATCCATGACGGGACGGATCGGCCGTGCATTTGTCTTTCGGATTGCCAGCTGAAGTGCCTAGGCTGGACGCCGGAGAACGACCCTTGGCAAGACCGTGACGCAGACGACCGACAGCGCCCTCAAGGGCTTCAGGGTCCTCGACCTGACGCGGTTCCTTTCCGGCCCGCACGCCACCTTGATGCTCGCGGGCCTGGGGGCGGAGGTCATCCGCATCGACGACCCTGTGCGCGGCGATCCGACATTCGCCGCCCCGCCATTCCTGGGCGCTGAGGGGGTGTCGTTGCAGCGGCAAACGCCCGAGGATATCGGGCTGGCCTACCTCAAGCGCGGCCGTTCCAAGCGGGCCATCACGCTCAATCTGAAGGCTCCGCAGGGCCGCGCCCTGTTCCTGCGCCTGGTCGAGCAGGCCGATGTCGTCATTGAGAATTTCCGGCCCGGCGTCATGCAGCGCCTGGGGCTTGACCACGCCGTGCTGAAGGCCGCCAATCCACGCATCGTCCATTGCGCCATCAGCGGCTACGGCGCCACCGGCCCGTTGGCCCAACGCAAGGTCTACGACCTGATGGTGCAGGCCGCGGCCGGCCTGATGAGCATCACCGGCGCGCCCGATGGCGAACCCTACAAGGCCGGCTCGCCGCTTTCCGATGGCGTGGCCGGCACCTATGCCGTCGTCGGCGTGCTCGCGGCGCTGTTGCAACGCGAGCGGACCGGCGAAGGGCAGTTCGTCGACGTCCCGATGGTCGATTGCCTGTTCTCGCTGCTGTTCGACGAACCGCTGGATTGCTACGAAACCCTGGGGCTGGCGCCGCGGCAAGGCAACCGCATCATGCGGTTCTCGCCGTTCAACGCCTACGAGACCCGCGACGGCGCGATCACCATCGGCACCGCCACCAGGGAGGAGTGGCTCGGCCTGCTGCGCGTCCTCGGCAGGGAGGAGCTGGCCAGCGACGCGAACTGGATGGACCCGGGCTGGCGCGTCGCCAACAACGCCGAGGTCGATGCCCTGGTCTTGGCCTGGACGAGGACGCAGACCCGCGAGCAGGCCCTGGCGAAACTCGATCAGCACGACATCGCCAGCAGCCCGATCAATGCCATCTCCGACCTCATGCGTTGGGGCCATCTCATCGGGCGCGGCATGCTCCAGCCGATCGTGCATCCCGCCATCCCCGGCGCGACCACGGCACTGGGGGCAGGGTTTCCGCTGAAGTTCAGCGGCGCCGATACCGGCTACCGCACGGCAGCGGCCATGCCGGCGGAACACAACGAGGCGGTGTACCTGGGCATGCTCGGCCTGTCCCGGCTGGACATGGACGCCCTGATCCAGGCTGGCGTCATATGACGCTTGCAGCCACAATCGCCGCCAAGCCGGGTAGAAGCTCTGGAAAAGACATCATGCAGCCAGCCGTCGCAGCAAGGCTTTCGTCTCAGACCTACGACGTCGCGGATTTCGCCGCGGCGCAGGAATTGTTCCACAGCAATGGCTGGACCGATGGCCTGCCGATCGTGCCGCCGACGGAAGCCGCAATCGAGGCCTGCCTCGAATGGGCCGGCAGGCCGCCCGGCGAGCTGATCGGCATCGAACCGGTCCGCGCCCAGGCCATCACGGCGGAAAAGCTGGCCGTCAACGCCGTCATGGCCGGCTGCCTGCCGATGCACTTCCCCCTCGTCGTCACCGCCTGGCAGGCGATGCTGCAGGAGGAGTTCCTGCTGCATGGCGTCACCTCCAGCACCGGCGGATGCGCGGTAATGCTGGTCATCAATGGCCCGGTGCGCAACGAGATCGGCGCCAGCAGCACCTTCAATGCGCTGGGCAACGGCAACCGGGCCACCGCGACGATCGGCCGGGCCATCCGGCTCGCCCTGATCAACATCATGGATGTGCGCCCCGGCAGCATCGACCGCTCGACGCTCGGGCATCCCGGCAAGTTCTCGTATTGCCTGGCCGA
>CAIMOR010000500.1 GCA_903843125.1 uncultured Rhodospirillales bacterium
CGCGCCCTGCTGGAGGGCATTGCCGCGGCCGGCGGCCTCAACGCGGCGGTCGTGGCGCTGGGCGCCCTCGGTGGCGTGGCGCCCACGCCGGCCCAGGCCGCGGCGCCCACCCTGCCGCGCGGCGGCAAGCCGGTGCTGGTGGTGGGCGGCGGCATCGCCGGGCTGGTCACGGCGCTGGAGCTCAAGCGCGCCGGCTGGCCGGTGAAGCTGCTGGAAGCCAGCGACCGCCCCGGTGGCCGCTGCCTGACGCTCCGCGCCGGCGACACGGTGCGCGAAGCCGATGGCACCACGCAGAAGGTGGCCTGGGACAGCGCGCCGCATCTCTACGTCAACCCTGGCCCGGCGCGCATCCCGCACCACCACCGCGGCATCCTTGGCTACTGCCGCCAGCTCGGCGTGGCGCTGGAGCCGCTGGTGAACCAGAACGGCGCTGCCCTGGCCGAGGGTCCCGAAGGCCCGGTGCCGCTGCGCCAGGTCACCGCCGGGCTGCGCGGCGTGGTCGCGGAGCTGGCCGCCAAGGGGCTGGCGCAGGGCGCGCTGGATGCCCCGCTGACCACCGCCGACCTGGAGGCGCTCCGCGCCATGCTGCGTGGCTTCGGCGCGCTGGACCGCGCGTTGCATTGGCACGGCAGCAGCCGCGGCGGCTGGGCGGAGCGCCCCGGCGTGGAACCCGGCACGCCCACCCCGCCGCTCGACCCGCGCGTGCTGCTGAACCCCGTGCTGTGGCGCGGCGCCATCTTCGCCGAGGGCATCGACTACGCCGCCACCATGCTGCAACCGTCGGGCGGGATCGACATGATCGCCCGCGCGCTGGGCCGCGCGCTGGGTGACAGCCTGGTGCTGAACGCGGAGGTCACCGCGCTGCGGCGCCAGGCCGGCGGCGCGCGCGTGACCTGGCGAGACCGGCGGCGCGGCGGCAGCCATGTGGAAACCCCGGCGCAGGTGGTGCTGGCGCTGCCGGCCCCGGTGCTGGCCGCACTGGACAGCGACCTGGCGCCGGCGCGTCTGGAGGCGCTGCGGGGTCTGGCCTACGCCGCCGCCGGCAAGCTCGCCTTCCAGTGCGAACGCCGCTTCTGGGAGGATGACCACGCGATCTACGGCGGCATCAGCTTCTCGGCGCGGGACGTGAACCAGCTCTGGTACCCGTCGCACGGCTTCCATGCCCGGCGGGGCGTGCTGCTGGGCGCCTATATCTGGGGCGGCGCGGCCGGGGAGCGCTTCGCCCGGCGCACGCCGGCCGAACGCGCCGCCGCGGCGGTGGCGGACGGCGCGGCGCTTCACCCGGACTACGCGGCGCAGGTCGCCAGGCCGGTGTCGGTGGCCTGGGCCAACATGCCCTTCGCCCGTGGTGCCTGGGTGGAGTGGACCGCGGCGCAACGGGCGCAGTCCTACGCCATGCTGCGGGCGGCCGAGCCGCCCTATCACTTCGCCGGCGAGCACCTGTCGCACCAGACCGCCTGGATGGAGGGCGCGGTGATCTCCGCCTGGGCCACGCTGGAGGGCCTGGCGCGGGTTTGACCGGCCTGCGTCAACCCTGCCACGAAAACGCCGCTGGAATGTCGTTGTGCCGCCTTGGCGCGGGGCGGTAAATTCAGCCATGCGCCACCTGACCCGAGCCACCTTCGCTGCCGCCCTGCTGCTGCCCGGCCTGGCCATGGCGCAACCGAGCTTCGAGGATTGCAGCGCGCTGCCCGAGGCCGAATTCCGCGGCGCGATCGAACGCGGCACCCTGGCCCAGTTCAGCACCGCGCTGCCGGCGCCGGATGCCGATGCGCTGGTGGCCCGCCACTGGCGCGCGCTGGAGATGGACGCGCTGATCCAGCGCCTGGGGCGGGAAGCCCATGCCCAGGTGGCCGCCGACGCCGGCTATGTCCGCCGGCTGATCTCCAACTACAGCCCCGGCACCGCCGGCGAGCTGGCCCGCGCCTTCAATGCCCGGGTCTATGAGAACCCCGAGTTCAAGGCGCGCTTCGAACAACTGGTCGGCGCCATCGGCGAGGGCCTGACCGCGCGCATCGCCACCGCCGGCGCGGCGGCGCAGGACGAGGCGCGGCGCTGCGTGCGCGGCTTCCTCGGCGGCCGCTACACCGCGACGGTGGCCGAGGCCGTGCTGGTGACGCTGCGCACCAACCTGGCCGCCCCCGCCGGGGTGGCAGCCGATGTCAGCCTCAGCACGACCCTGAACACCGCCCGCGCGCTGACCGGCGCCGCGGTGCTGGTCATGCGCGGCGCGCTGGAACGCATCGTCGAGCGCATCGTGGCGCGCAGCGCCGGCGTCATCGCCGCCAGCCTGGCCCGCCGGGTGGTGCCGGTGCTGGGCACCGCGCTGTTCGCCTGGGACCTGGTGTTCGGCGCCGATGGCGTGCTCGGCGAGGTCGAGGAACAGCTGACCGGCGACCAGTCGCGCGAGGACATCCGCGACGGCCTGGCCGCCAGCCTGCGCGAGGCCGCCGGGCGCGAGGCCGCCACCGCCGCCGCCCGCGCCGCCGACGAGGTCAACCGCCAATGGGGCGAGTTCCGCACCCAGCATGCCGCGGTGCTGGCGCTGGCCGACCGCGACCCGGCCTTCCGCGCCTTCCTGGCCGATATTCCGCCGGACCGCTTCGGCTCGCTCGCCCGGCTGGTGGACCTGCTGCTGCGGCAAGGCGGCGAGGCCGCGGTGGCCGCCGCGCGGCAGGATGGCACCCTCGGCCGCGCCGCGCGGCTGGCGGAAGCCGGGGTGACCATCGCATTGGCCCGCGGCTCCCTGGCCGAGGCGCTGGCCTGGGCCGATGTCGCCGGCGCCAACCTGCCGGCCGTGGTCCGGTTCGAGGTGTTCCGCAGCGCCACGCCCGAGCAGTTCACGCCGGAAAGCCTGGCGCGGCTGGTCGGGCTGGAACAGCCGGCGGCGGTGGCGCAGCTGCTGCGGCTGGACCCGGCGCTGCGCGGCACCCTGCTGCGCGCCCTGCCGCTGGACAGCCTGCGCACGCTGGCCGCCCGGCTGCCCAACGCCCCCGGCGCCGAGCCCGCGCTGGCAACGCTGGCCCGCCTGCTGGAAGCGCTGCCCGGCCCGGAGCAGACCAATGCGCTGGTCCAGGCGCTGCTGCGCCGGCCCGAGCTCATCACCACCCTGGCCGACGAGGACACCCGCCGCGCCGTGCTGGTCGGCAGCGCCGACCCGATGGCGGCGCTGGAGATGCTGGCGCGGCAGACCGCGCTGTGGGACGTGCCGCGCCTGCTGGCCGACGTGCAGCTGGCCGTGGATGGCACCGTGGCGCCGCGCCTGCTGCTGCAGAAGTACACCGCGGCCGGTGGCGTGGTCGCGGCCGGGCTGGTCGTGCTGCTGCTGGTGCTGTCGCGGCTGCTGAAGCCGATCTTCTACTTCCTCCGCCTGCTGCTGCCCCGCCCGCGCACCCGCTGAGCCGCCATGCTGCGTCGCGCGCTGCTGGCGCTGCCCTGGGCCGCGCCCGCCGCCCGGGCCGGCGCGCTGGTGGAACCCAGCCTGCACATCCCTCCGCCGGCGGTGGCGCTGACGCTGGACCTCTGCCCCGGCGGCTTCGATGAGCGGCTGTGCCGCGGCCTGGCCGAGGCCGGCATCCGCGCCACCTGGTTCCTCAGCGGCGATTGGCTGCGCCACAACCCCGCCGGCCTGGCACTGCTGCTGGACCATCGCGGCCTCTTCGCCTTCGCCAACCATGGCGACCACCACCTGCTGGCCGCGCCGGGCAGCGCGCCGCTGTTCCGCCAGCGCGCGGTGGCCGATGCCGCGGCGCTGCGGGCCGAGGTGCTGAACGGCGCCGCCCTGGTGGAGGACACCACCGGCACGCTGCCGCGCTGGTACCGCGGCGCCACCGGGTTTTACAGCCAGGACGCCATCGCACAGATCGAGGCGATGGGCTGCGCGGTGGCCGGCTATTCGCTGAACGCCGATGCCGGCGCCAGCCTGGGGGCCGCCGCCGTCACCGCCCGGGTGCTGGCGGCGCGGCCGGGCGACGTGCTGGTGGCGCATGGCAACCAGCCGCACCGGCCGGCCGGGCAGGGGCTGCTGGCCGGCGTGCTGGCGCTGCAGCGCCAGGGCATGAGCTTCGCCTGGCTGGGTTAGGCGCGCTTGATGCCGTAGAACAGCGCCACGCCCTTCAGCACGCCCTGCAGCTCCGCCTTGTAGGCGGTGGGCGAGAAGAACTGGCCGAGCGGCACGTAGGGCACGTCCTGGAACGCCTGGCGCTGCATCCGCCGGCCCAGGTCGGCGCGGGCGGCGTCGTCGGGCGCCTCGAACCAGGCGTTGCGCAGGCTCTCCAGCTCCGGGCTGGTCGGCCAGCCGAACACGGCAGCCCTGCCATGGCCGCGCAGCAGGTTGTTGGCCGCGGGGTTGATCTGCGCGCTGCCGGCGGTCCAGATCGCCAGGGCGTTCCAGCCGCCCTTCTCGGGTTCGTCCTGGTTCAGGATGCGCCGGGTCACGCTGCCCCAGTCGGTGGCGATGTAGTCCACGTTCATGCCGATGCGTTTCAGCAGGTCGCCACCCACCTGGGACAGCGCGTTCAGCACCGGCGCGTCGGTCGGCGCCAGGAAGGTGACCTTCTCGCCCGTGTAGCCGGCGGCTTCCAGGGCGCGCTTCGCCGCCTCCGGCGTGGCCGGGCGGCGGAACACCTCCATGCCCTCGTCATTCGCCATCACCCCGCCGGGCGCGAAGAAGCCGTAGGGCACGTGGCGCAGCGCCGGGTCGTCGCCGGCGGCGGCCAGCATGAAGTCGTCCTGGTTCACCGCGCTGAGCACCGCCCGGCGGATGGCCGGGTTGTCGAACGGCTTCAGCAACTGGTTGAAGCGCATGAAGCCAACGGAGCCGAACGGGTCCAGGATCTCCACCTTCAGGCCGCGCGCCCGCTTCAGCGCCGGCACCACGTCGATGTCCGGCAGTTCCCACCAGTCCACCTCGCCGCGCTGGAGTGCGGCCGAGGCCGTGGCGCCATCGGGGATGGTGTGCCACTCGACCCGGTCGAAATGCACCTGCTTGCCGCCGGCCATGAACACCGGCGCCTCCTCCCGCGGGACGTAGCTGGCGAAGCGTTCATAGACGTTCAGGCTGCCCGGCACCCGTTCGGCGGCGACGTAGCGGAACGGGCCGGAGCCGATCATCTCCGGCACCGCCTGGCTGCTCGGCAGGCTGGCATGGCGTTCCGGCATGATGGCGCAGAGGTGGGTGCCGACCTTGGCCATGGCATCCGGCAGCAGCGGGAAGGGCCGCTTCAGCCGGAAGCGGATGCTGCGGTCGTCCGGCGCGTCCAGCTCATCGGTCGCCGCCAGCAGCGCCTGGCCAAAGGCATCCCGCGTGCCCCAGCGCTTGATGCTGGCGACGCAGTCCCGGCCGCGCACCGGCTCGCCGTCGTGGAACTTCAGCCCGGCGCGCAGGCGGA
>CAIMOR010000501.1 GCA_903843125.1 uncultured Rhodospirillales bacterium
GCCATCCGCGTCCATCACGCCGATATCGCCGGTGCGCAGCAGGCCGTCCGGCGTGAAGCTGCGCGCCGTCTCCGCCGGCCGCTGCCAATAGCCCTGCATGATGTTCGGCCCGGCCAGGCACAGCTCGCCGCGTTCGCCCTGCGGCATGGGCCGTTCCGGCTGCTCGGGGTCGCGGATTTCGGCGCCGACGCCGGGCAGCGGCAGTCCGATGGTGCCGGCGCGGTTCTCGCCCGCCACCGGGTTGCAGAACGCCACGGGGCTGGCCTCGGTCAGGCCATACCCCTCCACCAGGTTGCAGCCGCTGGCCTGGTCGAAGGCGCGCTTCACCTCCAGCGGCAACGGTGCGCCGCCGGAGATGCACAGCTTCACCGAGGCCAAATCGGCCTGCGTCGCGCCGGCATCCAGCACTGCCTTGAACAGCGTCGGCACGCCGTGGAACACGGTCGGCCGCGCGCGGCGCAGCGTCTCCAGCAGGCTGGCGATGTCGAAGCGCGGCAGCATTACCAGCTCGGCACCCCAGGTGATGCCGGCGTTCAGCACCGTGGTCAGCGCAAACACGTGGAAGAACGGCAACACCGCCAGCACCCGTTCCTGCCCGGGCCGATACACCGGCGCCCAGGCATGCACCTGGTGCAGGTTGGCCGTCAGGTTCGCATGGCTCAGCATGGCCGCCTTCGGCGTGCCGGTGGTGCCGCCGGTGTATTGCAGCACCGCCAGGTCGCCCGGGGCCACGTCCGGCGGCGCGGACACGGGCGGCGCGGACATGGGCGGTGCGGCCAGTAGCCTGCGCCACGGCACCACCCGCGCATCGTCCTGGGGTATCGGCGCGATGCGCTTGCGCTGCAGCACGCTGAACGCCAGGCCCTTCAATGCCGGCAGCGCCTCGGCGAAGCGGCACACCACCACCTGCCGCACGCTGCCCTTGCCGAGCAGCGCCAACACGCGCGGCAGCACCGGGTCCAGGTCCACCGTCACCATCAGCTCGGCGCCGGCATCGGCGGCCTGGCCGGCCATCTCGGCCGCAGTGTAGAGCGGGTTGAAGTTCACCACCACGGCACCCAACCGCAGCGCGGCGAAATACGCCACCACGTAGAATGGCGTGTTCGGCAGGCAAAGCCCGACGCGCGTCCCCTTGGCCACGCCGAGCCGCCGCAGCCCCTCCGCCGCACGCAGCACCTGGGCGCCCACTTCGGCATAGCGCCAGCGTCGGCCGAGGAATTCCAGGCAGGGCCGCGCCGCATGCAGCCTGACCGCCTCGTCGAACAGCGCGGGCAGCGTTCCGGCCGGAATCGGCATGTCCCACGCGACAGCTGCGGGGTAGGCGCGCAGCCAGGGATGGGCGGCGACGGCGGCATCCATGCGTTGGTCTCCCCATGCCCTTGTTGATTGGACCTTCGCATGTCGCCACAGGGTGACGCATAGGTCAACTTGTTTCTGCATACGGCATGTGGCAGCATCCGGGCCGCCAGAAGGGAACGCCGCCATGCCGAGTATCGAGGACCTGATCGCCCAGATGCAGACGAAGGCCGGCGACCTGAAGCGCCTGGGCTACCGCATCCGCTTCGACCTGACCGACACGAACGAGAGCATCCTGGTTGACGGCACGGCCGGCGCCGCCACCATCACCGAAGGCAGCAGCGGCGACGAGGCCGACACCGTGCTGATGCTCACCGCCGCCAACATGGAAAAGCTGGTGGCCGGCAAGCTGAACCCGATGCTGGCCTTCGCCACCGGCAAGCTGAAGGTGGAAGGCAGCAAGGGCGTGGCGATGAAGCTGGCGAGCCTGCTCGACGAGGACTGAGCCGCTACCGGCTCGGCACCAGGCCGCGCGCCTCGCCGAAGCGTTCGGTCATCACCGCCTCCAGCGGCATGCTGTCTTCCGCGAACCAGCTGCCGCTGCGGCGATGGTACAGCGCGGCATGGCGCGGCGCGGCCGGCGCTTCGCCCCTGGCCAGCGCCCGGGCGCCGTTCATCACGCTGCGGCGGAAGGCAACCACGCCGACATCCGTCGCGGTCAGGTTCTCCACACTGCGGTCGGCGATCGGCCCCTGGCTTTCCTGCACCATGGCATCCTGCTCGGCCACGCCACGCACCCCCGTGAAGCTCTGGGTCTTCTGCGCCTGGCGGTCGATCAGGTAGTCGTTGCGGATATTGCGCAGCGGCACGAAGTCCGGCCCCACCTCCGCCACCACGCCATGCCCGGTTTCCAGCTTGTGGCGCTCATCCGCGGTCAGCGCCCGCTCGGGGTTCCACACGTAGGTATAGACCCAGCATTGCGCATCGCTGATCGGCACGAAGGAATAGCCGAAGTAGTTCTCGCCCGGCAGCGTGCTGGGCGTGGTGCTGTGGTTGGGCAGCATGAACTGCGCGGTGCGCCAGTACAGCTTGCCATCGGCCCGCCGGCCACCGCCAATGACGAAGCCGACCTCATGCTCCAGCACCTCGAATCGCGGCATCGGGTCCTCGCGGATCCAGCGCAGCCGCTTCTCATCGGCCGGCGCATCGGGGTTGGCGTTGGAATCCACCCCTGGCGCCGGCATGTGCAGGAAGGAGAAGTGCGAGGTATCCAGCGCGCCCTCGATGGTCTGCGCCCAGTTGCAGTCCTGCAGCTTCTTCGTCGTGAAGCGATGCTCCGGCGGCAGGCTGGCGAACTCGAATCCGGGCAGCTCAGGCTGTGCCTCGGGAGGGCCGAGATAGGCCCAGACGATGCCGCCGGCCTCGCGCACCGGCCAACTCCGCAGCCGCATCTTCTGGTGATAGGGCGAGCCGACGGGCACGTTCGGCAGGTCCATCGCCTGCCCATCCACGCCGAACTTCCAGCCGTGATAGACGCAGCGCAGGCCGCATTCCTCGTTCCTGCCCCAGAAAAGATGCGCGCCCCGATGTGGGCAGCGCGGCTCCACCAGGCCCAGCCGGCCATCGCTGGCGCGGAACAGCAGGAACTCCTCGCCCAGCAGGAACACCTTCAGCGGCGTGCCATCAGGTTCGGCAACTTCGCTGGCCAGCGCGGCGGGCTGCCAGAAGTGGCGGAAGTAGTCCCCCATCGGCGTCCCGGGGCCGGTGCGGCACAGCAGGTCATTGTCGGCGGCGGAGAGCATGGCGTTTCTTCCTCAGCTCGGTTCGATCCCCGCGGCGCGGGCGGCCGCGCCCCACTTCTCGTATTCGCTGGCCAGGAAGGCGCTGAACCGCGCCGGTGGCCCACCTATCGCCAGCAGGCTCTGCTGGCGCAGCGCCGCCTGGAAGCTGGCCTCGGCCATCACCCCGTCCATCGCCTGGTCCAGCGCCGCCACCACCGCGGCGGGGGTCCCGGCCGGCGCCAGCAGGCCGAACCAGGTGCCGGCCTCGTACCCCGCCACGCCCTGCTGCTGCATGGTCGGCACCTCCGGCGCGAAGGGCGAACGCTCGGCCGAGGTCACCGCCAGCGCGCGCACCCGGCCGCCCTGGATATGCGGCAGGCCGGAAGCCAGCACCTCGAACATGAAGTCGGTATCGCCGGCCAGCAGGCCAGCCACGGCCGGCCCGCTGCCATTGTACGGCACGTGCACCAGCTGCGCGCCGGTGGCGGCGCGGAACATCTCGCCGCACAGATGCGCGCTGCTGCCGATGCCGAAGCTGGCATAGCTCAGCCCGCCCGGCTTCTCGTGCGAAAGCGCCACCAGCGCCCGCACATCCGCCACCGGCACGCTCGGCCGCAGCATCAGCACCAGCGGCGAGGCCGCCACCAGCTTCACCGGCTGGAACGCCCGCAGCGCGTCATAGGGCAGCCGCGCCGTGGTATGCGGCGTCACCACCAGCGGGCCGGCGGCGCTGAACAGCAGCGTCGTGCCATCCGCCGGCGCCTGCGCCACCACGTTGTGGCCGATGGCACCGCCGGCGCCCGGCCGGTTCTCCACCACGAAGGACTGGCCGAAGCGGGCGCGCAGCCCCTCCGCCACCAGACGCGCCAGTGCATCCGTGCTGCCACCCGGCGGGTAGGGCGAGACGATCCGCACCGGGCGGTCCGGCCAGCCTTGCGCCCGCGCCAGGCTCGAAAATGCCAGGCTCGGAAGTGCCAGGCTGGGCAACGCCAGGCCGGCCAGCACGGCGCGCCGGGTGGCGCGCCCGGCCCCACGCCCGCCCGCCGGCATCAGGCCGGCTCGAAGGCCGGGAAGTTGTCCTCGCCCGCCTTCACCCAGGCCAGCTTCACCGCCATCCCGATCTTCACCGCATCCACGGCGCAGCCAACCAGGTTGGCCATCACGCGGACGCCTTCCTCCAGCTCCACCAGCGCCACGATGTACGGCTTGATGCCCTTGACCGGGATCGGGCTGCGATAGGTCACGGTGTGGCTGTACACGGTGCCGCGGCCGGAAACCTCGCGCCATTCCAGGTTGCGCTTGCCGGTCTGGACGGAAACGGGGCGCGGGTAGAACTGGTACTTGCCGCTGTCCGGGCAGTACTGCAGCAGGAACTTGCCCTGCGCGGCGCCCTCCCAGAACGGCTGGGAGAAATCCTGCTTCACCGGGGCGGGGCGCAGGCCTTCCAGGGGATCGTATTCGCTCATCACGCGGCCTCCAGAACCAGCACGGTCGAAGAACCCCAGTTCCGGCCATAGGGAATCCAGCCGATGCCGGTGACCATGGCGTTCGCGTTGTCCTTCACCTGCCGCTCGCCCGCTTCGCCGAACAGCTGCCGCAGCGCTTCGGTCAGGTTGTGCGCGCCGCCGGCCAGGCCGGCCTGGCCCGCCGAGATCTGCCCGCCGCCGGTATTCAGCGGCAGGTCGCCGTTGAAGTGGAAGTCGTGCTCCATGATGTAGCGGCAGCCCTCGCCCGGCTTGCAGAAGCCCAGGCCCTCCATCTGCAGCATGATGGCGATGATGAAGTCGTCATAGGGATGGAACTGCTTGATATCGCCGATCTGCATGCCCGCCCCGGCCAGCGCCTTGGCACCCGCGGCCTCATGGCCGACGCGGGTGATGTCTGGGCAGTTCTCGGTCTCCAGGTGGTTCACCCGCTCGCCATAGCCGATCGGGTGCGCCATGCGCTTGACGCCCAGCGCCTTGGCGCGCTCCGTCGACGTCACGATGCAGGCGCTCGCGCCATCGGCCACCATGACGCAATCCAGCATGCGGATGGGGTGGCTGATCATCGGGCTGGCCAGGTATTCCGCCTCGGTCAGCGGCTTGCGCAGCTTGTCGCAGGCCAGCGGGTTCAGCAACGCGTGGTCGCGCTGGGTCACCGCCAGCTTGGCCAGCGCCCGCGGGTCCAGGCCGTACTGATGATCGTAGCGGTTGCTCAGCAGGCCGAAATAGCCGGGCGGCCCCATGATGCCGACGGGGTACTGGAATTCTCCGCGAAACCCCTGGATGTCGCCGCGATTCGTCGTGCTCTGCGCGTCGGCGCTCAGCACCAGCACGGTATGGCAAAGCCCGGCGCGGATCGCCATGGCCGCCCGCGCCACGCTGCCGGAAGCCCCGGCGCCACCGAGGTCGGTGGTCTGGCACCAGTCCAGCTGCAGCCCGAGATAGGCCGACAGGATCGGCGAATAGAACGGGTTGCCGGCATCCGAGAAGCAGGTGGTCACCGCCATCCCGTCGATCTCGTGCTTCTCCAGCCCGGCGCTGGCCAGCGCCCCGGCCATCGCCTCGCCGGCCAGCTCGTAGGTGGTGCGGCCGGAGCGAAGCTCGATCTTCACCTCGCTGGCACCAATGATCGCTATATCGCGTTGCGGCATGCCGAAATCGTTCCTCCGCCTTATTGCGTGCTCGATTATCCGCTACCTTAGAGGGCTTCAGGGGCGGCGCAAGCAGCCAGGACAGGTGAGATGGATACGATCCTCTGGGTGGCGTCGAAGCTGTTTTGGGTATTCCTGCGGCCGAACACGCTGGCCCTGCTGCTTGCCTGCGTCGGGCTCTACGTCGGCTGGCGCGGTCGCCGCTGGGGCCGCTGGCCGATGCTGGGTGGCCTGGGCTACTTCGCCGTGGTGCTGCTGACGCCGCTGAGCCAGTGGCTGCTGCTGCCGCTGGAGGACCGCTTCCCGCGCCCGGCGGAACCACCGCCGCAGGTCGCCGGCATCATCGTGCTGGGCGGCGCAGTGGACCAGAACCTGACGGAAGCCCGCGGCATCCCCGCGTTGAACGGCGCCGCCGAGCGCATGACGGAACCGCTGGCCCTGGCCCGTCGCTACCCCGGCGCGCGCATCGTCTTCACCGGCGGCCAGGGCAGCCCGCTGCACGGCACCGTCACGGAAGCCGATGTGGCCAAGGAGCTCTGGACCAGCATGGGCCTGGCGCCGGACCGCGTGCTGTATGAAACCCGCGCCCGCAACACCTACGAGAACGTGCTGCTGACCAGGCAGATCCTGATGCCGAAGCCCGGCGACACCTGGCTGCTGGTCACCTCGGCCGGGCATATGCCGCGCGCCATGGGCATCTTCCGCCAGGCCGGCTGGACCGTGACACCCTGGCCGGTGAACTACACCACGGGCCACACTTGGCGGGACTGGTACGACGCGCCCTTCGGCACCCGGCTGAACCAGACCGAATGGGCGGTGCACGAATGGCTCGGCCTGCTGGCCTACCGCATCATGGGCCGCACCAATGCGGTGCTGCCGGCGCCCTAGGCCCGGCGCAGCGCCGTCGGCATCAGGAACGGCATGATGACGCCGACGCCGATGCCCCAGAAGCCGTTGATCGCCAACGAGACCAGCATCCGCGCCGGGTCGAACCCGCCGGCCAGCGGCTGGCCCTTGATCGGCGCCACCACGAACCAGCCGACCAGCGCCGCCAGCACGCCAAGCCCGAGGCCCAGCAGCCACAGCGGCGCCCGCGGCAAGCGCGGCGCCAGCAGCCCGAAGGCGGCACCGTACAGCCCGCCCCAGAAGCACAGGCTGGCGATCAGCGGCACGCCATAGGGCGGCACCGGGCGCATCGGGTAGGGACCGAACGGCATCACCCCGGCCAGGAACAGGGCGCCCCACATGGCCTGGTGGAAGATCAGCACCGCCAGCACGGCAGTCAGGAAGCCCAGGCCGGCCCGCATCGGTGCAGTCATGTCCATTCCTCATCCTCGTTGCGGCGCAGTCTCGGCCGCCGCCGTGGCGCCGGTCAATCGCAATCGCCGCGCCGGTCAGGCGCTGAGGAAGGGCTCGACGATCTCCAGGAACTCCCGGGGCTTCTCGGCATGCAGCCAGTGCCCCGCACCGGCCACGGTGGCGAAGCGCGCCGCCGGGAACAGCGCGCGGATCGGCGCCAGGTACTCCGGCTTGACGAAGTCCGAGGCGCCGCCATTCACGAACAGCGTCGGCCCGGCATAGCTGCCCTGCACCGCCGGAAACCCCTCCAGCGCCGGCATGGCCGCGTCGATCTGCGCCAGCCCGATGCGCCAATGCGGCGGGTCGGTCTCGAAGCGCAGGTTCTGCAGCAGGAAGGCGCGCAGGTTGGCATCGCCCTGGCCCTGGGCCAGCGCCGCATCGGCCTCTCGCCGGGTCATGCCGGGGCGCAGCGGCACCGCCTGCATCGCCGCCACCGTCTGCCGCAGCCGCGGCGGATAGGCCACCGGCGCGATATCCGCCACGCAGAGCCGCCGCACCGCCTCCGGCCGTTGCAGCGCCAGCAGCATCGCCACCTTGCCGCCCATGGAATGCCCCAGCACCGCCGCCGGAAAGGCGCCGAGCGCCGCCAGCGTCTCGGCCACGTCGGCGGCCATGGTGGGGTAGTCCATCGCCGCATCCTGGCCACTGGCGCCGTGGTTGCGCAGGTCCAGCGCAATCACCCGGCGTTCGGCGCTGGCCAGGCGCTTCTGCACCCCGGCCCAGTTCTGCGCCGCGCCGAACAACCCATGCAGCAACACCACCGGAGCGCCCTGCCCCGCCTCCACCGCATGCAACCTCATCCGCCGTCTCCCTTGAACCCGTCGCGCCTCCGGGCCGTGCGGCCCTGGGGCTGCGCGGTCCTCAACCCTTCACCGCCACCACCACCGAAGCCGCAATCAACCCGCCGCCCAGCAGCACGTCCCAGCCCAGCGTTTCACCCAGCCACAGGCTGGAGACAACCACGCCGATGGCCGGCACCATCAGGAAGCCGAGCGACACCACCGCCCCCGGCAGCCGCCGCCCGGCCTCGATCGTCGACCAGGTGCCGATCGGCCCGGCCACGCCGCCGACGAAGATCGCCTGCCACAACGCCCCGGGCCCAATGCCGCCCTGCGGTTCGCGCCACAGCGCAATCGGTGCCACCAGCAGCGCCGCCAGGCCGAAGCACCAGGGCAGCAACGCCAGCACGCTGCTGGCCGGCGGGAAGCGGCGCGTGACGATGATCGCCAGGCTCCACATCAGGCTGCAGCACAACAGCATGCCGTAGCCGAGCGCCACGCCGCTGCCGGGTGCCCAACTCCACGGCGCCATCAGCACGGTCACGCCGACCAGCCCGAGCCCCACCGCCGCCCAGCGCCGCGGCGAAACCCTCTCCCCCAACAGCCAGACCGAGAGCGGGATCAGCCAGAACAGCGTGACATTGCCGAGGATCGAGGACCGCCCGGCCGGCAATATCCCCAGCGCGGTATGCATCAGCGCGAAGAAGCCGCCGAGTTGCAGCAGCCCCAGCGCCAGCACCGCCGGCATGTCGACGCGCTTCGGCAGCCGCAGCCGGCCCAGCGCCGCCAGCATCACGCCGCTGACCACCGCCGCCATGCCGGCGCGGTTCAACGCGAACCACAGCGGCGTCGCGTCCTGCAGCGCATCCTTACTGACCGGCCAGACCCCGCCGAACAGCAGCACGGAAAGGAAAAGGTAGCCCAGCGGGTGCTTCACCCGCCGCGCCGCCTCAAGCCACCGTCATGATGATCTTGCCGATATGCGTGCTGCTTTCCATCAGCTGGTGGGCCTGCACCACCTCGGCCAGCGGGAACACCTTGAAGATCGGCGGCGCGCATTTGCCGGCCTCCAGCAGCGGCCAGACCTTCTCGCGCAGCGCGGCCGCGATGGCGCCCTTCTGCGCCGTGGTGCGCGGCCGCATGGTGCTGCCGGTCACCGTGATGCGGCGCGTCATGATCGGCCTGAGGTCGGCCTTGTCCACGCTGAAGCCGCCGAGGAAGGCAATGATGACCAACCGGCCATCCATCGCCAGGCACTTCAGGTTGCGGTTGAAGTAGTCGGCGCCGACCATGTCCAGCACCACGTCGCACAGCTTGCCCTCGGTGGCGCGCTTCACCTCCTCGACGAAGTCCTGGGTGCGGTAGTCCACCGCCACGTCGGCGCCCAGCGCCGTCATCGCCGCGCACTTGTCGGCGCTGCCGGCGGTGGCCACCACCTTGGCGCCGAACGCCTTGGCCAGCAGGATGGCGGTGACGCCGATCCCCGAGGTGCCGCCATGCACCAGCACCCAATCGCCCGCCTTCAGCCGGCCATGGCCGAACAGGTTGGCCCAGACGGTGAAGAAGGTCTCCGGCAAGCTCGCGGCCTTGACCGCGTCATACCCCGCCGGCCAGGGCAGGCACTGCACCGCCGGCGCCGTGCAGTATTCGGCATAGCCACCGCCATTGACCAGCGCGCAGACCTTGTCGCCCAGCTTCCAGCCCGTGGCGGCGGAGCCCACCGCCGCAACTTCCCCCGAAACCTCAAGCCCCAGGAACGGGCTGGCGCCGGGCGGCGGCGGATACTCACCCTTGCGTTGTGCCACGTCCGGCCGGTTCACCCCGGCCGCCATCACCCGGATCAGCACTTCGTCATCGCGCGGCACCGGCACCGGCCCGGTCGCCGCCACCATCACCTCCGGTGCGCCGCCGGCACCGTGGGCGATATAGGTCATGCTCTGTGGCAGCGCGGCCATGCTGGGTCCTCCTGAAAATGCGGAGCGACGTTCTGCGCGCCTGCACGCTGGCGTCAAGCCACCTCGCCCGGGCTTGCGGCGCGGCCGGCAATGGTGAGACTGCGCCCCGCACAGCCGGACCCCGCTCAGCCTTGCCCCAGCCGACCCGCCGTACCCTGCTGGCCCTGCCCGCCGCCCTCGCCGCGCCGGCGGCGCTTGCGCAGGGCGCCGACGGCCGCAACGAGACGCGGCTGGGCGCGCTGTTCCCGTTCTCCGGCAACTTCGCGCTGCTTGGCGACGAAAGCTTCCGCGGCCTGGAAATGGCCGCCGAGGAACGCAATGCCGCCGGCGGCCTGCTCGGCAAGCCCATCAAGCTGGTGAAGGGGGACGCCACCGACGCCACCCAGGCCGTGGCCGAGGTCCGCCGGCTGATGGCCAGCGAAAAGGCCGGCGCGATCTTCGGCAGCTACAGTTCCCAGGTGGCGCTGCCGGCCAGCCAGGTGGTGGAGTTGCAGGGCCTGGCCTACCTGGAACTGGGCGCCATCAGCGACGCCTTGACCGAGCGCGGCTTCCGCGGCCTGTTCCGCACCTGCCCGGCGGCGCGCGACTTCGGCCGCCAGTCCGTCGCCGCCATCACCGAGGTCCTGGCCCCGCTGTGGCAAAGCGAACCGCCGGGCATCGGCATCGCCATCCTGCATGAGGAGGGCATGTACGGCCAGTCCGTCGCCACGTGCCAGGAAGCCGAGCTGAAGGCCCGCAACCTGCGCCAGGTGGAAAAGCTGGCCTATGCGCCCCGCGCGGCAGACCTTGGCGCCATGGTGCAGCGGCTGCGCGGCGCCGGCGCCCAGGTGGTGCTGCACACCGGCTTCCAGAACGACATCCTGCTGTTCTTCCGCGCCATGCAGGAAGCCAGCTGGCTGCCGCGCATGGTGGTCGGCGCCGGTGCCGGCTACAGCCTGGCGGAGACCGCCACCAGCATCGGCCCGGCCTTCGACGGCACGCTGAACATCGACTTCCCGCAGTTCGAGATCAACGAACGCGCCGCCCCCGGCGCCCGCCGCTTCGCCGAGGAGTACCGCCGCCACTACGGCAGCGACCCGCGCTCCGGCCATTCGCTGGCCACCTTCGTCGGCGCCCGCGCCTGCCTGGAGGCGATGCAGCGCGCCGGCACGCTGGACCGCGACAAGCTGCGCGCCGCGCTGCTGGCAACGGACATCGCCGAAGGCGCCACGCCGAACGGCTGGGGCATCCGCTTCGACGACAAGGGCCAGAACACCCGCGCCCAGCCCTGCCTGCTGCAATGGCAGGGGGGCAAGCTGCTCACCGTTGGCCCACAGGCCGCCGCGGTGGCACCGGTGAAGGGGCGTCTCGGGGCCTGACCCTGGCGGCACGGCTGCAGCTGGCGGGTGCGTTGACGGCGCGCTGCGGGTATTCCACGCCCGCATCGCCGGGCGGCAGCCTTGGCCCGCTTGGCATCGGCACGCGTCGACGACGCATGCCGCTGGGCTTCAAGCGTCCAACCGGCGCCCGCTCTCGGCGTCGAACACGTGCAGCGCCTCGGCTGGAATGGCCAGCGGCATGGCGCTGCCCACCGCCGGCACCATGCCCGGCAGCCGCGCGGTCAGCACCTCGCCACTGGCCAGCGTGCCGTGCAGCACGGTCTCGCTGCCCAGCGGCTCGACCAGGTCCAGCGCCACGGTCACCAGCGCCTCGCCGTCGCGCAGCATGTGTTCGGGCCGCACGCCGACCGTTACCGGCCGACCATCGCCGCCAGCGCGCGGGCCGTCCGGGAAGCGCAGCAGCGGCCCGGCCTTCAGTTGCACCGCCGCGCCACCCTCGGCCAGCGTGCCGCCCAACAGGTTCATCGCCGGGCTGCCGATGAAGCCGGCGACGTAGGTATCCGCCGGCCTGGCCCAGACCTCCATCGGCGAGGCAACCTGCGCCGCGCGGCCCTGGTGCATCACCACCAGCCGGTCGCCCAGCGTCATCGCCTCCACCTGGTCATGCGTGACGTAGAGCGAGGTGACGCCGAGACGCTGCTGCAACCGCCTGATCTCGCCGCGCATCTGCACCCGCAGCTTGGCATCGAGGTTGGAGAGCGGTTCGTCGAACAGGAACAGCTTGGGTTCGCGGATGATCGCGCGGCCCATCGCCACGCGCTGCCGCTGCCCCCCCGAGAGTTCGCGCGGCTTGCGCCCCAGCAGCGGCCCGATGCCCAGCAGCCCCGCCGTCTCGGCCACGCGCCGGGCAATCTCGTCCTTCGGCGTGCCGCGGATGCGCAGGCCGTACGCCATGTTCTGCGCCACCGTCATGTGCGGGTAGAGCGCGTAGTTCTGGAACACCATGGCAATGTCGCGGTCGGCCGGCTCCAGCCGCGTCACTTCCCGCCCACCTATCGCCACATGCCCGGTCGTCGGCGTCTCCAGCCCGGCCACGATCCTGAGCAGCGTGGACTTGCCGCAGCCGGACGCCCCGACGATGACGATCATCTCGCCATCCGCCACGTTCAGGTCAATGCCGTGCAGCACGGTGCTGGCACCGAAGCTCTTCGTCACCGCGGAGAGGTTGAGCGTGGCCATTACTTCTCGGTCTCCGTCAGCCCCTTGATGAACCAGCGCTGCAGCACCACCACCACCAGCACCGGTGGTGCCATCGCCAGCACGGCGGTGGCCATGATGGTGTTCCACTCGTTCTGCGTGTCGCCGCTGCCGATCATTTTGGCCAGGCCGACCACGATGGTCTCCATCGAGCGGTCGTTGATGATCAGCAGCGGCCAGAGGTACTGGTTCCAGCCATAGATGAACAGGATGACGCCCAGCGCGGCGATGTTGGTCACGCTCAGCGGCAGCAGGATGTCCCGGAAGAAGCGCAGCGGGCCGGCACCATCGATCTGCGCCGCCTCAACGTATTCATCCGGGATCGTCAGGAAGAACTGGCGGAACAGCAGCGTCGCGGTGGCACTGGCGATCAGCGGCAGGGTCAAGCCGGTGAAACTGTTGAACAGGTCCAGGTTCACGATAACCTGGTAGGTCGGGATGATCCGGACTTCCACCGGCAGCATCAGCGTGATGAAGATGGTCCAGAACGCCGCCATGCGCAGCGGGAAGCGGAAGAACACCACGGCATAGGCCGAGAGCAGCGAGATCGCGATCTTCCCGCCGGCGATCAGCAACGCCATGATCGCGCTGTTCAGCAGCATGCCCGCCGCCGGGGTGGTGTGGGTGCGCCCGCCACCCTCGCCCCAGGCCGTGGCGAAGTTCTCCAGCGCATGGCTGCCCGGCAGCAGCGGCACATCGCCGCGGCCGATGGTCGCCGCATCATGCGTACTGCCAACCAGCGTGATCCAAATGGGGAAGGCGAAGACCAGCACGCCCAGGGCCAGGGCCGCATGCGCCAGCCACCGCCCGCGCCGCTGCCGCGCCATGGCGCGCCGGGCGAGAACCGCGTCCTCCATCAATAGTGCACCCGGCGTTCGACGAAGCGGAACTGCACCATCGTCAACGCGATGACGAACAGCATCAGCAATACGCTCTGTGCGGCGGAGGAACCGAGGTTCAGGTTGTCCACGCCATCCACGTACACCTTGTAGATCAGCGTCTCCGTCGCCTTGCCCGGCCCGCCCCTGGTCAGCGCGTGGATCACGCCGAAGGTGTCGAAGAAGGCGTAGACCAGGTTCACCACCAGCAGGAAGAAGGTGGTCGGCGACAGCAGCGGGAACACCACGGTCCAGAACCGCCGCAGCGGCCGGGCACCATCAATGGCGGCGGCTTCCAGCACGGATTTCGGAATGCCCTGCAACCCCGCCAGGAAGAAGATGAAGTTGTACGAAACCTGCTTCCAGGCGCTGGCGATGATCACCAGCAGCATGGCCTGGTTGCCGTTCAGCTGGTAGTCCCACATCACCCCGGCGGCATTCAGCGCCCGGCCGATCAGGCCGATGGACGGGTGGAACAGGAACAGCCACAGCACCGCCGAGATCGCCGGCGCCACCGCATAGGGCCATATCAGCATGGTGCGGTAGAAGCGCTGGCCACGGATGGCCTTGTCCGCCTGCACCGCCAGGAACAGTGCCACCCCCAGCGCCAGCACGGCGACCGAGGAGGCGAACACCGCGGTGTTCGCCGCCGCCCCGCGCCAGGCCGGGTCCGCCACCACCTCGGCGAAGTTGTCCAACCCGACGAATTCGGTGGAAAGCCCGAAGGCGTCCTGTTGCAGCAGGCTCTGCCACACCGCCATCGCCGCCGGCCAGATGAAGAACACCAGCGTCACGGCCAACTGCGGCAGCAGCAGCAGCATGGGCAGCGCGCGGCCCTTGAAGATCACCTTCCGGTCCATCGCGCTGCCCTCTCGTCAGCGTGCCTTACTGCGCGGCGCGGGCGTTCTGCCGCTCGAAGTTGCGCAGCACGGCATTGGCGCGGGTGTCGGCCGCCTGCATGGCCTGCTGCGCGCTCTGCCCGGCCTGGAACGCCTTCTCCATCTCCTCCTGGATGATGGTGCGGATCTCCACATAGCCACCCAGGCGAATGCCGCGGCTGTTGTCGGTGGCGGCGCCACCGCGCAGCAGTTCCTCAATGGCCACATCGGCGCCGGGGTTGGCGGTGTAGTAGCCAGCCCGGCGGGTCAGTTCGTAGCTGGCGCGGCGTACCGGCACGTAGCCGGTGTCCTGGTGCCACTTGGCATCCACCTCGGGGCTGCTGATGTAGCGGAAGAACTCCGCCACGCCGCGCCATTCGGCGTCGGTCCGGCCACCGGTGGCGCCGGCGTTCGGGCCCTTGTTCATCACCCAGAAGCTGGCGCCGCCGATGATGCTGTTGCGCGGCGCGCCCTGCACGTCGCTGTAGTAGGGCAGCATTGCCGTGCCCCACTGGAACTTCGCCTCCCGCACGATGCGGGCGCGCAGGCCGGAGGAGCCGAAGGCGATGGCGCATTCGCCGGACGGGAACAGGCCGTCGGCCGCCGCATCGCGGCCACCGTAGCGGAACAGCCCCTGGCGCTGCCATTCCACCAGGTTCTGCATGTGCCGCACCATCAGCGCGCCGCCCAGCCGCATCTCGGCGTTCATGCCGCGGAAGCCGTTGGCCTGTGTCGCCAGGGGTTGGTTGTGGATCGCCAGCAGCTCTTCCACCTGGATCCAGGCCGGCCAGCTGGTGGTCATCGGGCAGGCGATGCCGGCCTCCTTCAGCTTGCGCGCGGCGGCCTCCACGTCCTGCCAGGTCTTCGGCGGCGCGTTGGGGTCCAGCCCGGCACGCTGGAACATGTCCTTGTTGTAGAACATCACGGCGGTGGAGCTGTTGAACGGCATGCTCATCTGCCGGCCGTCGGCGGTCTGGTAGTAGCCGCGCACCGGCGGCAGGTAGTCGGCGAAGTCGATGCTGACGCCGGTGCTGGCCAGCAGCTCATGCACCGGGCGGATCGCGCGGCCGGCGGCCATCATCGTGCCGGTGCCAACCTCGAACATCTGCACGATATGCGGGGCCGAGGAGGAGCGGAACGCCGCCACGGCGCCGACCATCGTCTCCGGGTAGCTGCCGCGGAAGCTCGGCACCACGCGATAGCGCTGCTGGCTGGCGTTGAAGTCGCTGACGATCTTTTCCAGCAGGCCGCCGAGCGGCTGCGGCAGGCCATGCCAGAATTGAATCTCGACCGGGGCCGCGGGTGCGGCCGCAGGCGCCTGGGCCTGGCCGGGCGCAGCGAAGGCCAGCGCCGCAGCCGCGGCGGCAGCCAGAGTACGACGGAGCATCGGGCGAACTCTCCCAGTGTTGTTGCCGGCCCGGCCTAGGGCCGCACCATGACCGGCCTGTGCCGGTTTGGTGACAGATTGATGAACCCGCCGGACGGGAGCAACCGGTTTCAGCCGACCAGGCGGGCGTAGAGGTCGGGATCGGTGGCGCCCTCGGTGCCGAACAGCAGCACCTGGCTCTCCGGCTCCAGGCGCAGCGCCATGCGGGCGAAGGGCTCCCGCGCCGCCAGCAGCAGCGCCGCCAGCCCTGCCACCGCGCTCTCGCCGGCGACGATCCGCGGCGTGCGCGCCGCCAGCAGCCGCATGCAGTCCACCGCCGCGGCATCCGGCACCGCCATGAAGCCGAAGGCGCTGCGTTCCAGCTCCTGCCAGGCCAGCAGGCTCGGCTCGCCGCAGGCCAGGCCGGCCATCAGCGTGTCCAGCTCGCCAGCCACGGTCGTCGGCGCCCCGGCCTCGCAGCTGGCCAGCAGGCAGGCCGCTGCCTGCGGCTCCGCCACCACCAGCTTCGCCGCGCCGGCACCGGAGGCCCGCAGTTGCGCCGCCACCGCCGCCGCCACCCCGCCGACGCCGCCCTGGATGAAGACGTGGCTGGGCGGGATCGGCAGGGCCGCCAGCGCCTCCTCGGCCATCAGCCGATAGCCCTGCATCACGTCGCGTGGCACCTCGGTATAGCCGGGGTAGCTGGTATCGCTGACGACGAACCAGCCCTCGCGCGCCGCGGTCGCCTGCGCCGCCCGCACCGCGTCGTCGTAGGTGCCCGGCACCACGCGGATCTCGGCGCCATAGGCGGCGATGGCATCACGCCGCCCCTGGCTCACCGTCTCGTGCACGAAGATGACGCAGCCTGCGCCGAAGCGCTGGGCGCCCCAGGCCACGCTGCGGCCATGGTTGCCGTCGGTGGCGCAGCACACCGTCAGCCGCGGCCCGGCGCCCTTGGCCAGGGCCTCCGCGATCGCCGCCGGCGCCAGGCCGCGCTTCGAGAGTTCGGCCACCAGCAGGTGCTTCACCGCATAGGCGCCGCCCAGCGCCTTGAAGCTGCCCAGGCCGAATCGCCCGGCCTCGTCCTTGTAGTACACCGCCTTCACCCGGGCCGCGGCCGCCACCTCGGGCAGGCTCAGCAGCGGCGTCGGCTTGTAGCCCTCCCAGCTGGTGATCTCGGCGCGGGCACGGCGGAAGCCGCCTTCGGTCAGCACCACCATGCCGGGGGTGCCGTGGTTGCGGTTCAGCAGCAGACGGTAAGGGCGGGCTGGAATCATGCCGCTACCTTGGCTTGCGCCTCGCGGCCGGGCAACCTGGGCACCACAGAGGGAGCGGCACCATGCACATCACCATCCTGGGCGGCGGCGGGTTTCTCGGCCGCAAGCTGGCCGAACGCCTGGCGCGGGACGGCGCCGTCGGCGGCCACCCGGTCGCCTCGCTGACCCTGTTCGACCTGGCCGTCCCGCCCGCGCTGCCGGCCCCCTTCCCGGTCCGCTGCCTCGGCGGCGACGTCACCAGCGCCGCCGCCCTGGCCGAGGCGATTCCGCCTGAGACCAACGCCGTGGTCCACCTGGCCGCGGTGGTCTCGGCCGCCGCCGAAGCCGACCTGGACCTCGGCCTCAAGGTCAACGTCCAGGGCACGCTGGCGGTGCTGAACGCCTGCCGTGCGCTGCCGAAGCCACCCCGGGTGATCTTCACCTCCTCGGTCGCCAGCTTCGGCGGCGGGCAGCACGCCAACCTGGCCGACGAGGCCCGCCAGGTTCCCGGCAACAGCTACGGCGCCCAGAAGGCCATCGGCGAGCTGCTGCTGCAGGACGCCACGCGCCGCGGCCTCATGGACGCCATCAGCATCCGCCTGCCCACCGTGGTGGTCCGCCCCGGGCGCCCGAACAAGGCCGCGTCCAGCTTCTTCAGCGGCATCCTGCGGGAGCCCTTGCTGGGGCTGGAGACCGAGTGCCCGGTCGGCGACGATTTCCGCGTATGGGTCTGCTCGCCGCGCCGCGCAGTGGAGTGGTTCCTGCAGATGCTGGTGATGGACACCCTGCCGCTGGGCTATGACCGCGGGGTCAACCCACCCGGCCTCTGCGTCACGGTCGGCGAGATGCTGGCAGCGCTGGAGGCGGTGGGAGGCCCGGCCGCCCGTGCGCTGGTCAAGCGCGTGCCCGACCCGGCCGTGGAGGCGATCGTCGCCGGCTGGCCCGCCAGCTTCACGGCCGAACGCGCGCGGCAGCTGGGCTTTTCCCCGCACGAATCGCTCGAGCAGGTGGTGCGGGCCTTCGTGGCGGACGACCTGGCGGCGACGAAGGCAGAGCGGGGGCTCTAGCCCCGCCCCACCGCCAACCTGGCCACCGGCCCCCATTCCTCGCGCTCGCGCTCGACCATGCGCGCCACCATCTCGGCCGGCGTCGCCTTTGGCGCCACGCCCAGCCGGGCGAAGGCCGCCCGCGTCTCCGGCAGCGCCAGCGCCTGGTCCAGCGCCGCACCGATCCGTGCCTGCAACGCCGGCGGCAATGGGGCCGGCACCAGCAGGATGTTCCACAGCGCGTAGGTCAGCTCCGGCATCCCGGCCGCGGCCATGGTCGGCACCCCCGGCAGCAGCGGGTCTTCGGCGTCCGAGGTGATTGCCAGAGCCTTGACGCTGCCGGTCTGCAGCGTGGAGAGCGTCGCGGCCAACGTGTCGAACATCACCTGCACCCGGCCGCCGATCAGGTCGCCGATCTGCTGGCTGCCGCCCTGGTAGGGCACGTGCAGCATCTCGGCGCCGGCCACCTGGGCGAAGCGCACCGCCAGCAGGTGCGGCGTGGTGCCGTGCCCCGGCGTCGCATAGCTCAGCGCATTCGGCCGGCTGCGCGCCAGGGCCCGCAGCTCCGCCACGCTGTTGGCGGGCACCGAGGCGTGCACCAGCAACACCATCGGCGTACGCGAGATGCTGCCGACCGGCACCAGTTGCTGATACGGCAGGTTCGGCCAGGTGATCGGCGCCATCGCCAGGCTGGAAAGCCCGAAGAACAGCAGCGAATGGCCATCCAGCGGGCTGCGCAGCAGGTTCTCGGCGGCGATCGTGCCGCCGGCGCCAGGCCGGTTCTCCACCACCACCGGCTGGCCCAGTACCTGCCCCAGCGGCGCCGCCGTCATCCTGGCGATGCTGTCCATGCCGCCGCCCGGCGCGTTGGAAACCAGCAGCCGCAGCGGCCGCTCGGGGAAACCCTCCGCCCGCGCCGCCCGGGGAGCGACCAAGGGGGCCGCCAGCGGGGAGGCCAGCAGCGCCGCCAGCGCCCGCCTTCCGATCACGCCGCGTGCCCGGACAGCGCCGCCTGGTTCCCTGCATGCTCGCGCAGCGTCGTGCGCCGCATGTCGCGCGGATGGACCGTGTCCTTGAACTCGGTGCCGCGATGCATCGTCGCCAGGTTGTCCCATGCCACCACGTCGCCGACCCGCCATTTATGGGCGTAGACGAACGCCGGCTGCGTCGCGTGCGCCATCAGCTCGCGGATCAGCGCGCGGCCTTCCTCCATCGGCATGCCGACCACGTGGGAGATGTGGGACGAGAGATACACCGTCTTCCGCCCGGACCCGGCATGGGTGAACACCAGCGGGTGCTGCACCGGCGGCCGGCTGTCCAGCTCATCCTGCGTCGGGGTCGGGTAGTCCGCCAGCGCGCGCGACCACCAGATCGAGTGCTCGCAGACCAGGCCCTCGATCCGCGCCTTCATGCTGTCCGGCAGCGCCGCATAGGCCACGCGCATGTCGGCGAACAGCGTGTCGCCGCCCTCCGGCGGCACCGAATGCGCCGACAGCAGCGAGAAGGTCGCGCGGTTCTCGTGGAAGCTCATGTCTGAATGCCACAGCCGGTCGCCGCGGCGAAACGCGGCGATCCGGCTGTCCGGCGTCATCAGGCTGCCATCGGCGTTCAGGTTGCCGACATCCTGGATCTCCGGCTCCTGGATGCGCTTGACCCGCCCCGCGATCTTGAACACCGGCTGATTGTCCAACGGTCCCAGCACATAGCTCAGCGCGATGTGCTGCTGGTTGGTCAGCGGCGGGTCGTTATGGAACACGCACACGCCATACTTCGCAAAGGCGTCGCGGATGGCCTGCGCATCCGCGCCCGCCAGCGGCGCCCGCAGGTCCACGCCGGAAAGCTCGGCGCCGAACAGCGGGTGCAACGGCTGCGCGGCCAGCATCAGGCGCGCCCCGCCTCGCAGGCCCGCAGGAAGTCGATGAAGATCGCCGCCAGCGTCGGGTCCTTGGCGTCCCAGGCGGCGAAGTCCACGTCCACCTCCACGTCATGCGTGAAGATCTCGGCATAGCGGCTGTTCGGCAGCAGCCGGTGCGCCGTTTGCCCGGGAATGCGCGGATGGATGAAGTCATTGCCGGGCACCACGATCGCCGGCATCGTCATCGCCCGCATCGCTTCCGGTGGAATGCCGCTGATCGGGTGGCCCGAGCCCTTGTGGTAGGTCGCCAGCCAACGCTGCATGCTGGCGACGAATGTCTCGGCCCCCATCGCCTGCAGGATGCCGCGGTTGTCCGGATTGGCCTTGATCATCGCGGCGAAATGGTCGGTCTCGCACACCGCGTCGATCCCGCCCTTCTCGGCCGCGGCGATGAACTGCTCATAGTAGTTGAAGGCCAGCTTCTTGGCCGCATACTCGCCGCCGGTCACCCGCCACAGCAGCAGCGCCTTGACCTTCTCGGGGTGGTACTGCGCCAGCGTCAGCGTCAGCCGCGCGCCCGAGGAACAGCCGCAGACATAGGCCGGGCCGCTGATGCCGACATGGCCCATCAGCGCCACCAGGTCCTCCGCCTGCTCGCGGCTCTCGCCCTCGCCGTCCAGGTTCACCTCGGAGGCGCCGGTGTTGCGGCGGTCATGGATCAGCACGCGGTAGCCGGCCTCGGCGACCAGTTCGCCCAGCGGCTTCACCGAGATCATGCCGCGCCGCCCGCCAGGCGAGATCGCGATCCAAGGCCCGGTGCTGCCCAGCACCTCATACACCAGCTTCACACCACGAACCTGCGCGACGGGCATGGCCATTCCTCCGAGGGATGTTTGCCTGAGGCTAGGCCCGGTCCACGGACCCCACAAGCGCGTTTGCCGACCCCGGCGGTGCGCCTTATGCTGACGCCTCATCGTGACCGCCCCTACGGAGTGCCGCGCCATGCGCGATCCCCAGATCACCGGCTATACCCCCAAGGCCACCCCGGGCGTGACGCCGGAGGACCGCACCATGGTGGAAAGCCGCGTGGTGGCCTGCGACGGCGGCGGCGGCACGCTGGGCCACCCCACCGTCTACCTGCGCATCGAGCACGACCAGGTCACCTGCCCCTATTGCAGCCGCACCTATGCGCTGCGCGAGGGCGCCGGGGGCAACGACCATCACTGACCTGGTGGCAGCTGCGGCCGAGCCGGCCCTGGTGGCGAACCCCAACCGCCACCTGATCCTGATCGACGGCTCGGGCTACATCTTCCGCGCCTATCACGCGCTGCCGCCGATGACGAACCCGGCCGGCGTGCCGGTCAACGCGGTGTTCGGCTTCAGCCAAATGCTGAGCCGCTTCCTGCTGGACCACACCGGCAGCCACATCGCCGTGGTGTTCGACACCTCCCGCGCCACCTTCCGGCAGGATTTCTACCCCGCCTACAAGGCGCACCGCCCGGAAGCGCCGGAAGACCTGGTGCCGCAATTCGGCCTGATCCGGGAAGCGACGGAAGCCTTCGGCGTCTGCAAGGTCGAACTCAACGGCTTCGAGGCCGACGACCTGATCGCCGCCTATGCCAAGGCCTTCGCGGAGGCGGGCGGCGAGGTCACCATCGTCTCCTCGGACAAGGACCTGATGCAGCTGGTGCGCCCGCGCGTGCAGATGCTCGACCCGATCAAGCAGAAGCCGATCCGCGAGCCCGAGGTGCTGGAGCGCTTCGGCGTGCCGCCCAGCAAGGTGGTCGAGGTCCAGGCCCTGGCCGGCGACCCCACCGACAACGTGCCGGGCGTGCCGGGCATCGGCGTGAAGACCGCGGCGCAGCTGATCATCGAATACGGCGACCTGGAGAACCTGCTGGCCAACGCCGCGCAGATCAAGCAGCCGAAGCGCCGCGAGAGCCTGATCGCCTTCGCCGAGCAGGCCCGCATCAGCCGCCGCCTGGTGCTGCTGGACGAGAACGCGCCGCTGCCGGTGGAGATCGAGACGCTGCTGGCCCGCGCGCCGGACAACGCCGTGCTGGCCCGCTTCCTCGGCAACCAGGGTTTTCGGAGTTTGCTGGCCCGCGTCGGCCTGGGCGATGGCGCCGCCATGCCGACGCCGCGCCCGCGCCCGGCCGCGCTGGTCGCCGCCAGCGGCGGCCATGCGCCCGTGCCGGACGCCGTGGTCGCCGGCAGCGCCGCCGTGCTGCCGGCGCCGGATGTGGAGGCGCCCTGGGGCCAGTACGATTGCGTCACCACGCTGGACGCCCTGCGCGGCTGGATCGCGGAAGCCCAGGCCGTGGGCGTCGTCGGCATCGACACCGAGACGACCAGCCTCGACGCGCTGAAGGCGAAGCTGGTCGGCATCTCCCTGGCCACCGCCCCCGGCCGCGCCTGCTACATCCCGCTGCGCCACGTCGCCCCCGGCGGCACCCAGGGCGATATGCTGGGAGAGAGCCAAGCCACCCCCGCGCAAATCCCGTTCGACGACGCCATCGCACTGCTCAAGCCGCTGCTGGAGGACCGCAGCGTGCTGAAGGTGCTGCAGAACGCCAAGTACGACCTTGAAGTGCTGTGCAGCCCCGACAACGGCGGCATCAAGGTGCATCCGGTGGATGACACCATGCTGATCTCCTACGCCATGGAAGCCGGCCGCCACGGCCACGGCATGGACGAGCTCAGCCAGCTGCACCTGAACCACCCCTGCATCCCCATCAGCCAGGTCATCGGCACCGGCCGCACCCGCATCAGCTTCGACGCCGTCGCCCTGCCGGACGCCACCGCCTATGCCGCCGAGGATGCCGACGTCACGCTGCGCCTCTGGCTGCTGCTGAAGCCGCGGCTGCGGACCGAGGGTGCGCTGGCGCTGTACGAACAGGTGGAGCGCCGCATGGTGCCGGTGCTGCGCGACATGGAGCTGCACGGCATCAAGGTGGATGGCGCGGAGTTGGCCCGCATCGGCGAGGATTTCTCCGCCCGCCTGGTGGTGCTGGAACGCGAAATCCACGAGATCGCCGGCAAGCCCTTCAACGTCGGCTCGCCCAAGCAGCTCGGCGAAATCCTGTTCGACGAGATGAAGCTGGGCGGCGGCAAAAAGGGCAAGACC